>CAZEIW010000162.1:0-11048 GCA_964512305.1 uncultured Burkholderiaceae bacterium | reverse complement strand
CACCAATAGCACCGTCATGGCCGGGCTCGTCCCGGCCATCCACGTCGGGGCGAGACAAGGCGCTTCAGCCCCACGCCGACGTGGATCCCCGGGACTGCGCCCGGGGATGACGCCTGCTACGGAGGCCGCCGATAGCGCTGTCATGGCCGGGCTTGTCCCGGCCATCCACGCCTGCCCTCAGGGGCCCGCCCCGAGGGTCGGCGTGGGGCTGAAGCGCGTACGGCCACCGCACGCACCAAAAAAATGCCCCGCTCGCGCGGGGCATTCGTCATGGGTGCAAGTCGCGTGGACTTACATGTCCATGTCCATGCCGCCCATGCCGCCCATGCCGCCGCCCGGGCCGCCCTTCGGCGCCTTCTCTTCGACCAGCTCGGCCACCATCGCGTCGGTGGTGAGCATCAGGCCGGCGACCGACGACGCGTTCTGCAGCGCCGTGCGCGTGACCTTGGTCGGATCGAGCACGCCCATCGCGACCAGGTCGCCGTAGGCGTGGGTCTGGGCGTTGAAGCCGAAGCTGCCCTTGCCCTCCGCGACCTTGTTGACGACCACGCTGGGCTCCTCGCCGCTGTTGGCGACGATCTGGCGCAACGGCTCTTCCAGCGCGCGCAGCACGATCTTGATGCCGGCGTCCTGGTCCGTGTTGTCGCCCTTCATGTTGGCGATCGCCTGCTTGGCGCGCAGCAGCGCAACGCCGCCGCCGGCGACCACGCCCTCCTCGACCGCCGCGCGGGTGGCGTGCAGCGCGTCTTCGACGCGGGCCTTCTTCTCCTTCATCTCGACCTCGGTCGCGGCGCCGACCTTGATCACGGCCACGCCGCCGGCGAGCTTGGCGACGCGCTCCTGCAGCTTCTCGCGGTCGTAGTCGCTGGTGGCTTCCTCGATCTGGGCCCGGATCGCCTTGACCCGCGCCTCGATCGCCTTGCCTTCGCCGTTGCCGTCGATGAGGGTGGTGTTCTCCTTCGCGATCTCGATCCGCTTGGCCTGGCCGAGGTCATTGAGGGAGGCCTTCTCGAGCGTCATGCCGGTTTCCTCGGCGATCACGACGCCGCCCGTCAGAATGGCGATGTCCTCGAGCATGGCCTTGCGGCGGTCGCCGAAGCCCGGCGCCTTGACCGCGCAGGTCTTCAGGATGCCGCGGATGTTGTTGACCACCAGCGTCGCGAGCGCCTCGCCCTCGACCTCCTCGGCCACGATCAGCAGCGGGCGGCCGGCCTTGGCCACCTGCTCGAGCACCGGCAGCAGGTCGCGGATGTTGGAGATCTTCTTGTCGTGCAGCAGCACGAACGGGTTGTCCAGGATGGCGATCTGCTTGTCGGCGTTGTTGATGAAGTACGGCGACAGGTAGCCGCGGTCGAACTGCATGCCCTCGACGACGTCGAGCTCGTTGTTGAGCGACTTGCCGTCCTCGACGGTGATCACGCCTTCCTTGCCGACCTTGTCCATGGCATCGGAGATGATCTTGCCGATGTCGTCGTCCTGGTTGGCCGAGATCGAGCCGACCTGCGCGATTTCCTTGCTGGTGGTGCAGGGCCGGCTGATCTTCTTCAGCTCCTCCATCACCGAGACCACCGCCTTGTCGATGCCGCGCTTCAGGTCCATCGGGTTCATGCCCGCGGCGACGAACTTCATCCCCTCGGTCACGATGGCCTGCGCCAGCACGGTCGCCGTCGTCGTGCCGTCGCCGGCGTTGTCGGAAGTCTTGGACGCGACTTCCTTGACCATCTGCGCGCCCATGTTCTCGAACTTGTCCTTCAGCTCGATTTCCTTGGCCACCGAGACGCCGTCCTTGGTGACGGTCGGCGCGCCGAAGCTGCGCTCGAGGACGACGTTGCGTCCCTTCGGTCCCAGCGTGACCTTGACCGCGTTGGCGAGGATGTTCACGCCCCGCACCATCCGATGGCGAGCATCTTCGCCGAAGAACACTTGTTTGGCAGGCATACAGAAACTCCGAAAATTGGTTCAGACCATCAGCCGGTCGCCGCGCGACCGGCCGCAAACCTTCGAGCGGCAGACTCCGCTCAGGCGATCACGCCCATGATGTCTTCCTCGCGCATCACGAGCAGCTCGTCGCCCTCGACCTTGACGGCCTGGCCGGAATACTTGCCGAACAGGACGCGGTCGCCGACCTTCAGATCGACGGGGATCAGCTTGCCGTTGTCGTCTTTCTTGCCCGGGCCGACGGCGACGACTTCGCCCTGGTCCGGTTTTTCAGCCGCGTTGTCCGGGATCACGATGCCCGACGCGGTTTTGCGCTCGGTGTCGAGGCGCTTGACGATCACGCGATCGTGCAAAGGACGAATCTTCATAGCTTCTCCTGACGAAACCCTCGAAGGCCCCGACTTGCGGTCGGGGAGGCCAAAGTCTTTTGTCTTCGCACTGCATCGACACGATTAGCACTCGATGCAGCGGAGTGCTGATTATAGGCAGGCGCGGGGCGCCGTCAACCGGGGCCGGCCGACCGACCTTCCCGACCGTCATAGACTTCCATGTGAGCGTGCGCTTACATCTATGATTCGAGGGCACCACGCGAGCGGACCGCCCGGCGCCCCTTGCGGGACAATCGACGCCCTGCTGCCCCACCCGCGGACGGGACGATGAACCGGCCTTATGTACACGGCTACGACTCGCACGAAAGCACGCGCCTGCAGGACCAGGCGCGCACGCTGGTCGAACTGCTGCACTCGGATACATCTTTCCCCGAAGGCAGCCGGGTCCTCGAGGCCGGCTGCGGCGTCGGCGCGCAGACCGTGCCGCTGGCGCGCAACAGCCCCGGCGCGCGGATCACGTCGGTCGACATTTCGGCGGCGTCGATCGCGCAGGCGCGCGCCAGGGTCGAAGCCGCCGGTCTCGACAACGTTCAATTCGCTCAGGCCGACATCTTCGCGCTGCCGTTCGCGCCGGCGACCTTCGACCACGTCTTCGTCTGCTTCGTCCTCGAGCATCTCCCGCATCCGGTCGAGGCGCTGGAGCGCCTCAAGCAGGTCCTGCGCGCCGGCGGGACGATGACCGTGATCGAGGGCGACCACGGGTCGGCGTATTTCCATCCCGACAGCGACGCCGCGCGCGCGGCGATCCGCTGCCTGGTCGAATTGCAGCGGGCGGCGGGCGGCAATGCGCTGATCGGCCGCCAGCTTTATCCCTTGCTGCAGCAGGCCGGCTTCGACGAGGTGCGTGTCTCGCCGCGGATGGTGTACGCGGACCCGGGCAGGCCGGAGCTCGTTGACGGCTTCACGAAGAAGACGTTCACGGCGATGATCGAAGGCGTCCGCGGCGCCGCGACCGAGGCCGGCATGATCGCGGCGGAGTCCTTCGACGAAGGCGTCCGCGCGCTGCACCGGACCGCTGGTGCCGGCGGCGTTTTCTGCTACACGTTCTTCAAGGCTTGGGGAAACAAACCCGGACCCCGGTGAGAGGGCCGGCCATCGAGAGGGGATCCTATGGAAGCGCAGTTGCACACCATCGACCAGATCAAGACCATGGCGATCGACATGGGGATGAAATTCGGCCCCAAGCTGGTGGTCGCGATCCTGATGCTCGTCGCCGGCTACCTGTGCGGCCAGTGGCTCGGGCGGATGACCGCCAAGGCGCTCAGCGGCTTCCACCTCGACCAGCCAGTCCGCCTGCTGCTGGTGCGCACGGTTCGCGTGGTGGTTCTCGGACTGTTCGCGATCATGGCGCTGCAGAACCTCGGGGTCGAGCTGCTGCCGCTGATCGCCGGCCTGGGGGTCGCCGGCGCCGGGATCGCGCTGGCGATGCAGGGCGTTCTCGGCAACGCCGCCGCGGGTCTCACGATCATCTTCACTCGCCCATATACGGTGGGCAACTACATCTCGATCGTCAAGGAGGAAGGCGAGGTGCTGGAGGTCGGCATCTTCAACACTGTGCTCGGGCACGCCGACCTGTCGCGCGTCGTGATCCCGAACCGCAAGATCACGGGCGAGATCCTGCACAACTACGGCCGCATCAGGCAGCTCGCGGTCGAGGTGCGCGTGTCGTACGGGGCCGACATCCCGCTCGCGCTTTCACTGATCGGGGACGTGCTGGCCGCCAATTCGCGCGTGCTCAAGGATCCGAAGGGCAGCGCCAGCATCTCGCGCCTCGCCGATTCGTCGATCGTCATCGGCGTCGGACCCTGGGTCGGCGCTCCCGACTACGCCGCGGCGGGAGGCGAGATCTACCAGGCGATCCTGGACGCCTTCCGCAGCCGCAACATCGCGATCCCGGTGCCGCAGAGGGAAGTGCGGATGCTCGCCGCCTGACTGCCCCGGAGCGGGTTTGCCGGGCTTTCGCGATGAAGCGGGGAACGACAGGCGCCGATGCGAGCCCGTCCGCTCCGGCGGCAGCCGCGCACACGTCGCTGCAGCCGTTCCGCCATGCCCCGTTCGCCGTGCTGTGGAGTGCCACCGTCGTCTCCAACATCGGCAGCTGGATGTATGCCGCCGCCTGTGCGTGGCTGATGACGACCCTGGATGCCGATCCGCGGATGGTGTCGCTGGTCCAGGTCGCGACCAGCCTGCCGATCTTCCTGTTCGCGATGCCTGCCGGCGCGCTGACCGACATCGTCGACCGGCGGCGCTTCCTGCTGGCGGTGGAGATCGCGGGCACGCTGCTTTGCGCGGCGTTCGCGCTGCTGGTCGCGCTCGGTCGCGTGACGCCGGCATCACTACTGCTGCTGGCGTTCCTGATCCAGACGACGTCCGCGCTCAGCAGCCCGCCGTGGCAGGCGATCGTGCCGCAGCTCGTGCCCCGCCCGGACCTGCCGGCCGCGATCGCCGCCAACAGCGTCGGCGTCAACATCAGCCGCGCGCTCGGCCCCGCGCTGGGCGGGGCCGTCACCGTCGCGGCGGGAATCGCCGCGCCGTTCTGGATCAATGCCGCGAGCAATCTGGCCACGGTCGGCGCGCTGGTCTGGTGGCGCGCGCCGCCGCGCACCGGCAGCGGACTGCCGGCCGAGCGCTTCGCGAGCGCGATCCGCGTCGGGGTGCGATATGCCAGACACAACCGCGCGCTGCGCGCGACGCTCGTGCGCGCGGCCGCCTTCTTCCTGTTCGCCAGCGCCTACTGGGCATTGCTGCCGCTGGTTGCACGCGACGCGATCGGGGGCGGCCCCGAGGTCTACGGCGTGCTCCTTGGGGCGATCGGTGCCGGCGCGGTCGGCGGCGCATTCGCGCTGCCCCGGTTGAAGGCGAAGCTCGGCGCGGACCGGATGATGGGTGCCGGCGCGCTTGGGACCGCGGTCGCGATGTGCCTTTACGGACTGGCGCACGACCTGTATTCGGCACTTGCCGCGAGCGCGCTCGCCGGCGTGTCTTGGATCGCGGTGCTCTCCAGCCTGAATGTCTCGGCGCAACTCGCGTTGCCCGAATGGGTGCGCGGGCGCGGGCTCGCGATCTACGTGACATGCTTCTTCGGCGCACTGACGGTGGGCAGCGCGATATGGGGCGAGGTCGCGCGGCTTGGCGGTCTGGAGGCCGCGCACCTGATCGCCGCCGCCGGCCTGCTCCTCGCGATTCCGCTGACCTGGCGCTGGAAGCTGCAGTCCGGCGCCGGCCTCGATCTGACGCCGTCGATGCACTGGCCCGCCGTCGTCGGCCGGGAGGTCGAGGACGATGAAGGTCCCGTGCTCGTGACGGTCGAATACCGGCTCGCGCAGGAGCATCGCGATGAGTTTCTCGCCGCGCTCGAGAGGCTGGCGCATCAGCGCCGGCGCGACGGCGCTTACGCGTGGGGGGTCTACGAGGACACCGCCGTGCGCGGTCGCTACCTGGAGACGTTCCTGGTCGAGTCCTGGCTCGAGCACCTGCGACAGCACGAGCGCGTGACGAACGCCGATCGCGTGTTGCAGCAGCATGTTGACCGGTTGCTGGTTCAGGCGCCGAACGTGACTCACTTCGTGGCGGCGAAACGAAGCCTCGCCTCGCAAGCCTAGAAAGCGCCGCAGGCGCAGCCGAAGGAACCCCAAAGGCGCGGATCGTCCCCCTCGATGGCGTGGTGGCGGCAGCGGGCGGACGTTTGCCGGCGCAGCGCTGTCCGGGCGGCGATCGCGCCGCCGTGCTGGTAGCCGCCATATACGTTGACCGGCGACCAGTCCGGCGACGCGCGTGGAAGCGGCGGCGCGAGGTCACGGAACTCATTGTCCCCGTGCACGATCCTGCCGCCGACCACGGTGAGCACCGAGCGGATGTCCTTGATGTCCTCTTCGGGCACGGAAAAGTAGTCGCGCGACAGCACTGCGAGGTCGGCCAGGCAGCCGGGCGCGATGCGGCCCTTGACGGCCTCGTCGCCGGAGAACCAGCTGCTCCCTTCGGTCCACAGCCGCAGCGCTATCTCGCGATCGAGGCGGTTGTCCGCGTCGTAGATCCGGTATCCGCCGACGGTCCTGCCGGTCACCAGCCAGTAGAGCCCGATCCACGGGTTGTAGCTCGCCACGCGCGTCGCGTCGGTGCCGGCGCCAACGGTGATTCCCGCCTCCAGCATGCGGCGGATCGGCGGCGCGCGGCGCGCGGCCACCTCGCCATAGCGCTCGGCGAAGTATTCGCCCTGATAGGCCATCCGGTGCTGGATCGCGATGCCGCCGCCCAGCGCGCGCACGCGCTCGATATTGCGCGGGCTGATCGTCTCCGCGTGGTCGAAGAACCATCGCACCCCGGAGAGCGGGACGTCGCGATCCACCTTCTCGAAGACGTCGAGCGCGCGCGAGATGGTCTCGTCATAGGTCGCGTGCAGGCGGAACGGCCAGCGCACCTGCGCGAGGTGGTGCACGACGGCCTCGAGGTCCGGCTCCATACCCACCGGCAGGTCGGGCCGGGACTGGCGGAAATCCTCGAAATCGGCCGCCGAGTAGGCCAGCATCTCGCCCGCGCCGTTCAGGCGGTACATGTCGCTGCCGCTGCGAGGGGCGACGCTGGCGCTCCAGCGCCGGAAGTCGGACAGTTCGCCGCCGGGATTCTGGGTGAACAGGTTGTACGCGATGCGCACGGTCAGCCCGCCCTCGTCGGCGAGCTGCCCAACGATGCGGTAATCGTCGGGATAGCTCTGCGAACCGCCGCCGGCGTCGATCACCGACGTGATGCCCAGGCGATTGAGCTCGCGCATGAACATGCGTGTCGAATTCAGCTGGTCGTCCGGCGCAAGCCTAGGTCCCGAACCGAGCGCCGCATACAGGATGCGCGCGTTCGGCGTGGCCAGCAGCAGTCCCGTCGGCTCGCCTCGCGCGTCGCGCTCGATCGACGAGGCCGGGGGCGGCTGCGTCTCGCGCGTATAGCCGATCGCGCGCAAGGCCGCGCGGTTGAGGAGCGCACGGTCGTACAGGTGCAGGATGAAAACCGGCGTCTCGGGCGCGACGCGGTTGATCTCCTCGAGCGTCGGCAGCCGGCGCTCGGCGAACTGGTGCGCGCAGAAGCCGCCGACCACGCGCACCCATTGCGGCGGCGGCGTACGTGCGACCTGGTCCCTCAGCATCGCCATCGCGTCGGCAAGCGACGCGACGCCGTCCCAGCGCAATTCGAGGTTGTAGCTGAGGCCGCCGCGGATCAGGTGGGTATGGCTGTCGTTCAAGCCCGGAACCACGCGCCGCCTGGCGAGATCGACAAAGCGCGTCGTGGGCGCAGCGCGCGCCCGGATCTCCGCGTCGGACCCGGCGGCTGCGAAGCGGCCGTCCTCGGCCAGCACCGCGCTGACTTCCGGGTTGGCGCGATCCAGCGTCGCGACCCGCCCATTGACGAGCGCGAGCGGTGCCAGCCCCGCCTCCACGCGCGCTACCCGGTGAAGCCGATCTTCTTGTGCGTGCCGTCGCAGAACGGCTTGTTCGCCGAGCCGCCGCAGCGGCACAGCACGGCCTTCTGAGTGCGCGTCACGGTTCTTCCCGTGCCGCTGCAAATCTCGAGGTTGCCGGCCAGCACCATCGGACCGTCTTTCAGCAGCGTGACCTGCAGCGGACCGTTGCGCGTGACCAGTGCCTCTGACGATTGAGTCGCAGGCTCCCCGCTCGCGCTGAACGCGATGGAGACGTGGCTCGCATCGCACCACGGCTTGTTCTTCGACGCCCCGCAGCGGCACAACGTGGCGCGGAACCCGGCCGGCTTGCCGTCAACCTGCAGCTCGGCGCGAATCGCGAGCGGGCCGTTTTCGCGCACGTGGGCGGTGTTGACCGGCGGCGCCGATTCCTGCGGGCCGCCGTCGAGGCGCTCGTAGGTGATCGCGCCCGACGGGCAGTTGTGCGCGACGCCGATCGCGGCTTCGGCCGGGCCGGCGTCGGGATGGATCCACGGACCCCTGGCGTTGGCCTCGAACACCATCGGCTGCTCGAGCACGCAGTGGCGCGAGTGAATGCATTTCTTGCCGTCGAAGCGCACGACCACGCTTGCGCCGCGATATTCCTGTGGCGTGGAGCTCATCGCGATGCCCTCCTTTTTTGTGCCGGGCACAGGGTACATCCTCCCACGGGGCGAGAAAATGACCGACTTGGGTCGGCACCGCGCGCCTCGGAACCAGTGGGCAAGGCGCTACGATCGAGGCGGCTCGAAACCCCGGGGAGGCGACAGATGCCACACACCGACCGCGCCTGGAACCAGGTGAGCACCGATCCGCTGATCCAGACGTTCGAGTATTCGTTCGGGCCGGGCACCGCGAACTCGCTCGCGGTTGGGGTCGCGGGAGGGGTCATCGTCGCGAGCCCGCCGTGCGGCGTCGGCGACCCGGTCATCCGCGCCATGGACGCGTTCGGCGGCGTGCGGGCGCTGATCGCGACCAACGCGTTCCACCACCTGGGGTTGCGCGCCTGGAAGGAACGGTACCCGGACGCGCCCGTGTTCGCGCCCGCACAGGCGATCGCGCGCGTCGCGGCCCGAAGCGGCTTGAAGGACATCCGGCCGCTCGACGAGGCGGGGGCGCTGGCGGGCGAACGCCTCTCCCTGACCGACATGCCGCACTACAAGACCGGAGAGGCGCTGATCCGGATCCGGACCGCCGAAGGGCTGGCCTGGTACGTCACGGACGTCATCATGAACTTGGCGCGGCTGCCGGCCAACCCGGTCATCAAGCTTCTGTTCGGTCTGAGCGGCACCGCACCCGGCCTGCGGCTCAACAAGATCGCGCCGCTGTTCATGGTCCAGGACAAGGCCGCGCTGCGAAGCTGGTTGCGCGCGCAGGCCGAGAGGGATCGCCCGCGCTGGCTGATTCCCGCGCATGGCGACGTCGTCGATCTGGGGCCGACGGCGGCGCCGCTTTGCAGCCTTTTCGGGGCGGGCTCCGACGTGCCGGATTGACGCCGAGGGATTGACCGCGAGGGATTGACAGCGCACCCAACCTACCGTATGGTAGGCGCGGTGCTGGCGACCGGACGCGTTGGAACATGGCGGTCTCGACTCGAGAAAAGGTGGTCACGGCGGCCCAAGAGCTGCTGCAGACGCGATCGTTCAACGGCTTCAGCTTCGACGATCTGGCGAAGCGCGTCGGCATTCGCAAGCCGAGCCTTTACCACCACTTCAAATCCAAGAACGAGCTGGCGCTGGAACTGCTGGCGCAGAACGCCGCGCGGCTGGAGGCGGCCGCGCGCGGCGACAGCGGAAAGAGCGGCGACGAGCAGTTGCGGGGCCACCTGCGGGCGATCGGCGACGCGTTGTGCGCCGGCGACAGGCTGTGCCCGGGCGGTGCGCTCGTCGCAAGCTGGGGCGTGCTGCCGCGGGAGATCCGCGCGGGGGTCCGCAAGCTGCGCGAGCTGCACCATCAATGGCTGGTCCGGATCCTGGAGCAGGGGTACCGGGACGGCACGATCCGGCGCACGGGGCGCTCCGCGGATGACGCCGCGCTGTGGATCTTCGCGACCATCCAGGGCGCGCTGGTCGTCGCGCGGGCCTCGGGCGAGCGCGGGCAGTATGACGTGGTGGCGGAGCAGCTCAGGTCGGCGCTGGTCGAACCTGCCGGGTAAAAAATTTTTTTGCGTGTTGAGACTACCAACCGATTGGTTTGTCGGATGATTTCGCTGTCGTCCGGGGAATGACCGGCCATGGACCGTCTGCTTTCGATGCGAACCTTCGCGAGCGTGATCGACGAAGGCAGCTTCGCCGGCGCGTCGCGACGCCTGGTGCTCGACCAGGCGGTCGTCACGCGGCTCATCGCCGATCTCGAAGCCCATCTGGGCGCGCGCCTGCTCAACCGGACCACTCGATCGCTGAACCTGACCGAGGCGGGCGAGGCCTACTTGGCGCGATGCCGGCAGATTCTCGCCGACATCGACGCCGCGGAGGAGATGGTAGGCGCCGGCACCGGGAGCATCGCCGGCCGGGTGAAAATGGCGGTCCCGGTGGAGTTCGGTCTCGAGGTGCTCGCGCCGAAGCTGCGGCAGTTCCACCAGCGGTATCCGGATATCACGCTCGAAGTCGGGCTGTTCGAGCACTCGACCGACCCGATCGCGTCCGGCTACGACCTGACGATCACGCCCACCACCTACGGCATGTCGACCACGCTCGTGGCGCGCCCGCTGGGGCAGTCGCCGATCGTGCTGTGCGCGTCGCCCGGGTACCTCGAGCTCAACGGCGTGCCGAAGCAGCCGCTCGACCTTGCCGGCCACGACTGCATCGGCTACAGCGGTGCCCTGCACCGCGACCACTGGAAGCTCACCGACGCGGAAGGAAAGCAGGTCCTCGTACCGGTCAGCCCGATCCTGCAATCGAACGACTTCGCCCTGGTGCGCCGGGCCGTGCTGGACGGCAGCGGCATCGGAACGCTGCTGCACTACGGCGTCGCCGACAGGCTCGCGGACGGCAGGCTGGTGCGCGTGCTTCCGCAATGGCATGCGGGGACCGTTCTCCACACCATCGTCTACCCGAGCCGGGAACACCTGCCCCGGCGCGTGCGGGCGGTGATCGACTTCTTCGTCGAAGAGCGCGGCGAGCTTGCCGCGCACGGAGTCAGGTTGAAGGCCGAAGCGGTCTGACGCCGACCGCTGGCGCCGACGACGGGCGCCGAAGACGCGCTAAAGTCGCGCCCTCCATGCGCGCGAATTGCGGGTCTTCCTCGGGCGGTCGATGCTCCGGCGCCTGATCCTT
>CAZEIW010000161.1:0-5346 GCA_964512305.1 uncultured Burkholderiaceae bacterium | reverse complement strand
ACCCCCACCCCTCTCCCGCAAGCGGGAGAGGGGAGCAGGGGCGCGCGGGAGTAGGGAGCAGGGGGCGCGCGGGAGAGGGGAGCAGGGCGGGGTGCGGGGGAGGGCGGACGGGCAGATTAGTTTCGCTCGTCCAGGTTCTGCAGGAAATCCAGCGCCGCCTGCCACGCGGCCGGGGAATTCAGGATGCCCAGGTGCGCCGTCCCCAGCACCGCGTCGTACTGGCCTTGCCCCACCAGATCAACCGTCGTCGCCCCCGCGAGCAGTGCGCTGCCCGAGAAGTCGTGCGGATCGCCGTCGCGATCCTCGGCCGGCACCGCGGGCAGGACGCCGTCCTGCGCCGAGAGGTAGACGAAGTCCCCGCTCTGCGGCGACGCGCTCGCGATGTTGCGGATCACGAGGTAGTGCGTCGGCCCTGGCGTCTCGCCTGCGCCATTCAAGACCGACAGCAGCTGCGTGTGGTCCGAGCCGTACTCCTCGCAGATCGCGCTGTCGGGGACGAAACCCCCGCTCGCCGGCAGCTGGTAGAAGTTGAGCGGCGAGGGCGAGCAGTTGATGATGCCGTGGTTCGGGCCGTCGATCGCAACCAGCGCGCGCACCAGCGGGTAGGCGCTGTCTTGCATCAGCCACTCGCGCGACACGGTGACGCCCAGGCTGTGCCCGACGATGTCGACCTGTTCTGCGCCGGTGTACTGGAGCACGGCGTGCACGAACTTGCGCAGCAGCGCCACACCGGCCGCCGTGCTGTGCCCGACGCCCGCCTTGCGCGTGATCTCGTCCAGCAGGTCGCACTGATCGCCCTGGTAACCCAGGCCCCAGATTTCCGAGGCGCGGTAGCCGTGGCTGAGGAAGTACTGGGCCGCGTTGTGGATGTAGCCGAATGGGTTGCACGCGGTCGGAAACGGCGTGTCGTTGTTCCCGTGCACAAAGATCACGGGCACGCGCTCGACATGCCCGCGGGCGCCGAAACCGAGCACCGGCACGCCCAGGTAGGGGTTCACGATCGCCGGGAAGTCCGACGGCAGCGCCGTACCCAGCGTGGCCACGGTCTTCTTCGCGCTCGCCGGATCCGCCCCGGCGGCGCCCAGGCAGATGAGACCCAGCACGATGCCCAGCCAGCATGCACGTCGGTTCATTGCGCTCTCCCTCGCCATGGCGTGTCGTGCGCGCCATCATCGGCGAGAACCGCGGCCCCGACAACCCGCGGCGAAATCCTTCCCCTGTCGAGGCCGGGGCGATGGTTTTGCCATGAACGATCGACCGAACCGCACTGTCGAAGATTTGTCATAGACAAGAACCCACCCCGTGGGCGGTACGATCCCCCCGGGAGCACCCCCATGTCCCGCTGGTTGATCCTCCTCGGAATCACGCTCGTCGTTGCCGGCCTCCTCTGGCCCGTCATCGCGAGACTTGGCCTGGGTCGCCTGCCCGGCGACATCGTGATCGCACGCCGCGGCTTCACTTTCTATTTTCCCGTCACAACGTCCATCCTGATCTCGGCCGTGATCTCGCTGGTGCTTTGGTTGCTACGCAAATGAGGGCCGGTTTCTGGCCGGAGAATGAGAAGCACTGACGCCATCGCGATACTCGAGTTCCCGAGACACAGTATCCGCATCGCGGTTCCTTAAGCTTTCTTCACGGGTACTCTTACCCAGTACCGCGGGACATGCACTACGGTGGACGCAGGTTGTTGCGCTGCGTAACAAATAAAAAAGCTGAATTTGCTCTGAACTCGTTGTGAGTCGAATCACTCACAGCTATGCTGGCGTCATGTTCGACCGTTGTCTGTACTTCAATGTCTCAGCGCTGGCCCGCGCGGTCGATCGTGAATGGGCCAAGGCCTATTCGCCGCTGGATCTCACGCCGCCGCAGGCTTTCATGCTGCGGCTGGTCATGGATCAGCCGGGCCTGCTGCCGCACGAGGTGGCCGACCAGCTCGCGATCTCGCGCCCCACGGCGACCCGCCTGCTCGATGGCCTCGAGGCCAAGCGGCTGGTCGAGCGCCGCGCCGCGCCGCTTGACGGGCGCGAGCTCGAGATCCATCCGACGCCGCGGGCCAAGACCAAGAAGGCGGCGCTTGACGCCGCCAGCCGGGCGACCGCGCGCCGCATCCGCCGGATCGTCGGCAACGACATGCTCGACGACACGGTCACGCGGCTGCGCGCGATCCGCGTCAGCCTTTCCTGACGGGCTTCAGCTGCCGGGCCTGCGCCGGCCCGGGACGATGTTGTTGACGAGCCCGAGAGTGGGCGGCGCGTGCCTGACCAGGTGCTCGCGCAGCTGGGCGAATTCGCCTTCGACCGTGCCGCCGCTGCCTAGCGGGTCGACGTCGGCCTCGAACTCGGCGTCGATCGCTTTCCAGTCTTCGTCGGTCAGGTAGCTGCCCGCCAGCGGCAGCAACTCGGACTCCTCCACCCGGATGTGATCCCACTGGAAGCGCGCGAACTCGCGCAGCCGGTCCGCCAGCTCGCCGTAGGCCGGCACCCCTTCGGTCCTGAACCGCGCCAGCGCGGCCTCGATGCGGTCGAGACGCACCGGGCTCAGCCGGTGCTCTTCTCCCAGGCGCTCGATCACCGCGCGCGCATCGGCGTGGCGCAGCAGCAGCGGAAAGAGCCTGCGCTCCTCCTTCGGGTGGTGCAGCCGCTCAGGGAATTCCCGTATGTACCGCAGCGCCGCGGTCAGCAGCTCGAAGTTCGCGGGCGCACCCTGCTCGATCTCCCGCCCGTGGTACAGCAGCGCATGCAGCACCGCCACGAGCGCCTTGTGCTCGGCCTTCAAGAGGCGGATCGCGGAACGCAAGGGGAAACGACCCTCTCAGAGTAGTGGGAGAACTATAATCGTTACTCAGGAATCTACAATCGCATCGCGACGGAACGTACAATCCAAACAACGTCGTTGATTCGAATACGAACCAGTCGGTCGCACGCGGAGGGCGGTGATCGATACCAAGGCGTCGTCGCTGGCGCTCTTGCGCCTGCTGTTCGATTCGGCCGTCGCCGCGGTCGACCCCGCGCTTTGCCTGCCCCCGCACCTGCCCCCGCGCCCGCGCGGACGCACCGTCGTGGTCGGCGCCGGCAAGGCCGCGGCGGCGATGGCCCGCGCGGTCGAAAGCCGCTGGGACGGGCCGCTCTCCGGGCTGGTGATCACCCGCTACGGCCACCGGCTGGAGTGCGAGCGGATCGAGGTGGTCGAGGCCTCGCATCCCGTCCCCGACGAAGCCGGGCTGCGCGGCGCCCGCCGGATGCTCCAGGCCGTGAGCGGGCTTACGCAGGACGACCTGGTGCTGTGCCTGATCTCCGGCGGCGGTTCGGCGTTGATGACCTGCCCCGCGGACGGTCTGACGCTCGCCGACAAGCAGGCGGTCAACCGCGCGCTGCTCAAGTGCGGCGCCAGCATCAGCGAGATCAACTGCGTGCGCAAGCACCTGTCGGCGGTCAAGGGCGGGCGGCTGGGTGCCGAGTGCTGGCCGGCGCGGGTAATGACGCTGGTGATCTCCGACGTGCCCGGCGACGACCCCGCAGTGGTCGCCTCAGGGCCGACCGTCCCCGACCCCACCACCTGCGCCGATGCGGCGTCGATTCTCGCCAGGTACGGGATCGACCAGCCGCGCGCGGCGATCGAGCACCTGCGGCAGGGGCGCGACGAGACCCCCAAGCCCGGCGACCCGAAGCTCGCGCGCTGCGAGACGGCCGTGATCGCGACCGCGTCGGACGCGCTTGAGGCCGCGGCGCGGCGCGCGCTGCAAGGCGGGCTCAACCCGCTGATGCTCGGCGACCTCGTCGAGGGCGAGGCGCGCGAGGTGGCCAAGGTGCACGCGGCCATCGCGCGCTACATCGCGCTGCACGGCGAGCCTGCCGCGCCGCCGGCCGTGATCCTGTCCGGCGGCGAAACCACGGTGACGGTCCACGGCACCGGCCACGGCGGACGCAACGCCGAGTTCCTGCTGGCGCTGGCGCTGGCGTTGAACGCCCACCCGGGCGTCTACGCGCTGGCGGCCGACACCGACGGCATCGACGGCACCGAGGACAACGCGGGCGCCGTGCTGGCGCCGGACACGCTGGCGCGCGCCGGCGAGCGCGGCCTGGACGCGAAGCAGCGCCTGGCCGACAACGACGCCTACAGTTTCTTCGCCGCGCTCGGTGACCTGCTCGTGACCGGGCCGACGCTCACCAACGTCAACGACTTTCGGGCCATTCTCGTCACGGGCGAGTCGCGGCGCGTACGGTAAACTCGCGAATTGGAACGAGATTCGCTGGCGCCGGCGGGCCTAGGCCGCTTGCCGAGCGCGCGCCGAGCCCTGCGCCGGGCCCAGACGGGCCTGGCCGGCAAGGGCGATTGCGGCGCACGGAAATCGCGCAGCCGCGCCCGAAGCCGACCCGGCGCCCCGGGGGCAAGCGCGTGCCATGCCCCGCGACCGATGCTTTCAAATGTCATGTCAACGCGCCTTACGCGCCCATAAGCCGCCACCATGCGAAGAAACCGAAATGCCAAGATCGTCGCCACACTGGGCCCCGCGAGCTCGAGCGACGAGGTCGTCCGCCGGCTGTTCGTCGCCGGGGTCGACGTCTTCCGCCTCAATTTCAGCCACGGCTCGCACGCCGACCACCAGGCGCGCTTCGAGTCGGTGCGCCGCCTGGAGCGCGAGTTCGGGCGGCCGGTCGCCGTACTGGCCGACATGCAGGGCCCGAAGCTGCGGGTCGGCAAGTTCGTCGCCGGCGGCGTCATGCTCGCGCCCGGCGCCCGCTTCCGGCTCGATCTCGATCCCGCCGACGGCGACGCGCACCGCGCGAGCCTGCCGCACCCCGAGATCTTCGCCGCGCTCGAGCCCGGCGCCAGGCTGCTGCTGGACGACGGCAAGATGGAGCTGCAGGTCGAGGAATTCGGCCCCGACCACGCGTATACGCGCGTGATCGTGGGCGGGCGGCTGACCGACCGCAAGGGCGTCAACGTTCCCGGGGTCGTGCTGCCGATCACGCCGCTGACCGAGAAGGACCGGCGCGACCTGGAATTCGCCCTCTCGCTCGGGGTCGATTGGGTGGCGCTGTCGTTCGTGCAGCGGCCCGAGGACATCGACGAGGCGCGCGAGCTCATCCGCGGCCGCGCGTTCGTGCTGGCGAAGATGGAGAAGCCGGCCGCGATCGAGCGCCTGGATGCGATCGTGAAGCGCGCCGACGCGATCATGGTGGCGCGCGGCGACCTCGGGGTCGAGCTTCCGCCCGAGCGCGTGCCGATCCTGCAGCGCTCGATCGTGCGCACGTGCCGGCGCGAGGGCAAGCCGGTGATCGTCGCCACGCAGATGCTCGAGTCGATGACCGCGAGCCCGGTCCCCACGCGCGCGGAGGCTTCCGA
>CAZEIW010000160.1:0-16073 GCA_964512305.1 uncultured Burkholderiaceae bacterium | reverse complement strand
TTCTTGTCGGCGTGCGCGCCGCGCAGCGGGAACTTGGTCTTGTCATGGTCGAAATCGGGCGTTTCCTTCCAGTCGCGCTCGTTATGGCACTTCTCGCACTTGTCGCCCTCGCTGCCCTTGTGCTTGTCGTCCTTCTTGTGGCACGAGTAGCAGTCGGTTTTCGCCTTGTCCTTGTACAGGTCGCCGGTGTGGAACTTCTCGCACTTGGTCGTCTTGTGCTTGCCCTTCAGCGGGTACTTGGTGTCGCGGTCGTGGTCGAACTTGACCGTCTTCCAGTCCTTCGCCGTATGGCAGGTTTCGCACTTGGGACCGAACTTGCCCTTGTGGCCGTTCTTGTCGTCGTCCTTCTTGTGGCACTCGTTGCACGCGACCGGCGTGTTCTTGAAGTGGTTGTTCGGATGGCAGTCGGCGCACGTGACCTTCGGGTCCGCGTGCTTGTCCTTGAGCGGGAACTTGGTCTTGTCGTGGTCGAAGAACGTGTCTTTCCACTTCTTGATCGTGTGGCATTCGTCGCACTTCTCTCCCAGCGAGCCCTTGTGCCCCTTGGGTGAGTCGTCGTCCTTCTTGTGGCAGCCGTAGCAGGTGAGCGAAGCCTCGCGGAACTTCTTCTTCGGCAGGTGGCACTTCGCGCACTCGACCTTGATGTGCGAGTCCTTCAGCGCGAAATCGGTCTCGTTGTGGTCGAACTTCTTCTCGTCGAGGATGACGATCTTGGCGGCGCGCCCCTTGTGGTCGGTGTGGCAAGTGCGGCAGGCGCCGCGGTCCTTGATGCGGCCGTGGAAGCCCTTTTTTTCCGCGATGTCCTTGCCTTCGTCCTTGTGGCACTTGATGCACGCCTCGTCCTGGCCGGTCTTCTTGAACGGCACGTGGCAGTTCTCGCAGTCGGCCTCCGCCTTGACGTGGCTCTGGACCAGGTCGCCCGGCGACAGAACGCCCTCGAGGGTCGCCGGCGCGGCGGGACCGCCCATGACGGCCAGAGCAGCCGCCGCGAGGAGCGCGCGCAGCGCGGCCGGGAATCGTGCGATCGTTCGGGGCATGGCTTGGCTGGCCGGTGGCGGTTCCCGCTCGACGTTTGGATGGAGCCCCGCCTTTGGCCGCGGGGCCGGGCGGGGGGCACAGCCGGGAGCGCCGGCCGGCGCCGCATTCGCCCCGGAGCCGCGGTCGGCGACCGCGGGCCGTGAGCGGATCCCGGACCTAGCCGTGATGCGTCGGCGCGCCCTTGTTGCTCAGTACATGTGCACTGCGATCACGTGCGCGATCGCGCTGAGGACGAGCAAATATACCAGCGGTACGTGCGCGACGTGCCACAGCCTCAGCAGCCGGTCGTACATCGTGAACTGCGACACGCCCTGCGCCACCGACAGGTAGTCCTTGATCAGCGCCTTGGCGCGGCGGAAGCGCCGTCGGTACTTGTCCGCATCCCAGTTCCGCAGTTCGGCGATGCGGCGCATCACGCGCTCGAGCTCGGTGACGCATGCACGGTAGACGAAGATCCGGCGCACGCCGAGCGACACGAAGCGCCAGGCGTCGTGTCCGAAGCTGCGGTATTCCGGCAGCGCATAGGCTTCGAATTCCTTGAGGCGCTTCTCGACTTCCGGAACGAAGTGCAGCTTCGAATGCACCTCGTCCGATTCGAACCCGGCCTTGGCCTGCAATTCCTTCAGGTTCAGCTTCTCGCCGTACAGCCCGCGGTGCACCTTGACGTACAGGAAGCGGCCGACGATGCCGCTGGCGGCGACGATCAGCATGCAGATCAGGGCGACCGCGGCGTTGGTCGAGCGCATGTGGAAGGTCGAGTGCGCGAGCACCAGCACCGGCCCCGCGATGCCCAGCACCATGTGGCCGGCGAACCAGTATTTGACCGGACCCCAGGTGCGCAGCGCGGCCACGTGCTTGCGAAGCGGGTAGATGAGCAGCAGCAGCATCATCACGCCGCCCGCCAGCCCGACGTAGTAGCCGACGTTGTCGCCCGGCGTGTACCAGCCGCTGCGCCCGATCGCGAATGCGACCAGGATCGCCACGGTGGTGCTCGCCAGCACCGTGATCCACGAGCGCTGGTCGCGCGCGGCGGCAGCCTCATTCGGCTTCGCGACGCTCGATGTGACGAGCACGGTCGGCGGTGTTGCCTCCGCAGGCTTTCCCGCCTTTGCCGGCGCATCGGACTTCTCGCGCTTGGGGCTGGCATCGGCCGCGGGAGTTGGTTCGGCCGCGGGCTCGCGCCGCGCTCCTGGCACTTGCGCCGGCGCAGCGTCAGCGTCAGGCGTGGCGGCCGGCGAGGCGGCAGGTGCGGGCGAGTCCGCGTCGGGCACCGCCGTGCGCGGTTTGCGCACCAGCTTGAGCGCCGGCTTCCCTGCCGCCTTGCGCACGACAGCCGCGGCATCGGCGGCAGGTGCGTCCGACGGCTTCTCGGCCGGCGTATCGATGATCGCAATCTTGTTCATGGCTTTGGCTCTCTCAGTGCCTTGGATTCGTCCCCGGCGCGGGCTCCCCGCCCAGCCTTGCTACCGTGTTGGATGTTGCGGCGCAGCATAAACGTGAAGCCACCGCTTGTCGAACAGGTGCACGGGGATCGCAGCTCCGGATTCAGATCACATTCACCCTTACGTGTTAACGGACTTCAATGGTGAGAACCTGAGAAGATAATTGGCAATCGAAACCCAAACTTACGCCGAGCTTCGCAACCTTTCCAACCCCGCTCGAGAACTCTACCGGCATCAGGCTAATGAGATCGGCGGAAACGGGGGCTGCCGGTCTTGCACTGCGGCAATTTTCAGCTATGGTTCCGCATGATGTGTGGGCAAGTTTCCCACGTCAACCGCGCGTGTGCGCGTCATCCGGCACCTGACGTAAAGTCCTGATCGGGCTGCGATGTTCGTCGCCGCAGCATCATCCGGCCGCTGAGCCTGAGGCGGCCGCCTTCTTCCTTTACGGCGCGTCAATGCACGTATCTACCGACATTCTTTCCTGGTTCATCTACGGCGTCCCCATCGTCCTGGCGCTCGTGCTCTACCTGCGCGGCCAGCGCGCGCGCACCGAGGCGCATACGGAAATGCTGCACGAGTCGATCGAGCAGGGGATGACCGAGCCGCCGTCGCTGCACCCGGTGGTGGACCTGACGCGCTGCATCGGCTCGTCGTCGTGCGTGAAGGCGTGCCCGGAGGAGGCGCTCGGGATCATCGACGGCAAGGCGGTGCTGATCGGCGCCGCACACTGCATCGGCCACGGCGCTTGCTTTTCCGCGTGTCCGGTGGAGGCCATCAAGCTCGTGTTCGGCACCGAGAAACGCGGCATCGACATCCCGCTGGTCAGGCCGAACTTCGAGTCCAACGTGCCCGGCATCTACATCGCCGGCGAGCTGGGCGGCATGGGGCTGATCCGCAAGGCCGCCGAGCAGGGGCGGCAGGCGCTCGAGGCCGCCGCCTCGCTCAAGGGTCGCGGCGCCGAGTACGACGTCGTGATCGTCGGCGCCGGGCCGGCCGGCATCGCGGCGGGGTTGGGCGCGATCCAGGCCAAGCTCAAGTACAAGATCATCGAGCAGGAGGACTCGCTCGGCGGCGCCGTCTACCAGTACCCGCGCAACAAGATCGCGATGACCGCGCCGGTGAAGCTGCCCATCATCGGCAACGTCAAGATGACCGAGATCAGCAAGGAGGAGCTGCTCGAGTTCTGGAACGGCGTGATGAGCAAGACGGGGCTGAAGGTCGCCTTCCGGGAACGGATGGAGGCGATCGAGAAGGACGGCAACTTCTTCGTCGTCAAGACGCAGCAGGGCAGCTATCAGACCAACGCGGTGCTGCTCGCGATCGGCCGCCGCGGCACGCCGCGCAAGCTCAACGTGCCCGGCGAGCAGCAGCCGAAGGTCGTGTACCGGCTGATCGATCCCGAGCAGTACAAGGGCAAGCGCGTGCTGGTGGTCGGCGGCGGCGACAGCGCGCTCGAGGCGGCCCTTGCGGTCTCCGGCCAGCAGGGCTCGAAGGTGACGCTGTCCTATCGCAGCGAGTCGTTCAGCCGTGTCAAGGAGAAGAACCGGGCGGCGGTGAAGGAAGCCGAGCAGAGGAAGCGGCTGCGCGTGATGTTGAAGTCCCAGATCGAGGATATCGCGCCGGACAAGGTGAAGCTCAAGCTCGATGACAAGACGGTGGCGATTCACAACGACGCCGTGATCGTCTGTGCCGGCGGCGAGCTGCCCACGCCGCTGCTCAAGAAGATCGGCGTGATGTTCGAGACCAAGCACGGGGAAGACTAGGGCGCGGACGGCCGATCGAAGGCGAAGCGTCCGCGTTGCACGCCGACGTGGATCCCCGGGACTTCGCCCGGGGATGACGCCGGTTATTGGAGTGCCGTTAGCACTGTCATGGCCGGGCCTGTCCCGGCCATCCACGTCGGCGTGCAACGCGGACGCTTCGCGCCGGCGCAAGATGTGAGCCCCGCCCGCCGGTGCAGCCGGTGTAAATTGCCGGCACGCCGCCTTGACCACCCATCCCGATGCCCCCCGTCCCCCGGGATTCCCCCGACACCGAGATCGTCCGCGCCGCCTGCCCGCACGACTGCCCCGACACCTGCGCGATGCTGGTCACCGTGAGGCGTGAGGGCGGGCGCCGGGTCGCGGTGCGCGTTGCGGGCGACCCCGAGCACCCGACCACGCGCGGCGCGCTGTGCACCAAGGTCAGCCGCTATCTCGAGCGCACCTATCACCCCGAGCGGGTCCTGACGCCGCTTCGGCGCACCGGGGCCAAGGGTCCTGGCCGGGGCGGCTTCGAGGCCGTCCCTTGGGATTCGGCGCTCGACGAGATCGCGGCGCGCCTGCAATCGATCGCGGCGCGCGACCCGCAGCGGATCGTGCCGTACAGCTATGCGGGCACGATGGGAATGGTGCAGGGCGAGGCGATGGCGCAGCGGTTCTTCCATCGTCTCGGCGCGAGCCGGCTCGACCGCACGATCTGCTCGAGCGCCGGCGGCGAGGCGCTGCTGTGCACCCTCGGCACGCGCAACGGCACCGACATCGAGCAGTTCGAAAACAGCCGGCTCATCGTCTTCTGGGGCGCCAACGCGGTCGCCTCCAACCTGCATCTGTGGAGCCGCGCGCAGGAAGCGCGCCGGCGCGGCGCGCGGCTGATCGCCATCGACCCCTACCGCTCGCTCACCGCAGAACGCTGCGACCGGCACATCGCGTTGCTGCCGGGAACCGACGGCGCGTTCGCGCTCGGGCTGATCCACGTGCTGGTGCGGGAAGGCTGGCTCGATCGCGACTACATCGAGCGCTACACGCTCGGTTTCGACGCGCTCGCCGCGCGCGCGAGGCAGTTCGATCCGGCGCGCACGGCCGCGATCTGCGGCGTCTCCGCGCGCGAGGTCGAGGAGCTCGCGCACGACTACTGGCATGTCAGGCCGGCCGCGATCCGGCTCAACTACGGGATGCAGCGCGCGCACGGCGGCGGCAACGCGGTGCGCGCGATCGCCTGCCTGCCGGCTCTGGCGGGCCACTGGCGCGATCCGGCCGGCGGCGTGCTGCTGTCGTCGAGCGGGGCGTTCGAGCCGGACGAGGCGGCGCTGACCCGGCCCGACCTGCTCGCGGGCCGCGAGCCGCGCACGATCAACATGAGCACGATCGGCGACGCGCTCCACCATGCCGAGCCGCCGATCGAGGCGCTGATCGTCTACAACAGCAATCCGGTCGCGGTGGCGCCTCAATCCCGGGCCGTCGCGAGCGGCTTTTCAAGGCCGGACCTGTTCACGGTCGTGCTGGAGCACTTCGTCACGGACACCGCCGACTATGCGGACTTCGTGCTGCCGGCGACGACCCAGCTCGAACACGTCGACGTGCACAAGGCGTACGGCCACCTGTACATCGTCGCCAACAACCCGGCGATCGAGCCGCTGGGGGAGGCAAGGCCCAACAGCGAGATCTTCCGCTGCCTGGCGGCGAAAATGGGCTTCGACGACCCCTGCCTGCGCGAATCGGACGACGAGATCGCGGCGCGCGCGTTCCGGCGCTGCGGCGCCTCGAGCTACGACTGGGCGCGCATCAAGCGCGACGGGTGGCAGCGCCTCGATCTGCCGGCGCCCTACGCGCCGTTCGCGCACGGCGGCTTTCCGACCCCGAGCGGACGCTGCGAGTTCGCCTCCGGGCGCCTCGCGCATGCGGGCCTGGACCCCGTCCCGGACTACCTCCCGCCTTACGAGGGGCCGACCAGCGCGCCCGAGCTCGTGCGGCGCTTCCCGCTGGCCATCATCTCGCCACCGGCGCGCAACTTCCTCAACTCGAGCTTCGTCAACGTGCGCAGCCTGCGCGACACCGAAGGCGAGCCGGCGCTCGAGATCAACCCGGCCGACGCTGCGCCGCGAGCGATCGCCGACGGCGACCGCGTGGAAGTCTTCAACGATCGCGGCAGCTTCGACCTGCTGGCGCGCGTGACCGATCGCGCGCGCCCGGGGGTCGTGGTCGCGCTGTCGGTCTGGTGGAAGAAACTGGCACGCGACGGCAAGAACGCCAACGAAGTCACGCACCAGCGCCTCACCGACCTCGGCAGGGGGCCCGCCTTCTACGACTGCCTGGTCCAGGTTCGAAGAGCACCCCAGCGGTCGCCGGATGCGTCGTCGGATCCGCCGGCGGGCGCGCCGCGATCTCCGGCTGCCGAGCGGGACGCCGGCTGACGGGTTGCGCCGGGCCCCATGCGGCGACACCCCGCCTGCTCGGCGCTGCTGCTCGCGGCGATCGTCCCGGCCCTGACGCTCGTGTCGGGTTGCAGCTCGCTCGGCTACTACGCCCAGGCCGCGCGCGGCCAGATGGCGCTGCTGCGCGCCGCGCGCCCGATCGACGATTGGCTCGCCGATCCGGCCGCCCCGTCGTCGCTGAAGGACAGGCTGCGGCAGGCGCGCGAGATGCGCGAGTTCGCGTCGCGTGAGCTCGGGCTGCCCGACAACCGCAGCTACACGCGCTACGCGGACCTCAAGCGCACGGCCGCGGTCTGGAACGTGTTCGCGACGCCGGAGCTGTCGCTGCGGCTGAAGACCTGGTGCTACCCGCTGTTCGGCTGCGCCGGCTACCGCGGCTACTTCGACCGCGCGGACGCCGAGCGCCTCGGCGCCGATCTCGCGCGCGAGGGCTACGACGTCGCCGTGGTGCCGGTGCCGGCGTATTCGACCTTGGGCTGGTTCGACGACCCGCTGCTCAATACCTTCATCGGCCTGCCGCCGCCTGAGCTGGCGCGGCTGATTTTCCACGAGCTCGCGCACCAGGTCGTGTACGTGCACGACGACACCACCTTCAACGAATCGTTCGCGACCGCGGTCGAGCGCGTTGGCGTACGGCGCTGGCTTGCGCAGCGCGCCGATCCGGCAATGACCGCCGAGTACGAGCGCTTAGAGGCGCGCCGGCGCGAGTTCCTGGCGCTGCTGCTCTCGGCGCGGCAGGAGCTCGAGGCCGCGTACGCGAGTGCCGTGCCCGACGCCGACAAGCGAGCCCGCAAGCGCGAGATCCTGGAGGCGCTCGAACAGCGCTACCGGCGGGTCCGCGACCAGCGCTGGGACGGCTGGACGGGATACGACGGGTACTTCGCGAAGGGCCTCAACAACGCCCATTTGGCTTCGATCGGCGCGTACTACGACCGCGTGCCGGCGTTCGAGGCGCTGATCCGCGACAGCGGCGGCCTGGGGCGCCCGTTCTTCGAGGCGGTCAAGCGCCTGGCGGCATTGCCGCCGCCGCAGCGCGCCGCGCGGTTGGACGCGCTGGCGCCGGTGACCGCGGCGCTCGGCGACGCGGGGAAGGGCGGCGCGTATGATTTTTCGCAGTGAGGCAGGTGTCCCTGCACCGGACTCTGCCAACTGCGGTCATGGCCGGGCTTGTCCCGGCCATCCGCGTCGGCGCGAGACGAAGCGACTGAAGTTCGCACCGACGTGGATCCCCGGGACAAGCCCGGGGATGACGCCGATTCAGGGCAACGCCAGTAGCATTGTCATGGCCGGGCTTGTCCCGGCCATCCACGTCGGCGCGGGACGAAGTGCTTGCGCGTCGTGTCGACGTGGATCCCCGGGACGAGCCCGGGGATGACGCCGCTTTGAGGCGTGACGCTCGCGATTCAGTTCACGGACAAGAACGTTCCCACACGGACAAGAACGCTCCCGAGGAGACCCCCAGACATGCCACCAGCCGACCGCCTATGGCTGAAGAACTATCCGGCCGGCGTTCCGGCCGACATCGACGACACGCGCTACGCCTCGCTGGTCGAACTGCTCGAGGAGGCGTTCTCTAAGTACGGCCCGCGGATCGCCTATTCGATGCTCGGCACCGACATGACCTTCGCCGAGCTCGACCGGCGCTCGAGCGCGGTCGCGGCCTGGCTGCAGGCGCAGGGCGTGGCGCGCGGCGATCGCGTGGCGCTGATGCTTCCCAACGTGCTGCAGTTCCCGGTCGCGATGGCCGGCGTGCTGCGCGCCGGGGCCGCGGCGGTCAACGTGAATCCGCTCTACACGCCGCGCGAGCTCGAGTACCAGCTGAAGGACTCCGGCGCGCGCGCGATCTTCGTGCTCGAGAACTTCGCGCACACGGTGCAGGCCGTGCTGGAACGCGTGCCGACGCGCACCCTGGTGGTCTGCAGCATGGGCGAGCTGCTCGGCGGGGCCAAGGGCCTGCTGGTCGACTTCGTCGTCCGCCACGTCAGGAAGATGGTGCCCGCGTTCGAGCTGCCGGCAGTGCGCTTCCGCGACGTGCTGCGGCAGGGCGCAAGCCTGAAGCGGACGCCGGTTCCGGTCGGGCGCGAAGACGTCGCATTCCTGCAATACACCGGTGGCACGACCGGCGCATCGAAGGGCGCGACCCTTTTGCATCGCAATATCGTCGCCAACGTGCTGCAGTCGGAAGCCTGGAATCAGCCGGCGCTGGCGAAAATGGATCCGAGCGAGCAGTCCGCGACCGTGACTGCGCTGCCGCTGTATCACATCTTCGCGCTGACCTGCTGCGCGCTGCTGTCGGCGCGCATCGGCGGCCGCTGCCTGCTCATCCCGAACCCGCGCGACTTCCCCGCTCTGGTCAAGGAGCTGCAGCGCAACCGCTTCCACTCGTTCCCGGCGGTCAACACGCTGTTCAACGCGCTCGCCGAGAACGAGGCCTTCCGCCGTCTCGATTTTTCCTCGCTGCGGCTGTCGGTCGGCGGCGGCATGGCGGTTCAGCAGGCCGTGGCGGAGAAATGGCTGAAGGTCACGGGCTGCCCGATCTGCGAAGGCTACGGGCTGTCCGAGACCTCGCCGTCGGTGACCGGCAATCCGACCGATACCGACCGCTACACCGGCTCGATCGGCGTGCCGCTGCCCTCGACGGAGCTCGCGATCCTCGACGACGACGGCAACCACCTGCCGCCGGGCAGCGTCGGCGAGATCGCGGTGCGCGGCCCCCAGGTGATGGCCGGCTACTGGCAGCGGCCCAAGGAGACCGCGATGGTGATGACCGGCGACGGGTTCTTCCGCACCGGCGACATCGGAACGATGGACGAGCAGGGGTACACCCGGATCGTCGACCGCAAGAAGGACATGATCCTCGTGTCCGGCTTCAATGTGTATCCGAACGAGATCGAGGCGGTGGTCGCGCTGCATCCGGGCGTGCTCGAGTGCGCCGCCGTGGGGGTCGCCGACGCGCACTCGGGCGAGGCGGTCAAGCTGTTCGTCGTGCGCAAGGACCCGGCGCTGACTGAGGCCGACCTGCTCGCGTATTGCAAGGAGAACCTGACCGGCTACAAGCTGCCG
Organism: uncultured Burkholderiaceae bacterium; assembly: GCA_964512305.1. Lineage (GTDB taxonomy): Bacteria > Pseudomonadota > Gammaproteobacteria > Burkholderiales > Burkholderiaceae_F > CAZEIW01. The sequence goes on along the minus strand of CAZEIW010000160.1, from coordinate 6,335 downwards.
CGCTCGATCGAGTTCCGAAGCGAGCTTCCGAAGACCAACGTCGGCAAGATCCTGCGTCGCGAGTTGCGCGATGGCGCCGTGAAGAAGGCGGCCTGACGGCACCATGCCCGACCTGCATCAATGGGCGCTGTTCGTCGTTGCCGGCCTGCTGCTCAACCTGACGCCGGGGCCCGACATGCTGCTGGTGGCGCAGCGCGCCGCCGCGCATGGCGCGCGCACCGGGGCGGCCGCGGCGCTGGGAGTCTCGGCCGGGTGCCTGGTCCACACGGCGGCCGCGACGCTCGGCCTGTCGGCGCTGCTGGCCACTTCGGCGGTCGCGTTCGAGACGGTCAAGTGGGCCGGCGCGATCTACCTCGCACTGCTCGGGAGCCGGATGCTGCTGGGGTCGCGATCGCCGGCGGCGCGCGCGCCGGCGGCCAGCGCGTCATCGCGCGGCGCGTTCGCCCAGGGTTTCCTGACCAACGTCCTCAACCCGAAGGTCGCGCTGTTCTTTCTTGCGTTCCTGCCGCAGTTCGTCGACCCCGCTGCGCCGCAGCGCACCTTCGCGCTCGCCGCGCTTTCGGCCGTCTTCATCGTCAACAGCACCTTCTTCAACCTGGGCGTGGCGCGGCTGGCGGCGCGCGCCGGCTCGCGCTGGCTCGCGCCTGGAAGCCGGATTCAGGTTTGGGTCAATCGCGCGCTGGGCGCGCTGTTCGTCGCGCTGGCAGTGCGACTGGCGGTGACGAAGGTGTGACGCGGTCGAAAAACCGCGGATCAGCCCGCGACCACCGCGGCCGGCAGCGCCGGCTGCTCGACCAGCGCTCTGCGCAGGCAGCGGTAGATCGACAACGCTTCGTAATGAAGGCCGCTGCGCCCCTTGAGCCGGATCCGCATCTCGTTGCTGCCGGCGCGCACCGATACGTCCCCGGAGGGCAGCGCCTCGCCGTGCGGCACTGCACACAAACCGCGCTGGCATTCGGTCAACGCCTGGAGAACGCGCTCCTGTCGACCGGCGACGCCCGTGACCTCGATGTGGACTTCATCGCCCAATTCTCGGACTTGCAGGCGCATCTTCTGCTCCAACTCGGTTTCATCGGGCGCGGTACGCGCCCCTAGGAATCATAAGTTAACCAGAAACTGGCATCACTCAAATAGATGAATATCAACCGCGCACATGGATTATTCGACACGTCTGCGCGCCAGTCGCTTGAATGCCGATCGACGGTCCGGCTGCGTTGTTCAGCGGCAGCCGCACTGTTGCTGGCGGGCATCCTGCCCGCCGCGGCGCATTCCGGCGCTTCGTACGGTGGCTTTGCGGCGCTGCAATCCGGGGTGGCGCGTTCCGAACGATTGGCTTGCTCGATGTATGGTCATGGCCGGGCTCGTCCCGGCCATCCACGCCTGCCCTCAGGGGCCTGCCCCGAGGGTCGGCGCCGGGTGCGAACGCTTCATTTCGCACCGACGTGGATCCCCGGGACTTCGCCCGGGGATGACGCGGTTTAGATTGGGGAATCGCGTATGCCCGACTACATCCTCGCCCTTGACCAGGGTACGACCAGCTCGCGCGCCCTGGTGTTCGACCGTGCCGGCCGCGTGGTCGCGCTGTCGCAGCGCGAATTCCGGCAGATCTACCCCCGGCCGGGCTGGGTCGAGCATGACCCGGACGAGATCTGGGCGACCCAACTCGCCTGCGCTCGCGACGCGCTGGCGGCCGCGGGCGCAAAGGCGGCGCAGGTGGCGGCGATCGGCATCGCGAACCAGCGCGAGACGACGGTCCTGTGGGAACGCTCGAGCGGCCGTCCCCTCGCCAACGCGATCGTCTGGCAGGACCGCCGGACGGCGGACGCCTGCGCGCGCCTGCGCGACGAGGGCCGCGAGGACGACCTGCGGCGGCGAACCGGCCTGATGCTCGACCCGTACTTCTCCGCCACCAAGCTCGCGTGGCTGCTGGACCGGCTGCCGCAGGCGCGCGACCGTGCCGAGCGGGGCGAACTCGCCTTCGGCACCATCGACACGTGGCTGATCTGGAACCTGACGGGGGGCGCCGCGCACGTGACCGACGTCAGCAATGCCTCCCGCACGATGCTGCTCGATCTCGCGCGGCAGGATTGGGACGATTCGCTGCTACGGTTGTTCGGGATCCCGCGGGCGGTGCTGCCGGACGTGGTCGCGTCCAGCGGCAGGTTCGGCGAGTCGGGCTCCAGCCGCCTCGGTACGAGCACGCCGGAGCTCTTCGGGGCCTCGATCGCCATCGCCGGCGTCGCCGGCGACCAGCAGGCGGCGACCTTCGGTCAGGCCTGCTTCTCCCCCGGCATGGCGAAGAACACCTACGGGACGGGCTGCTTCCTGCTGATGAACGTCGGTCCGCAGCCGCGCCCCTCGGAGCACCGACTGCTGGCGACGGCCGGGTGGCGGCTCGCGTCGGGCGAGGCGGCCTACATGCTCGAGGGCAGCGTCTTCGTGGGCGGCGCCGTGGTTCAGTGGTTGCGCGACGGTCTGGGACTGATCCGGGAGGCGGCCGAGATCGAGGCGCTGGCGGGCCAGGTCGAGGACACCGGGGGCGTGTTCCTCGTCCCCGCGTTCGTCGGCCTGGGCGCGCCATACTGGGATGCGTCGGCGCGCGGCGCGATCGTCGGCCTGACCCGCGGAACGACCCGCGCGCACCTGGCGCGGGCGGCGCTGGAATCGATCGCTTTGCAGTCGGCCGAGCTTCTGCAGGCGATGCAGAGCGATTGGGGCGGGGCGCTGTCCGAGTTGCGCGTCGATGGCGGCGCCGCGCGCAACGACCTCCTGATGCAGATGCAGGCCGATTATCTCGACGTGCCGGTGGTCCGGCCCCAGGTGACAGAGACGACGGCGCTCGGCGCCGCGTACCTGGCCGGCCTGGCTGTCGGCTTCTGGTCGGGGCTGGACGAGATCGCGGCGCAATGGAAGATCGACCGGCGCTTCGAACCCCGCCTCGACCCTGCCCGGCGCGAGGTTGCGCTCGACGGTTGGCGGCGCGCGGTCGAGCGGGCGCGCGATTGGGAATCGGTTCCGCGCCAGAAGGTTTAACCATGCTGCGATTGACGGCTCGCATCGCGCTCACTACGATGGTTCCAATCTGGAACCGCGACCGCGCCACCGAGTCCACGTTGCAATGACGGTCAATCTGTCCGTGAAGAACGTGCCAGAACATCTGGCCGAGCAGTTGCGCAAGCGTGCCGAGCATCACCATCGTTCGCTGCAGGGTGAATTACTGGCGATCCTCGAGCAGGCGGGCGCTGAAGCGGAGGCGGCAGGTGCCGCGCCCGGGGCAGCACTCAGCGGCGCGCCGGCAGACGAGGCGGCCGGGGACGCCGTCACGCCCGCGACGGTCCCTTTCCGCGGCCGGCTGACGATCGCCGACCTCGCCGACAGCGCGCGTTCGTCGGGCCTGCGTGGCCCGAGCGAATCGGCATCGATCCTGCGCAAACTGCGCGATGAGCGCAACAGTCGTTGACGCGACCGCGCTGGCCGCGGTCGCGTTCGACGAGCCGGAGCGCGACGAGATCGCGGCGAAGCTCGGCGGCGCGTTGGTCGCGCCCGCCCTGCTGCCCTTCGAACTGGCGGTGGTGTGCGTGGCGAAGCTGCGGCGCGACCCGCAGCAGCGCGAGACGATCCTGCGTCAGTACCGCATGGCGCGCGAGCTCGACATCGGCGTGGAGCCGGTCTCGCTGGAAGAAATCCCGGAGCTGTGCGAGCGCTTCGGCCTCACGGTGAACAGCGCCGCGTACCTGTGGCTGGCGTTGGCGCTCAGGGCGCCGCTGGTGACGCTGGATGCGCGCCTGGCGTCGGCGCACACGCGCGCCGTCAAGCAGCAGGCGCCGGTCGAATAGGACGTCGGCCCGCTACCCTCACCCCACCGCCTCAGCCTCCCCCGCGCGCTCCGACGCCAGCGTCGCGTCGCGCTCCTCGATGATGAAATCGATCAGCGCGCGCACGCGCCGCGGCATGTATTCGCGGCTGGGATAGACGATGGTCAGCGCGACCGATCCGATCTCCCAGTCCGGGAGCACGCGCACCAGCCGGCCGTCGTCGAGCTCGTCGGCCACGCTGTACTGGATCAGCGTGCCGATGCCGCCGTCCTCGCGCACCGCGTAGCGCAGCATCGCGAAGTTGTTCGACTGCAGGATCAGGTTGACCGGTACCGTGACCCGCGTGCCGTCGCTGGCGGTGAGCTTCCACTGGTCCCGGTGCGGGGCGAGGCTGAAGCCGATGCAGTCGTGGCGCGACAGGTCGGCGGGCTGCTGCGGCGTCCCGGCAGCCTTCAGATACCCGGGCGAGGCGCACAGCACGATCGGCTTCTCGGCGAGCGGGCGCGCGACCAGCGAGGTCGAAAGCCCGAACGTGCTGGGCGTGATCGCCAGGTCGTAGCCCTCGGCGGTGGGATCGATCGCCCGATCGAACAAGCCGACGTCGAGCGTGATGTTCGGATAGCGAGTGCGGAATTTCTTGAATCTGGGCGCGAACATCTCGAGGCCGAACACGACCGGCACCGCGATGCGCACGCGGCCGGCGATGCTCGATGTCCCGGCGCCCACCATTTCCTCCGCGGTTTCCACGTCGGCCAGGATCTGGCGGCAGCGCTGCAAGTAGACCTCGCCCGCCTCGGTCAGGCTCAGGGAGCGGGTCGTCCGGTTGAGCAGCCGGGCGCCCAGGTGGGACTCCAGGTCGGCGACCAGACGGGTGACGACGGCCTGGTTGAGCTCCAGGCGGCGTGCGGCTGCGGCGAAGCTGCCCTCGTCCACGACGCTGGCGAAAGTCCGCATGGACAGGAGTCGGTCCATTTTATTGTTTCCAAACCGTCAACGATGCATTGATCATAATCCTCTTTTTCTGCTCCTGCGTCATCAATAGAGTTCGTTCCCATGGATTGGTTCTCGATTGAAGTTCAACAGGAGCATTCAAATGAAGATCTCGTCGCGTTTCGCCGGAGTGGTTTCCCTCGCGTCGCTGTTCGCGGTTTCCGCCGCGCAGGCGGACGACGGCAAGACCCGTGAGCAGGTTCGTGCCGAACTCGTTGCGGCGCAGCAAGCGGGCGAAATCCAGTACGGCAATACCGGGATGACCGAGCGCGAGGTGTTCCCGGCCCGTCACGACGCCACGCAGGCGCCCGCGGCGGTGAAGCCGGTCTACACGTCGGAAAACCAAGGGCTCACGCGCGCGCAGGTGCGTGCCGAACTGATCGCCGCGCAGAAGGCCGGCGAAGTGCAGTACGGCAACATCGGAGCGACGGCGCGCGAGCTGTTCCCGGATCGCTTCCCCGGGCAGGAGTCGAACTCCAACGTCGCCAAGACGGGACGCGCGCAGTAATCCAGAGTCAGCGGGCGGGTCGTGGCCGGGCGTCATCGGACAACGATGCGCCGGCCACCCTCGCTGAAGCGGCCACGGCTTGATCCGAGCGCAGCGCAAAGGTGGCCCAACAGGCTCGCGACTCGTGGCTGGAAGCCTGCGTCCTCGGGCGATGTGGAATCTTCCGCACCGGCTCGGAACTCTTCACACGATTTATTGCTTCGCTTATTTCGTTAAAGGACTCGGCGGTCGACTCTCGACAAACTTGATCCTGTCATTTCGACCGATCAGGAGAAATCAGATGAAGGTTTCACGTGTTCTAAGTGTTCCACTGGCATCGCTGCTGGCGGTTGCTGCGGCCTACGCCCAATCCGACAAGACCTCGGACCAGGTCCGCGGCGAGCTGATCGACGCGCAGATAGCCGGCGACGTCTATCGCGGGGACATCGGCATGACCGAGCGCGAACTCTCTCCGGGGCGCTATCGCGTCGCGGCTGCACAGGGCGCCCGGGAAGGCGCGGGTGTCACCCGCGAACAGGTTCGTGCCGAGCTCACCGCGGCCGTGGCCGTGGGCGACGTCTATCGCGGCGACATCGGATTGACAGAGCGCGAGCGCAGCAACGCGTCCGCAAGCCAGGGCCTGAGCCGCGCGCAAGTCGTCGCCGACCTCGTCGCTGCGCGAAAGGCGGGTGAGGTTTCGCACGGGGACATCGGCATGACCGAGCGCGACTTGTTCCCGGCCCGGTTCCCCGCGCGCTACGAAGCGCCCGGCGACCTCGCGGCGGCCGGAGCTGCAACGAAGTGAGTCAGCTCCCCTCTCCCGCTTGCGGGAGAGGGGCCGGGGGTGAGGGTGCGCGCGGGGTGCCAGAACGCATACCCTCACCCCCACCCCTCTCCCGCTTGCGGGAGAGGGGATCGTTACGGCTGCAACTACGTTTGGCACAAACTCCGTCCACGGCCGCGCCGTCGCGCACGGAGTGAAATGAAATGCCCACCATGAGGTGGGCTTTTTGTGTCGGGACCTCGCGGTCCCTTCCAGGAAA
>CAZEIW010000159.1:0-17554 GCA_964512305.1 uncultured Burkholderiaceae bacterium | reverse complement strand
TTGTTGGCCGGCCTGCAGCGCGTGCGCGAGGTGTTCGGCGATGGCTGACTTGCGCGACCTGTACCAGGAAGTTGTCATCGACCACGGCCGGCGCCCGCGCAACCACGGCCCGCTGGCGTCCGCCAGCCACCGCGCGGAGGGTTTCAACCCGCTGTGCGGCGACCGGCTGACGCTTTACCTGCGTGTGGTCGACGGCGTGATCGAAGCCGCGAGCTTCGACGGTACCGGATGCGCGATCTCCACCGCATCCGCGTCGCTGATGACCGAAGCGCTCAAGGGCAAGACGGTCGAACAGGCCGAGGCGTTGATCGCGGGCTTCCATTCGCTCGTGACGGGAGAGGACGCGGCCGCGGCGCGGCTGGGCAAACTCGAGGTGCTGGCCGGCGTGCGAGAGTTCCCGGCCCGCGTCAAATGCGCCACGCTCGCCTGGCACACGCTCCGGGCCGCGCTGCGCGGTGAGGCGGCGCCGGTCGGGACGGAAGACGAATCCGTCTAGAGAAACCCGATCGAGAGCCAGGGCACGGCGATCAGGATCAGCATCGCGACCAGGAGGGCGCCGATGTGCGGCCATACCCGGCCGATCGCCACGTCGGGCGATACGCGTCCGATGGCGCACGCCGCATAGAAGCCGACGCCGAACGGCGGCGAGAAGAGCCCCAGGCCCATCGCGAAGATCACGACCATCGCGTAGTGCACCTCGTGCACGCCGACGAGCTTCGCGATCGGGAACAGCAGCGGGCCGAACAGCACGATCGCGGGGATCCCCTCCAGAACGCTTCCGAGGACCACGAAGGCGATGGCCGAAACCGCCAGGAAGCCCCATTTTCCGCCCGGGACCGCCGTCATGATCCGGACCAGGTCCTGGGAGAAGCCAGATTGCGTCAGCGCCCACGCCATCGCGGTCGCGCAGCCGACGATCAGCAGGATCGCGCCGGACAGCGCCGCGGTGTCGACCAGCATCGGATAGATGCGGCGCCAGTCGAAGCGCCGGTAGATGAAGAGGCCGGCCAGCACCGAGTACGCGATGCCGATCGTCGACACCTCGGTGGCCGTGGCGATTCCCTTCACGACCGCCGAGCGGATGATCAGCGGAAGCGCGAGCGCGGGCAGCGCGATCGCCAGCAGCTTCACGATCTGCCTGCGCTTCGCCCGCACCACGCCGCTCATGTCCTCGTGCCGCGTCTGGTACCGGACCACCGAGGCCATCATCACCAGTCCCACCAGCGCGGGCATCAGTCCGCCGACGAACAGCGCGGTGATCGAGACGCCGGTGACCGAGCCGACGGTGATCAGGACGATGCTGGGCGGGATCGTCTCCGACATCGCGCCGGAGGCCGACAGCAGGCCGATCAGGTCGCCGTCCTTGCTGCCGCGCCGCTTCATCTCGGGAAACAGGGCGGGCGCCACGGCGGCCATGTCGGCCGCTTTCGCGCCCGAGATGCCCGAGACGAGATACATCGCGCCGAGGAGGACGTACTGCAGGCCGCCGCGCACGTGGCCGATCAGGCTGACCAGGAAATCGATCATCGCCTTGGCGAGCCCGGTCATCTCGATCAGCGAGCCCAGGAACACGAACAGGGGCACCGCGAGCAGGATGAGGTGCGACATCCCCTCCTGCATCCGGCTCGGCATGATCGACAGCGGCGTCGGGGTCGAGAACGCCAGGTAGGACATCGTCGCCAGGCCGAACGCGAAGGCGATCGGAACCCCGATCACGACGCAGAACACCAGCATCACCACGAAGAAGAGCACGAGGTTGACGTTGCCGAGCTCCATCAGGGACGGCGACAGCAGCCACAGGGCGCCCGCCAGCGCGGCCACGGCACCGCCGGTCACGAGGATCTGGCCGAGCTTGGCGTGCGCGATCACGCGGCGCAGCGCCTCGATCAGCATCAGCACCGTGCCGACGATCACCGCCGCTGCCCGCCAGCCTTCGCTGATCTCGAGCGTCGGCGTCGAGACGTCGAGGTTTTCCGTGAAGTGGTCGATCGCCGGCCGGGCCAGGAGCAGCAGGAAGGCCATGACCAGGAACATGGCCAGCGCATCGAGCCATGCCCGCGTTCCGGGCTTCAGGCCCTTGACGAAGGTCGTCAGGCGCATGTGCTCGCCGCGCCGCAGGGCGATGACCGAGCCGAGCATCGCCAGCCAGAGGAACAGGACCTCCGCGAGCTCGTCGGTCCAGGGTATTGGCGCCTGCAGCCCATAGCGGGCGAACGCGCCGCCCCCGAGGATGACGATCTCCGCGACCACCAGGAGGGCGGCGGGAATCTCGGTCGCCCAGGCGATCGCCCTGTCGAACGGGCGCGCCGCGGAGACTTCGACTTCGGCAGAGTCGGCGACGTATTCCATGCTGGCCTCCCGCTACCCGAGGTGTCCGGAATACTTCTCGAGCTTGCTCCAGACCTCTTCGCCGAACTTCGCCTTCCACTCGCCGTAGAAACCGGCGCGCTTGAGCAAGTCGCGGAAGGGGGCCGTGTCGACGCGGTTGAAGACAAGGCCCGCCTTGACAAGCTGGTTCTGCGCTTCCGTGTTCAGGCGGGCGATGTCGGCGCGTTGCATCTGCGCCGCGGCGGCGAAATTCCTCGAGATCGAATCCTGGACCTCCTTCGGCAGGGTCTGCCATTTCTTCGCGTTGCCGAAGATGAAGTGACCGTCCCAGGTGTGGCCCGTCAGCGAACAGAACTTCTGCACCTCGTACAGCTTGGCGCTCTGGATCAGCGGCAGCGGATTCTCCTGCCCGTCGACGACCTTGGTCTGCAAGGCCGAGTAGAGCTCGCCGAAGGGGATCGCGGTGGGCGAGGCGCCGAGGGACTTGAACATCGAGATCCACATCGGGATGCCCGGTACCCGGATCTTGAAACCTTTCAGGTCATCGGGCGACATGATCGGCCGGGTTGCCGTCGTGATGTTGCGGTAGCCGTTGTCGAGGCACCTGTCGAAGGCGTACAGGTTGACCTTCGCCATCGCGGCGCGCACGTATCCGCCCAGTTCGCCGTCCATGGCCGCCCAGACGGCCGGGTAGTCCTTGAAGGCGAACGCGACCCCGTTGATGCCGGCGGTCGGCACGAGCGTCTGCAGATTGGTCCCCGCGGTGGACATGAAGTCGATCGCACCCGTGCGGACCTGCGAGATCATGTCCGGTTCGCTGCCGAGCTGGCTGGCCGGGTAGACCTGAAGATCGACCCGCCCGCCCGTATCCTTGCGCACGGCTTCGGCCGCCTCCTTGATGCGCACGGCCCCCGGATGGTCGGCGGGAAACGCGGTTCCGTACTTGAGCTTGATTGCCGCGCCCTGGGCGAACGCGAACCGCAACGGCGCCGCCGCGCACAGGCCCGTCAACGCCAGCGTCCTGCCGAAGCTTCTGCGGCTCATGGTCAGGCTCATCGTCACATCGCTCATCTTCATGTCTCCTTGGGATTGCCGTGATCGGTCGTGAGAAGGGTGCGGGTCCGGATCGGCTAGCGCGCGAGCAGGGCGGCGACCCCGCCGCGGCGCAGCGCCGCCAAATGCGCGGCGAGCCGCGCGACGAACGGCTCGGGCCAGGACTCGTTGCCGAAGACGCTCGCGTGCGTCAGCGCCGAGCGGACCGCGGCCGCCGCGTCGGGCGTGGCGCGCAGCCGCGCCGCGAGCGCCGGTGCGCCGGCATCCTCGATCTTCAAGTCCTCCCCGGAGTCGCTGCGTCCTTCGCGCAGGTAGTGCAGCCACGCGGCGAGCGCGCGCTCCAGCCGCGGCCGCTCGATGCCGGCGCGCAGGCTCTCGCGCAGCGGCGGCAGCCAGCGAACCGGCACCTTCTGCGTGCCGTCCATCGCGATCTGCCCGGTGCGATGTCCGAGGGTCGGATTGCGGAAGCGTTGAAGCAACTCGCCGCAGTAGCGCGGCACGTCGAAGGCCGGCGGCGCGGCGATGGTCGCGCGCAGATCGTCCAGCATCAGCTCGCGAACGAAAGGTTCGATCGCAGGATCCGCCATCGCATCGGCCACGGTGCGCAGGCCGCGCAGCTGGCCGAGATAGGCGATCGCGGAGTGGGTGCCATTGAGCAGCCGCAGCTTCATGGCCTGGAACGGCCGCACGTCGCCGGTGAACAAGGCGCCCGCGCGCTCCCACTGCGGCCGCGCGCCCGCGAAGCGATCCTCGATGACCCACTGCGAGAACGCTTCGCACACGATCGCGGCCTCGTCGCGCAGTCCGAGCAGTCGTTCGGCCAGGTCGAGCGACTCGGCGGTCGCCGCCGGAACGATGCGGTCGACCATCGTGCTGGGAAACGCGATTGCCGTCTCGATGCGGTCCGCCAGCGCGGCGTCGACGCGGCGCGCGTACTGCGACGCCAGCCGTTGGATCGCGGGCCCGTTGTCGGCGATGTTGTCGCAGCAAAGCACGGTCAGTGCGGCGCCCGCGGGCCGGCGCCTGATGCCGGCCGCCAGCACGCCGATCGTGGAGCGCGGGACCTCCGGGTGCGCGAGATCGTGGACGACGTCCTCGTGGCCGAAATCGAGGCCGCCGCCCGCAGGCTGCAGGCAATAGCCCTTCTCGGTGACGGTGATGGTCACGACCTGGACGTCGGGGTCGGAAATCGCGTCCAGGACCTGCGGCAGGGCGGTGGGGGCATGGAGCGCGCTCAGGACCGAGCCGACGACGCGGGAGCGGGGCGGGCCGGCATCGCGTTCGGTCACCGAATACAGGCCGCCCTGCGGCGTCAGCGCGCCGGCCGGAGCGGGGCTGCGCAGGCTCACGCCGGCGATCCCCCAGCGCCGGTCGCCGGCGGCCAGAACCGCGTCCGTATACAGCGCCTGGTGCGCGCGGTGAAACGCGCCGAGGCCGAGGTGGACGATGCCGGTGCGGACCGCGGCGCGGTCGTAGGAGGGCAGGGCAACGCCGGGGCGGAGCGAGGCCAGCCGGTCGGGCGAAAGACGGGGCAACGGCGGGGTCACGACCTGCATCTCCTTGGCACTGCCTGGGTGCCGCCGGCGGCGAGGGTGGCCGGCGGTTCGAATATTCTTGTAGTCTAAAAGACTAGTATGGTAGGTTGTCAAGCACTTTTTCAATTTTTGGGGCTTGACACCATACTAGTAGTCCAGAATACTTCCGCCTGACGCCCGGGGCCCCGCGGCGGGAAATCGCGGGCGGGTCCGCGGGGCATCCGACGGAGGCAGGGAAGATGGCACGCCAGCTAGCGTTGCAGACCGCGCCCCGGCCCGCCGCGGACCCGGCGCGGGATCCGGTGGCGGCGGCGCTCGCGGGCGGGGCGCTCGATCCGAGGCAGTCGTACTCGGACCAGGTCGAGGCGCGCCTGCGCGACGCGATCGTCTCGGGCGCGCTGGCGCCCGGGACCGCGCTGTCGGAGGCGACGGTGGCGCTCGCGGCCGGCGTCAGCCGGCAGCCGGTGCGCGAGGCGCTGAGGCAGCTGGCGCAGGAGAACCTGGTCGACGTCTACCCTCAGGTCGGCACCGTGGTCGCACCGGTGCGGGTGACGCTGATCCACGAGGGGCGGTTCATCCGCCGCGCCCTCGAGATCGCGAACCTGCAGGAACTGGTCCGGACGATCGCGCCGCCGCAGGTCGTCGAGCTCCGGCGCGTGCTCGCGTTGCAGCGCGCCGCGGTGGAAGCCGGGCGCGCGGACGAGTTCTTCCGCCTCGACGAGACGATGCACTCGCTGTTCTTCCGCTTCACCGGACGCGAGCGCGTCTGGACCCTGGTCGCCGGCGTCAAGGTGCACCTCGACCGCGTGCGCTTCCTGCTCCTCGACCGCGTGGCGAAGCACGCGGCACGCGCGCTGCGCGAGCACCAGTCGCTGGTGGCGCGGCTTGCCGCGCACGACGGCCCGGGCGTGGCGAAGCTGATCCGCCAGCACGTCGACTCGGTCGCGGAGGACCTCGAGCTGCTGCGCGCGAACACGCCTGAAGGCTTCTTCCGGGATTGAGCCGGGACCACCAACCGCATGCGACCATGAAAATCGAACGAGCCTATACCATCGTCTGCTGCCCGGGGCGCAACTTCGTCACTTTGAAGATCGTCACCGACGAGGGCGTCCACGGCCTGGGGGACGCCACGCTCAACGGCCGCGAGCTGGCCGTCAGGGCCTATCTCGACGAGCACGTGATTCCGTGCCTCATCGGCCGCGATCCGCGCGACATCGAGGACATCTGGCAGTACCTGTATCGGGGCGCCTACTGGCGGCGCGGGCCGGTGACGATGGCGGCGATCGCCGCGGTCGACGTCGCGCTGTGGGACATCAAGGGCAAGCTCGCCGGCATGCCCGTGTACCAGCTGCTCGGCGGGCGCAGCCGCGCCGGCGTGATGGTCTACGGCCATGCGAACGGGAACGACCATGCGGGCACGGTGGAAGCCGTCGGCCGCTACCTCGAGCGGGGCTACAAGGCCGTGCGCGTGCAGTCGGGCGTTCCCGGCCTCGAGAAGGTGTACGGCGTCGGCAAGCGGCCGGGGGCGTACGAGCCGGCCGAGAAGGGCCTGCCTCCCGAGGAGTCGTGGGATACGGCGCTGTATCTGCGCCACACCCCCGAGCTCTTCCGCAAGGTGCGCGAGGCGCACGGCTACGACTTCCACATGCTGCACGACGCCCACCACCGGCTCACGCCGATCGAGGCGGCCCGGCTCGGGCGCGATGCCGAACCGTTCCGCCTGTTCTGGCTCGAGGACGCGACCCCGGCGGAGAACCAGGAGTCGTTCCGCCTGATCCGCCGCCACACGACGACCCCGCTGGCCGTGGGCGAGGTCTTCAGCTCGATCTGGGACTGCAAGGACCTGATCCGCGAGCAGCTGATCGACTACATACGGGCGACGATCGTGCACGCGGGCGGCATCACCCACGTGCGCCGGATCGCGGACTTCGCGGCCATGTACCAGGTTCGCACCGGCTTTCACGGCGCGACCGACCTGTCGCCGGTATGCATGGCGGCGGCCGTCAACTTCGGCCTCTGGGTGCCCAATTTCGGCATCCAGGAGCTGATGCCGCACGCGGCTGCCACCGACGAGGTGTTCCCCCACAACTACCGCTTCGAGGGCGGCTACCTCGTGATGGACGAGGTCCCGGGGTTGGGGGTCGAGATCGACGAGGAACTGGCGGCGCGCTACCCCTACGAACGCGCCTATCTGCCGGTCGCGCGGCTGCGCGACGGCTCGATGTGGAACTGGTAACCGGAAACAAGGAGTCCAAATGCTCAGTGTCGTGGTCGAGCAGCCCAACCGCATCGCCGTGCTCGAGCGTCCGCAGCCGCAGCCGGGGCCCGGCGAGGTGCGGGTGCGCGTCCGCTTCGCGGGCATCTGCGGCTCCGACGTGCACATCCTGCACGGGAAGAACCCGTTCGTCGTCTACCCGCGGGTGATCGGCCACGAGTTCGTCGGCCGGATCGATGCGGTCGGCGACGGCGTCGATGCGGCGCGCGTCGGCGAGATGGTTGCCGTCGACCCGGTGGTGAGCTGCGGCCACTGCCACGCCTGCATGGTCGGGCGCCGCAACGTGTGCCACCACCTGCAGGTGATCGGCGTGCACCGCGACGGCGGATTCGCCGAGTACATGTGCGCGCCGGCGCCCAACGCGTACCCGATTCCCGCCCGCGTGCAGGAGGCTGCCGCGGCGATCATCGAACCGTTCGCCGTCGCGGCGAACGTCACCGGCCGCACCGGGGTGCATCCGAGCGACACGGCCCTGATCTACGGTGCCGGTCCGGTCGGCCTCAATCTGCTGCAGACGCTGCGCGGCGTGTACGGCGTGCGCGCGCTGATCACGGATCGCATCGACCAGCGCCTCGAGCTGGCGCGCGCGTGCGGGGCCGGCGCCGACGACGTGATCAACACGGCGCGCGAGCCGCTGGCAGAGGCGCTCGCCAGGCGCGGGCTCGAGCGCGGGCCGACGCTGATCTTCGACGCCGTCGGCCATCCGAGCATCCTGGAGGAGGCGGTGGCGATCGCGGCGCCGGCCGGCCGCATCGGGGTGCTCGGCTTCTCGACGCACCCATCGGCGATCGTGCAGCAGGAGCTCACCAGGAAGGAACTCACGCTCTACGCTTCGCGCCTCAATTGCGCGATGTTCCCGCGGGTGATCGAATGGATCGCGAAGGGGCTCGTGCACCCGGAAAGGATCATCACCCATCGGATCGGTTTTCGCGACGTCGTCGACGCCTTCGAGGTCGTCGAGCGCAATCCCGAGCACGCCTGCAAGGTGCTGCTCGAATTCGACCGCGACGTTTGAGCCGCGCGCCGCGCAACGGGAGGGATCGATGGCGCATCCGGCGGCCCCGGCGATCGACATCGTCGCCATCGGCGAGGCGATGATCGAATTCAATCAGACCGGCGCCGGCGGCGGACGCACGTATCTGCAGGGTTTCGGCGGCGACACTTCGAACGCGCTGATCGCCGCGGCGCGGCTGGGCGCGAAAGGCGCCTACATCTCGAAGGTGGGCGACGACGCGTTCGGGCGCATGCTGCTCGAGCTCTGGCATGCCGAGGGGATCGACGCGCAGGGCGTCGCCGTCGATGCCGGCGCGCCGACGGGCGTCTACTTCGTCACCCACACTCGCGAGGGGCACGCGTTCAGCTACCTGCGCGCCGGGTCCGCGGCAAGCCGCATGCGGCCCGGCGACGTCCCCGCGCAGCTGATCGAGCGCGCGCGATACCTGCACGTGTCGGGCATCAGCCAGGCGATCAGCCCGTCGGCGCTCGAGACTGTCTCGCGTGCCGTCGAGATCGCGCGCGCGGCGGGGGTCAAGGTCGCGTACGACCCCAACCTGCGACTGCGGCTCTGGACGCTCGAACAGGCGCGCGCCGCCATCCTGGCGACGATCCCGCGCTGCGACTACTTCCTGCCCAGTCTCGACGACGTGCAGCGGCTGTCGGGTGAGGAGGACCCCGATTCGATTCTCGACTGGTGCCATCGGCAGGGCGCCGGGACGGTCGTGCTCAAGCTCGGAAAGACCGGTTCATGGATATCCGATGCCACGGGCCGCCGGCGGATCGCGGCGTTCGCGGTCGATGCCGTCGACGCGACCGGTGCCGGCGACTGTTTCGACGGAGCCCTGCTGGCAAGGCTGGCTGCCGGCGACGACCTCGGGTCGGCCGCGCGCTGGGCGAGCGCGGCGGCGGCACTGACTACGACCGGCTATGGGGCGGTGGCGCCTCTGCCGACGGCCCAACGCGTCGCGCAGTTCCTGGCCGCGGCGGCGAAGCGCTCCGCCGACAGCTTGTGACCGTCCCGGACGGGTGGCACCGGAGCGGACTGCGTCCTTCGGTCGTCGTGGTGGCGGTGCTCGGGATCGGAGGTCCGATCGCGGCGGGTGCCGCGGCGGGTCATTCGGAACTGGGCATGCTGGCGGCGATCGGCGGGCTCGCGCCGGTTGAGGGCGGCGGCCGGGAGGTCGCGGGGCGGCCATGGAGGGATTCGATCCTCCAGCTGATCGCTGGCAGTCTCGCCTTTGGAATCGGTACCGCCCTTGGCGGCCGGGAAGGCCAGCCGGGCTTCAGCGTTCCCGCGCTGGCCGCCGTCGCGGGTTTGCTGGGCGGCATCAGCCGGCCGGCCGCCCGCGCGTCCACGCGATTCATCGTGTTCCTGACGATGGCGGCCGGGATGGCGCAGCAGGCGTCACGCGCAGGCGATCCTCTTGGCGCCATGCTGCTGTTCGCGCTGGGTGCCTGCTGGGCAGGTGCCCTCCACCGGCTGCTGCCCCCGCTCTTTCGGATCCTCGGCCTCGAATCCGAGTCGCGGCCGCCAGCGCCTGGCAGCGAAGGCGTGCCGCCGCCGTGGCGGCGGCGAGTGAAACGGTGGGTGCGCTCGCTGGGCACAATGCCTGGCTGGCAATACGCGCTGCGCATCGCGCTGTGCCTGGCTGCGGCCGAGGCGCTGCAGGCCGTCTGGCATGCGCCGCGCGCGACGGCCTGGGCCGCATTGACGGTCGCGCTCGTCGTGCAGCGCGGGCTGCCGGAATCCTGGGTGCGCGCGCTGCAGCGCGCAGGCGGAACCGCGGTCGGGGTCGCGCTTGCCGCGGCCCTGCTCGTCTGGGTGCCGTCCGCCTGGACCATGGTTGTCATGGCCGGAGTGCTTGCGGCCGCCCGACCGATCGCCAGGCAGGCCAACTACGCCGCGTATGCCGCGGTCATGACGCCTCTCGTGATGCTGCTGATGGACCTCGGCCGTGTGCCCTCGCTTGACATCCTGGTCGACCGGTTTGCCGCCACCGTCGCGGGTTGCGCGATCGCGTTGACGCTCGGCTACCTGGTCTGGCCGCGCCGCAATGACGGAGTACGCGTGGGTGGTCCGCCGGGCGAGGTTCGACGGGCCGCCCCGGACAGCGACGCCCCGCCGCTGTGACCGCACGCGGAACGCTCGCAACGATGGCAACATTGCGCCGCCACGTTGGGCGATCCGCCGGAGGGTTTTCATGGTCTACGAGCTCTACTATTGGCCCGGCATCCAGGGCCGGGGCGAATTCGTGCGTCTGGCGCTGGAGGAGGCCGCGGTCCCCTATGTCGATGTCGCGCTGGTACCGGATGCCGAAGGCGGCGGCGTGACGGCCTTGGAGAAATTCCTGGATGATGCGAAACTCGAGCGCCCGGCGTTCGCGCCCCCGTTTCTCAAGGCCGGGCGGCAGCTGATCGGCCAGACCGCGAACATCCTGCTGTTCCTGGGCGACCGGCTGTGCCTTGCCCCGCGCGATGCCGCCGGCCGGCGTTGGGCGCACCAGCTGCAGCTGACGATCGCCGACTTCGTCGTCGAAATCCACGACACCCATCACCCGTTGGGCTCCGGCCTTTACTACGAGGACCAGAAGCCCGAGGCGAAGCGGCGCTCGAAGGAGTTCCGCGAACGCCGGCTGCCGAAGTTCCTGGACTATTTCGAGCGGGTCCTGAAGAACAATCCTGCCGGCGGCCGATGGTTGGTCGGGCGGCGGCTTTCGACCGCGGACCTTTCGATGGCGCAGGTCGTTGCCGGCCTGCGCTATGCCTTTCCGCGCGCAGCCCGCAGAGAGCTGCGCGAGTGCCCGCGGCTGTGCGCGCTGCACGACGAGGTGTTTTCCCGCCCGCGCATCCGGCGCTACGTCGCGTCAGGCCGGCGTCTTCCTTTCAACAACGACGACATCTTCCGCCGCTATCCCGAGCTCGACCGGTAAGGTCCGGCGGCAGCCCCGGCGCGGGCCGGTTCAGTCGCGCCGCGCGAGGTCCTCGATCACCGCATTGAGAAAGCGCGTCGCCTCGGCGCCGGTGACCGCGCGGTGGTCGAAGGTCATGCACAGCGGCAGCACCCGATGCACCGCAGGCTGCCCTGCGACCGCGACCACTTCGTCGCGGATGCGGCCCGCGCCCAGGATCGCGACCGTGGGCGGCACGACGATCGGGGCCGCGTAGCGGGCGCCGATCATGCCGTAGTTCGACAGGATGATCGTGTACCCGCGCATCTCCTCCGGCGGAATCGTGCGCGCGATCACGTCGGCCCGCATCCGGTCGAGGCCGCGCCGCAGGTCGGCGACGTCGCGATTGGCGACGTCGCGCAGCACCGGGACGAACAGGCCATCGGGCGTGTCCACCGCGATGCCGACGTCGATCTTGCGCAGCAGGTGGCGCGCTCCGGCGTTGCCGTCGTACCACACGTTGAGCGCCGGCGACACCTTGCAGCCCGCGACCAGCGCGCGCACGAGACGGATCGTCACGTCGGTACCGGAGACCCAGGCATGGATGTCGGCGTCGTCCATCAGCGAGGTGTTCGCGACCTCGCGGTGCGCGAGCGCCATGTTCTGCGCCATCGCCCGGCGCACGCCGCGCAGCGGCTCCGGCGGCCCGATCTCCTCGAGGACCTTCGCGGCGCGCTGCACGTCCTGGGTGGTGACCAGGCCGTCCGGGCCGGAGGGCGTGACCATCGTCAGGTCGACCTTCAGGCGTTGCGCAAGCGCGCGGACGGCGGGTGCCGCCTTGATCCCGACCGGGGCGCGGCCGACCGGAAGCTGCGCCTCCTCGGTCACGGGCCGTCCGACCGGCATGTGGCCGACCACGGTGCCGGCGTCGGCGTCCTCGCCCTCGAATCCGACCAGCGGCGCGCCAAGATGCACGATCTCGCCCGGCTTGCCGAAGAGCTTCTCGATCTTTCCGGCGTACGGCGAGGGAATCTCGACGATCGCCTTGGCCGTCTCCACCGACGCCAGCGGCTGGTCGACCTTGACCGCGTCGCCATGGCGCACGTGCCAGTCGACGATCTCGGCCTCCTGCAACCCTTCGCCCAGATCCGGCAGCTTGAAGATCTTCATGCGAATTCCAGCGCCTTGCGCGCGGCGTCGACCACCCGTGCCACGCTCGGCATGTAGTCGCGCTCGAGGCGCGGCAGCGGCACGACCACGTCGTAGCCGGTCACGCGCTGCACCGGCGCCAGCAGGGAGGTCAGGCCGTGCTCGGCCAGCCCGGCGGCGATTTCGGCGCCGAAGCCGGCGGTGCGCGGCGCCTCGTGCACGATCACGCACCGACCCGTCTTGGCCACCGATTCGAGCAGCGTCGCCAGGTCGAGCGGCTTGAGCGTCGCGACGTCGATCACCTCGGCCGAGATACCCTCCTGCCCCAGGGCGTCGGCGGCGGCGAGCGTCTCCTGCATCATCGCGCCCCAGGCGACCAGCGTCAGGTCCGTCCCCTCGCGCACGACGAAGCAGACGTCGAGCGGCAGCGCTTCGCCGCTGTCCTCCACCGGCTGCTTGAACAGCCGGTACAGCCGGGTCGGCTCGAGGAAGATCACCGGGTCGGGGTCGCGGATCGCCGCCAGAAGCAGCCCGTAGGCGCGCGCGGGCGACGACGGGATCACGACGCGCAGCCCGGGCATGTGCGCGAACATCGCCTCGGGGCTTTCCGAATGGTGCTCGGGCGCATGAATGCCGGCGCCGTAAGGGGCACGCAGCACCATCGGGCAGGTCAACCGGCCGCGCGTGCGATTGCGCAGGCGGGCAGCGTGGTTGATGATGTGATCGACCGTCGGATAGATGAAGCCGGTGAACTGGATCTCCGCCACCGGCTTGAGCCCTTGCGCCGCCATCCCGACCGCCGCCCCGGCGATCGCGGATTCGGCGAGCGGCGTGTCGATCACGCGCGCGGCGCCGAAGCGAAGCTGCAGGCCGGCCGTCGCGCGGAAGACGCCGCCGTTGACCCCGATGTCCTCGCCCAGCAGCACAACCGCGGGGTCGCGCGCCATTTCGCTTGCGAGCGCCAGGTTCACCGCCTCGACCAGGTTGAGCTCAGCCATGGTCGGCTCCCCCCGGCGTCGCGAAGCGCATCGCCTGCGCGCGTTGCTCGCGCAGTGCCACGGGCAGGGTCGCGTAGAGATGGTCGAACATCGCCTCGGGCCCCGGCGGCGCGATCGCGAGATATTCCTCGACCGCCCGGTTCACGCGTTCGGTGCAGTCGCGCAGCAACTCCTCCTCGCGCTCCTTGTCCCACGCGCCGCTGCGCGCCAGAAAGGCGCGCATCCGCGCGATCGGCTCGAACTGCCACTGCTGGGCGACGGCATCGGCGTCGCGGTAGCGGCTCGCGTCGTCGGCGGTCGTGTGGTCGCCGAGCCGGTAGGTGAGGGCTTCGATCAGGCACGGCCCGCCGTCGGACCGTGCCTTGTCGAGCGCCAGCTCGACCGCCTGCCGGACCGCGATGACGTCGTTGCCGTCGACCTGCCGGCCCTCGATGCCGGCCGCGACCGCCTTCTGGGCCAGCGTCTCGGCGGCGGTCTGGCGGCTGCGCGGCACCGAGATCGCCCACTGATTGTTGTTGATCACCATCACGAACGGCACCCGCCAGACGCCCGCCAGATTCATGCCCTCGTAGAAGTCGCCCTTGGAGGTCGCGCCGTCGCCGAGGAGGCACAACGCCGCCCGCCGCTCGCCGCGCAGCTTCATCGCGTAAGCGACCCCGGCGCCATGGCAGACCTGATTGCCGATCGGGACGCAGTTGCCGAAATCCTGGCGCGCCACCGAAAACGCGCTGCCGCGCTCGTCGCCGCCCCAGTAGAGCAGGCTTTCGACCAGCGTCATCCCGCGCACGAACTGCGCCGCGTGATCGCGATAGGACGGCAGCAGCACGTCGTCGGCGCGCATCGCGCTGGCGGCCCCGACGCCGACCGCCTCCTGGCCGAGCGCGGAAGAGAACGTGCCGATCTTGCCGGTTCGCTGCAGCGCGATCGCCTTCATGTCGAACGTGCGGGTCAGCACCATCGCGCCGTACATCGGCACGAGCGCGGATGCGCTGCGGGCGAACTCGGGCAGCGCGCGAATGGCCTCGCCCTGCGGGCTCAGAAAGCGGGAATGCTGGATCTCGAAGGTCGCAACCGTGGACATGGTGGACTCCCACTCGTTGCGGGCATCCGGCCTGGCGGCGCGCTTTTGGCGCGGGCAGATGTCGCGGCGCCCTGCGCGCAAGCGTACGCGCCCGGGCGCCGCAAGACAACGCAGGGCGAGTCCGCTGGACCGCCACGGCCGCGCGCGAATCGATTTTCGGCTCGTACGGATTCGTACAATGGCATACCGCCGCCGCAGCCGGGCGCGATCGGAGCCGCAATGCAACACGACGTGACCGACCCCGTGCGACTGCTCTACCCCGAGTCGCCCGACGACCTCGAACGATTGCGCGAGCTTCTTGTCGAATACCAGCGCGCGCTGGGGGTCGACTTGTGCTTTCAGGACTTCGAGCGCGAGCTCGCGTCGCTCCCGGGGGCGTATGCGCCGCCCGCGGGGCGGTTGTATCTGTGCCGGGCGGGCGCCCGGGATGCCGCGTGCGGCGCGTTGCGAAGCGTCGACGGTACGACCGCGGAGATGAAGCGCCTGTACGTCCGGCCTTCGTTTAGAGGCAGAGGGCTGGGGCGGCTGCTGGCGCAAACCCTGATTGCCGACGCGGCGCAGGCAGGCTACCGGCGCATCGTGCTCGACACCCTTCCCAGCATGTCGGAAGCCCATGCCCTGTACCGGGCGCTGGGATTTCGCGAAATCGCCGCCTACACGTTCAATCCGGTGCCGGGGACGCGCTTTCTCGGCCTTTCGCTCGCACCCGCGGCCTGAGGCATCGTGCGCGGCACGTCCCCGGCTGGCGGCGGCTGCCGGGGCACCCTCGGGATTGCTCGGAAATACCCGCCTTTTTCGCATCTAAGCGGCTGTCGAACCTCGTCACACTGGGAGGTCAACGAGATGCCGCCGGTCCGGATCGTGCCGATCCGGCCGATGCGCGAAGGGACGATTGCCGCGATGACTCCGAGCGCCGAAATCCTTCTCCAGCGTGCCGTACCGCAGCGTGCCGACGACCTCGGCCTGGCGGCGATGAAAAGCGGCCTCGTCGCCTGCGCGATCGTCGAATCGGGCCGGATCGGCGCGGCTTCGCCGGCCTTCGCCGAGCTGCTGGGCCGTACTTCGCCCTACCATCGCGCCGAAGAACGAAGCCTGCTGTCGATCGTCGCAGAGCAGGATCGCGTCGCCGTCGAGAACATGTGCGAGCTGGCGCTGCGCAACGGCGAGCGAAGCTTCGCGGTGTGCAGCCTGCTCGGCGCGGACGAAAATCCGGTGCCGGTGGCGTTGAGCTGCGCGCCGTCCGACGGCATCGGTTCGCAGCGTTTGCTCGTGATCGCCGCCGACCTCGCGTGCTGGTTCGGCGAACCGGCCGCTCCACAGCCGCACTATCTGGACCCGCTGACCGGAATCCCGACGCGCACGCTGCTGATCGACCGCATGAAGATCGCGCTGGCCGCCGCGCGGCGGTACCGCCGGCGCTCCGCGATGCTGCACATCGTGCTCGATCGACTCGACGTGCTGGGCCGCGAGCTTGGACGGGGCGCGCGCGACGATGCGCTGCGCACCGTGGCGGAGACGCTGCGCGGGTGCGTGCGCGACAGCGACACGGTGGCGCGCCTCGGAGGCTCGGAATTCGCCCTGCTGCTGAGCGAGATCGGCCGGCGCGAGGACGCCGGCATCACGGCGGCGCGGGTCGTGAGGGAGATCAATTCGCTGTTCGGTGCCTACGATCCCGCGTTCAAGGTCAGCGCCCGCGTCGGGGTCGCGGTCTACCCGACCGACGCCGCCAATCTCGAGCGCCTGATGCAGTGCGCCGAGGCGGCGACACGTTCGGCTGCCGACGAGGGGGGTGGGCGCTTCGCGCTGGCCGAGGCGACCGCGGCCGAGCTCTCGGCCATCGCACCGCTGGAGTTCGCCGACCGCCACAAGGTCGGCATCGAGGTGATCGACGCCGAGCACAAAGCGCTGGTCGCGGGCGTCAACGACCTCGTGCGCGATCTCGGGGCCGGCGCGGAGCCCGCCACGCTCGAGATCGAGATGCGCGCGCTGGTCCGGCTGCTGCGCGGCCATCTTGCAACCGACGCGCGCTTCCGGACCAGTTCACCGTACGGCGCCGCGATCGAGCACAAGACGCGCAACCTGCGGTTCCTGGACGAGCTCGACTGCATCCTGTTCCACGTCGATTCGCAGAGCATCGCGCTGGCATGCCGGCACATCGTCGACTGGCTCGTGCTCCATCTGAGCAGCCACGACCCGGAACGCGGCGCCGGCTGACGGCCGCCCGGCTTTCGCGCAACTGCGGCGCCCGCGGCGCCGCGATCCGACACGGGCTCCAGCCGGACACGGAAGCTGCGCATACGGCGCGTCGGATTTCCGACAGAACCACCCGTCGCGGGTCCGTAGCATGAGGTCGAAGCCCGAGTGGACTCGGGTCGGAGACACGAAATGCCTAGCGGGACCAGGACGGACGCAGGTGCGCCCGCGGGAGCAACCTCGGTCGGCCGCTCACGCGTTGCGCGACGGGCGGCTCTAGCCGGGCTGGCGTTCGTCGCCACGGCGGCCGCTCTCGGGCAGCCATCGGGGCAGCACTCGGAGCCGGCCGAGTCGAGGCGCCCGTCGTTTGCGGCGATCGCCACCGGCGACGACCACAGCTGTGCGCTGTCGACCGACGGCGTCGCGTACTGCTGGGGGCGCGGCCCGGCGCTGGGCGCGGGTCCCGACATCGCGCAATCGGCGTCGCCGGTACGCGTTGCCGGCGATCACCGCTTCGCGTCGATCAGCGCCGGCGGCGACAATACTTGCGCCCTTGACACGGAGGGGCGCGCCTGGTGCTGGGGCGACAACTACTTCGGCCAGATCGGCGACACGACGATCTTCGATCGCGATGTCCCGACGCCGGTGACCACCGCGCTGCGGTTCGCGTCGATTTCGGTCGGCCAGAGCGCGACCGTGTGCGCCGCCGCCGCCGACGGCTCGGCGTGGTGCTGGGGAACCAATACCCTCGGCTTGTTGGGCGACGGCACGCGCGGTGTCGACCGCTTCGTGCCGACGCGGGTGGCGAGCGGCCGGCGCTTCGTGCAGATCAGCGTCGGACTGAGCGCGGCGTGCGCGGTCGATGCGTCAGGGGACGGGTACTGTTGGGGCAGCGGCGCCGGCGGGCGGCTCGGCAACGGCAACTATCGGGACGAGCTGGTCCCGGCGCCCTTGGCGGGTGGGTTGAAGCTCGCCCGCATCGAGGCGGGCGTCACCACGCCGTGCGCGCTCAGCCGCGACGGCGAGGTCTACTGCTGGGGCGAGGTTGCGCGCGACGA
>CAZEIW010000158.1:0-7026 GCA_964512305.1 uncultured Burkholderiaceae bacterium | reverse complement strand
CGCGTCCGACGCGCACCACGCGCGCCAGGCGCTGCGCAGCGCGAGGTCGAGCACCGCGTCGGCCAGCGCCGACAGGTGATCGGCGAGGCGCTCGACGCTGAGATGCCCATTTAAATCCGCGATCAGCAGCCGGAACACCTGCGCGTGGTGGGCGTCGCGCAGCAGGTTGAGCGGCCGCTCGGGGCCGGAACCGGCCGCCTCCTCGGCGGCGCGCAACTGCGTCTCGATCCCGGCCGCCCAGCGCGGCCAGTCGGCGCCGGCCAGGGTGTCGAGCGACCCGTTGCGGGCCCCCGCGGCACGCTCGTCGATCAGCTCGTCGAGCACGATCGGGTGGCGCAGCAGGTACTCGGTGGCCCAGCTGCCCGCGCCCAGCAGGCGCACCACGCGTTCGAGCGCGTGCGGATACTCGTCGAGCAGCGACAGATACGTGCTGCGTCGCGCGATCACTTCGATCAGCCGGATCCACCGCAACAGGATCTCGTCGGCGCTCGCCCCGCCCGTGCCGGTGCCCTGCCGCGCGACCGTTGCGATCGCCTCGAGCGCATGCCCCGACAGGCGTTCGATCGCGGCACGCGCCGCGGGCGACGCCGCCGCCAGCCGCGGCGAAGCGAGCAGCGCCTGCCAGTGGGCCAGCGCCTCGGCAGGACGCTCGAAGCCCAGCTCACGCAGGCGCGCCTCGCCGGCCGGCGCGCTGTCCGCCCCGGGCGGCGCCGCGGGATCCGTCCGCCCCGAGCGAAAGATCGCATCGAAAACCGACGCGACGAATTCGGAGGTCGCTTCGTGATGCTCGAGCATGGCCCGCGCCGACGGCAGCCGCAGCAGGCGCGCGACCGCCTCGCGTGCCTGCGGCTGCGCCGGGATCCTGTGGGTCTGCGCGTCGTCGACGTACTGCAGCGCGTGCTCGAGGCGCCGCAGCCAGTCGTAGGACTCGGCCAGGCGCGCCGCGGTGGAGTCCGGCATGAGGCCCAGCCGCGCGAGCGCCGCGAGCGTGGCGACGGTGCCGCGCTGTCGCAGCTGCGGCTGGCGCCCGCCACGCATCACCTGGAACGTCTGCGCGATGAACTCGATCTCGCGAATGCCGCCGCGCCCGAGCTTGACGTCGAGCACGCGCTCGGCCCGGGCGGCGGCGCGGCGGCCGGTCTCCGCGCGTATCCGATCGTGCAGCTCGCGCAGCGCCGCGATCGCGCCGAAGTCGAGGTACTTCCGGTACACGAACGGATCGACGATCGCATCGAGCGCCGCCGTCTGCGCCGCGAACCCGGCGGCATCCGACAGCACGTGCGCCGAGATCACCCGCCCCTTGAGCCAGGCGAACCGCTCCCACTCCCGCCCCTGGCGCACCAGGTATTCCTCCAGCATGCCGTTGGACACGACCAGCGGCCCGGAGTCGCCGTTCGGACGCAGCCGCATGTCCACCCGGAACACGATGCCGTCGGCGGTGAGCTCGGCCAGCGTCGCGATCAGGCGCCGGCCCAGCCGTTCGAAGAACTCCTGGTTGGTCAGCGAATCGGCCCCCCCGCCGGCCGCGGACGCGGCGGCGAGCGGCCCCCCGGCCGCGGAGCCCGCCGCCCCGACGCCGGCATCGGGAACGCCGGTCTGCCCTTCCTCGTCGTAGACGAACACGAGGTCGAGATCCGACGAGACGTTGAGCTCGACCCCGCCGGCCTTGCCCATCGCGACCACCAGCAGGTCCTGGGGCCCGCCGTCCGCATCGCAAGGGATGCCGTGGCGCGCGGCCAGCTCCGTGGCATGAACCCGCAGCGCGCGGCGCACCGCGATCTCGGCGAGCGCGGTCATCGCCGCCGTCACCTCGGCGAGCGGCGCCACGCCGGCGGCGTCGCGCGCGATCAACCCGAGCAGCACGCGGCGCCGCGTGCGCCGCAGCGCCGCCGCGAGCATGCGTGCCGGGTCGCCGGCGTGTGCCGCCGCCGATTCGAGTTGCGACTCGAGGTCGAGCGCGATGCGCTCGCGCGACCAGGGCGTGGACGCGAGGCGAAGCAGGCATTCGAACGACGCCTGCTGCGCCGCCGCAGGCTCCGCTTCGGCCGCGCTCGAGCATTCCGCATGCAGCGCGCGCACGGCGTAGTGGCTGCAGGCGAGCGCGGTGCGGCACCCGGCTTCGAGCGCATCGGACCGTGGCGGATCGTCTGGAGGTGCGGTCATGAGCCGGTCGGTCTTGTGCCTGCCAACGTGTGTAATCTGCGATCCTGGACGGACCGCCGCGCGGGCCCCCGGCCTTGTGCCGAGGCGCCCGCGACGCGCGGGCCGCGACGCCGCGATGATGCCTGACCAGCCATCTCCGCCCGGGCCCAGCGGGCCCGCGCCGCCCTCGCCGCCGCATGACGCGGGCGCCGGCGTCGCGCACGCCGTCGAAGCGGTTGAGCAGATCGTCGATCGCGCGGTGTTCGCGGCCGAGCGGTCGCTTGCGCGCCGCATCGGCGCCGGCGGGCTGCGCGCCGTGCTGCTGGGCCTGCGCACGGCCTGGTGGCTGATCGTGCTCGCGTACTTCGTGTTCGGTGCCGCGGTGCTGGCGGCACGCTACCTGTGGCTGCCGCGGATCGACCAGTTCCGCGAGCCGATCGCCGCCGCCGTGGGCCAGGTGGTGCAGCGGCCGCTGTCGATCGGAAGGATCGAGGCCGACTGGCAGGGCCTCAATCCGCGCCTGACGCTCTGGGACGTCCGCCTGCAGGACCGCGCGGGAGCGACCGTGCTCGCCCTGCCGCAGATCGAGACCGTGCTGTCCTGGACCAGCCTGATCGCGTGGCGCCCGCGCTTCGATTCGATCACGGTGCTTGCGCCGGAGCTCGAGGTCAGGCGCCTGCCCGGCAACCGCTTCGAGATCGCCGGCATCGTGGTGGACCCGGCGATCGCCTCCCCCGACAGCGCGCTCGCCGACTGGGTGCTCGAACAGCGCCGCATCGCGATCCGCGACGCGCGGGTCCACCTCGTGGACCTCGACCAGGCCGGCGCGGCGGGCGCCGCCGCGCCTGCCGCCGCGGACGCGTCCTCCACGGGTCCGGCGGGCGGAACCCCGACCGAGTCGATGTCGAGCTTCGACCTCACCGATGTCAACCTGGTGCTGGCGCACGGCTTCCGCTGGCATCACTTCGCGCTGCAGGCGCGCCCGCCGGCGCGGCTCGCGGGACCGCTCGACGTGCGGGCCGAGTTCCAGCGCCCGTGGTCCGAGCCCGTCTCGCGCATCGCCTCATGGAGCGGACGCCTGTACCTGCAGATGGACTACGCCGACCTGGCGCGCGTCGATGCGATCGCGCACCTGGTGCCCGCGCCGGTCCGGCTGTCGCAGGCGAACGGCGCGATCAGGGCCTGGATCGATTTCTCCGACCTGACGGTCGAGCGGATGAGCGCCGACGTCGCGATGACGGACGTCGAGGCACGGCTGCGCCCCGACCTGCAGCCGCTGCGCCTGTCGAGCCTGCAGGGGCGCGTCACGCAGCGCGCCTGGACCAATGCGGCCGGCAGCGGGCGCGAGATCGCGCTGACGCAGCTCACGTTCGAGGGTCCCGACGGCCTCAAGCTGGCTCCGACCGACCTGCTCTATCGCGTCACGCAACCGAACAGCGCGCCGGAGCACACGCAGTTCGAGGCGAGCCAGCTTGCGCTGGCCGACCTGAGCCGGCTGGCGGCCCAGGTGCCGCTGCCGCCGGTATGGCAGTCGGGCATCGCGCGCTTTGCGGCGCGCGGCACGCTGAGCGACGTGCGTGCCGCGTGGGATGGCGACACGGCTCATCCGGCCGCGTATTCGCTGCGCGCGCGTTTCTTCAACCTCGGGTGCGCGGCCGATTCGGGCGAAGGCGAGGCCGGGGCCGGCGCGCCGTCGCCCGCTCCGGCAGCGGTCGCATCCGCGGCCGCCGGCGCCGGGCCGCCCCCTGGCGCGCCGGGCCGGATCGGCCGCCCCGGCTTCTCCAATCTGTCCGGCCGCGTCGACTTCACCCAGAGCGGCGGCACGCTGCAGATCGACTCGGTCGGAGCGAAGCTCACGTGGCCCGGCCTGTTCGAGGAGCCCGACATCGACTTCGGCCGCCTCGCGGCGCGCGGGCGCTGGAGCCTCGCCGGCAGCGCGCTGACCGTCAACGTCGATTCGCTGTCCGCCGCCAGCGACGAGCTCGAATTCAACACCACCGGCAGCTATCGCACGGGCGGCAAGGGCCCGGGTCTGGTCGACTTCAGCGGGCGCGTGCTGGGCGGGCGCGCGGCCGATGCGTACCGCTACGTGCCGTCGACCGCGCTGTCGGCGCGCCACTGGCTGCGGGCCGCGATCGTCGACGGCCGGATCGTCGATGGCTCGTTCAGGCTGCGCGGCGACCTGGCCGATTTTCCGTTCGTCGACCCCCGCAACGGCGAGTTCCACGCGGTGGTGCGCGTGGCCGACGGCCGTCTCGATTACGCGCCAACCGCGGCCGAGGGCGCGGCGGCGGCGCGCGCGGGCGCGCGCGCGCGGCCGGCCTGGCCGATGCTGGGCGGCATCGACGCCGAGGTCGCGTTCGATCGCGGAAAAATGGACATCTCCGCTTCGCGCGCGTCGGTGTACGGCGTGCGGCTGTCGAACATCCACGCACGCCTCCCCCACCTCGAGCAGCGCGACCAGCACCTGGCTGTCGACGGCCAGGGCAGCGGGCCGCTGGCCGACATGCTGCGCTTCGTCGACGCGAGCCCGGTCGGCGGCCTGATCGGGGGCGTCCTGGCGCGCGCCGATGCGGTCGGACCCGCCCGTCTCGCGCTCAAGCTCGACATACCGCTCATGCACGCGAACGACACCGAGGTCGCCGGGACGGTCACGCTGCAGGGCGACGAGCTGACCCTCGCGCCCGAGATCGCGCCGTTCTCCGGCCTGAGCGGCGCGGTCGACTTCACGCAGCACGGGGTGCGGCTCACGGCGGTGACCGGCGGCTTCATCGGCGGCCAGGTCCGCGTCGACGGCGACACCGCGGCCGACGGATCGATCCTGATCAGTGCCGCCGGCACGGCGACGCCGCAGGGCCTCAAGCGCCAGATCGAGCCGGCGGCGCTCAGGCGGCTGCTCGACCGCATGCGCGGCAGCGCGCACTACACGGCGCAGGTCGCGGTGCGCCATCGTGCGAGCGAGCTGCACGTCGATACGGACCTGGTCGGCCTCGCGATCGGCCTGCCCGAGCCCTTGCGGAAGACGGCGATCGAGCCGCTGCCGCTGCACTTCGAGGTCGTGCCCGCGGCGGCTCCCGCGACCTCCGCCGGGACCTCCGCCGAGAGCGTCCGCCTGACGGTCGGCAGCCTGCTGTCGATGCAGCTCGAGCGTGCCGGACCCGGTCCCGACTCGATGCGCATCGAGCGCGGCGCGCTCGGCGTCGGTACGCCGGCCGTGCTGCCCGAATCCGGCGTGCTCGTCCACGTGGATCTGCCGCGCCTGGACTGGGACCGCTGGTCGCCGGTGCTCGATTCCCTGCAGGGCGACGGTGCGGTTTCGGGCGTCGCGGGCAGCGCCGGCGCGCGCGTGGACTTCGTGGCCGCGCGGGTCGGCGAGCTGACTTTCGAGGGCAAGCCGATCGCGCACCTCGTGCTCGGCGCCTCGCGCGGCGCCGACGACAGCTGGAGCGCGAACATCGATTCCGACCAGGCTTCGGGTTCGCTCATCTGGGCCGCGGCGCAACGGGGCGTCCCGGGGCGGCTCACGGCGCGCCTGGCGCGCCTGACGATCCCGGAGCAGAAGAAACAGCAGGTGGCGCAGCTGCTCGACGCGCCGCCGAACGAGATCCCGGCTCTCGACATCGTCGCCGACGATTTCGTGCTCGGGTCGGCGCGCCTCGGCCACCTGGAGCTCGAGGCGCAGAACTCCGGCGCCGGCCGCAACAACGCGTGGCTGCTGCAGCGGCTGGAGATCGTGAACCCGGACGGGAAGCTTTCGGGCAGCGGGCAATGGGAGCGCGAAGCCGGTTCGGGTGCTGGGCCGCGGCGCATGGACCTGAAACTGTCGCTCGAGATCGCCAACGCGGGCAAGCTGCTCGAGCGCTTCGGCCTCGCGGGCGCGCTCAAGAACGGCAATGGCAAGCTCGAAGGCGATCTGTCGTGGCACGGCTCGCCGTTCGACATCGACTACCCGAGCCTGGCTGGCAGGCTGCATCTGGAAACCGAGAAGGGGCAGTTCCTGAAGGCCGACGCCGGCGCCGCGCGCCTGCTCGGGGTCATGTCGCTGCAGTCGTTGCCGCGGCGCATCTCGCTCGACTTCCGCGACGTGTTCTCGCAGGGTTTCGCGTTCGACTCCGTGCGTGCAAACGCCGACATCGCCGCCGGCGTGCTGACCACCCACGACTTCCGCATGCGCGGCGTCTCGGCCACCGCGCTGATCGACGGCACCATCGACCTGAAGGCCGAGACGCAAAGCCTGCACGTCCTGGTGCTCCCGGAGGTCAACGCCGGGTCCGCCTCGCTCGTGTATGCTCTCTTGGCGAACCCGGCGATCGGGCTCGGAACCTTCCTGGCGCAGTTGGTATTGCGCGATCCGCTGTCCAAGGCGTTTTCCTACGATTACGACGTCACCGGATCCTGGAGCGATCCTCTGGTGAAGCGTCGCGAGCGTCCCAAGGTCCCACCTGCGCCCGGGTCGGAGAAGTCGACCGGCTGAATCGGCCGGCTTTGTTTGCTCTCGTTTGGCCCCATCTTGGTGATCCGGCAGCAACCTTTCGACAACCCTTCGATGGATAAGGATTCCGCTGCATCCACTGCTACGGTGCGCGTGGCGGCGGTCCAAATGGTCTCCAAGGCACGCGTCGGCGACAACCTGCGTGATGCCGAGACGCTGATCGCCGAGGCCGTGAACGCCGGCGCGCGGCTGGTCGCGCTGCCCGAGTACTTCTGCATCATGGGCATCAAGGACCGCGACAAGGTCGCCGTGCGCGAGGAAGACGGCCGCGGCCCCATCCAGGAGTTCCTGTCGGCGCAGGCGGCCCGCCACGGCATCTGGCTTGCGGGCGGCACCGTTCCGCTGGCGGCTCCGGTGCCGGACAAGGTGCTCAATTCGCTCCTGGTCTATGC
>CAZEIW010000157.1:0-8399 GCA_964512305.1 uncultured Burkholderiaceae bacterium | reverse complement strand
CGCTTGCAAGCTTCATCCAGGGCTACGATGCCACGCCGCGCTCGGCGCGCGCAATCCTGAAGTGGTTGGCCAGTCGTTTCGACGTCAACGCGGCGATGGCGGCAGCGATCGAGTCGCTGTGTTCGGATCCGGCGTCGAGTTAGCCCTTCCCCGAACGGCGCATCGGCCGCACCTGGACCTACAGCTCCTGCAGGAGCTGGCGCCGGCGCTCCTCGTACTCCTGGGGGGTGATCAGGCCGGCATCCCGCAGTTTCTGCAAGGCCTTCAGCCGCTCGCTGAGGTTGCGATAGATCGTTTCCGCGTCTCTGACCGCCGGTGCGGCCGCGGGCGGCGAACTCGGGGCGGCCTGAGGCGCGGCGGCTGGCGCGGGCGGCGCGGCCACCGGAGCAGGAGGTGCCATGCCCGGCGCGACCGTGGGCGTGACGGCGGGTGCCCCAGCGGCTGCCGTGGCCGGTGCCGGGGCTGTTCCGCCCGCCTGCAGCACAGCCGGAGGAAGGTTCAGTGCGACCCAGTCGCTTCGCAAATCACTTCCGGCATCGGCAGGGACGCCGATCCGTGAGCCCGCATCGACGACTTTCGCCCGCTGGCCGGGTTCGAACGCGATCAGTTCACCCGTGCCGCGAAAACGATTCTCGAAATCCTCGCGTATCAAGCCGAAGATCACCTGCAGCCGGCCGTCGCGGCGGAAAACCCGAGCCGCTGTGACCTCGTGCGACGCCAGGAGGCCGCCGACCCCATGGGTCGCGCTGCTTGCAAAACTGACATCCTGCTCCGGCGTGGCTTTGCCGAGCGCGGCAGCCAGGGGAGCACAAATCTCGTCGAGTTCTTCTTTTGCCAGCAGCGGCTCGGGTTTCTTCCCCTGCAACTGGACCCGCGAGAGCAGGGCTCGCACGCCTGCGGCATCGATCGTCAGTGGATGCTCGTTGAGCGGTGCTCCGGGCTCGCGCGTCTCGATACGAACATAGGCGAAACGTCCCTGGTACTCGAAGGAGGTCACACGGCCGTATGCCGAATCGTGATAGATCGTGACCGGCTGGCCGTGGATCGGCTGGCCCACATCGACTTGCGCTAGCGCGGAGCCGCAGGCCATCAGCGCGGCGAGCGGGACGAGAACAGCGCGCGTGGCGCCCAAGGAATTGCACATATGTCTCCTCTTCTCTCTTCGCGGATGGGCGTGCACGGCTGCGGAGTCTGGCAGATTCGGCTGCCCTGCACGCCACGTGGCGTCCGCCTGCGTTTGCGGCGGGAAGCGGAGGTTACCCCTCGGTTCGTAGTATTGCTACACACCGTAAACACGACAACGCAATAACTGCTTGGCGTGTTTGAGGTTGTTGGGCTCGCCTGCGGCGGGGCCCTGCCTTGTTGCCGGCCGGAAAACTACGTATATTAGTTACACAATTCGAACAAGGCGCCCGCAACGTCGGGGGCTGTGCGGCACTTCCGCCGCGCGGCAACGCGCCACCGGAGACCTCCTGCCATGTCAGACGTGCAGCTGCGCGGCGTCGGCAAGACGTTCGGCGACGTGATTGTCATCCGCGATGCCAACCTGCATATCGCGGACGGTGAATTCGTGGTGTTCGTCGGTCCTTCCGGCTGCGGCAAATCGACGCTGCTGCGGCTGATCGCGGGCCTGGAAGACATCAGCTCCGGCGATCTGCTGATCGGCGGCGAGCGGATGAACGACGTACCGCCGGCGGATCGGGGCATCGCGATGGTGTTCCAGTCGTACGCGCTCTACCCGCACATGACGCTGTTCGACAACATGGCGTTCGGCCTGAAGCTGGCGCGGATGCCGAAGGCGGAGATCAATAGCGCGGTCGAAAACGCGGCCAAGATCCTGCACATCGAGCACCTTCTCGACCGCAAGCCCAAGGCCCTGTCGGGCGGCCAGCGGCAGCGCGTGGCGATCGGCCGCGCGATCGTGCGCAAACCCAGGGTCTTCCTCTTCGACGAGCCGCTGTCGAACCTGGACGCGGCGCTGCGCGTGCGGATGCGCTACGAGTTCGCCAAGCTGCACGAGGATCTCAAGACGACGATGATCTACGTCACGCACGACCAGGTCGAGGCGATGACGCTGGCCGATCGCATCGTCGTGCTGTCCGCGGGGCGGATCGAGCAGGTCGGCGCGCCGCTCGAGCTGTACGAGTACCCGGTCAACCAGTTCGTCGCCGGCTTCATCGGCTCGCCGAAGATGAATTTCATCGCCGCCGAGATCGTCGCGGCGGGCGCCGGCTCGGCCGAGGTGCGGCTCAAGGCGGGGCCCGTGATCCGGGTCGACGTCGACGCCTCGGCGGCGAAGCCGGGCGACGCGGTCACGGTCGGCATACGGCCGGAGCATTTCGACTCGGTCGCGGGCACCAACGCGATCGAGACCACGGTGTCGTTCGTCGAATCCCTTGGCAGCGCGACGCACGTCTACGTCGCGTACCCGGGGGTCGAGGACGCGCTCACCTGCGATCTGGGCGGCACCTCGACGCTCGCCGTCGGCGACCGGATCAAGCTCGGGATGGCGGCCGATCGCTGCCACCTGTTCGACGCCAACGGCGCGGCTTTCAAGCGGCATTACAAGATGCCGGCGCGCAAGGCGGCGTAGTTCGAAACGTTCCATAGGGAGAGGTCACATGACATCAGGGTTGGGGAAGCATCTGCTCGGCGCGTCGGCGATTGCCGCGGCGTGCGCGTTCGCCGGCAGCGCGCTGGCGCAGGAAAGCGGCCTGCTGGTCTGGATCAACGGCGACAAGGGCTACAACGGCATGCAGAAGGTCGGTGACGAATTCGCGAAGGCGTCGGGGGTGAAGGTCACCGTCGAGCACCCCGAAGACGCGCCGGGCAAGTTCCAGCAGGCGGCGGCCGCGGGCAAGGGACCGGACGTGTGGTGCTGGCCGCACGACCGCCTCGGCGAGTGGGCGCAGTCGGGCCTGGTGGTGCCGATCAACCCGCCCAAGAAGGTGCTGGACGAGGTCGAGCCGACCGCGTGGAAGGCGTTCACCTACCAGGGCAAGCTGTGGGGCTACCCGCTGTCGGTCGAGGCGATCGGCCTCGTCTACAACAAGGCCCTGGTGAAGACGCCGCCCAAGAGCTTCGACGACGTGGTCAAGCTCGACAAGGAGCTGACGGCCAAAGGCAAGAAGGCGATCCTCTGGGACTACAACAACACGTACTTCACCTGGCCGCTGCTGGCGGCGGGCGGCGGCTACGTGTTCGCCAGGGACGCCAACGGCAATTACGACCCGGCCAAGGTCGGCGTCAATTCGCCGGGCGCGCTCAAGGGTGCCGAGACGCTCGAGAGCATGATCAAGACCGGCGTCATGCCGAAGGGCTCCGGCTACTCCGAGATGGAAGCCGCGTTCAACAAGGGTGACGTCGCGATGATGATCACCGGCCCGTGGGCGTGGGACAACATCCGCAAGAGCAAGATCGACTTCGGCGTCGCGCCGATCCCCGATGTCGCCGGCAAGGCGTCCAAGCCGTTCGTCGGCGTGCTGGGCTGCATGATCTCGGCGCCGAGCAAGCAGAAGGACGTCGCCAAGGAATTCCTCGAGAACTACGTGATGCGCCCCGCCGGCCTGAAGACGATCAATGCCGACGTGCCGCTGGGTACGCCGGCCAACAAGGCGTTCTTCGCCGAGCTGTCCAGCGACGAGCACATCAAGGCGACGATGGAGAACGCGCGGCGCGGCGAGCCGATGCCCAACATTCCGGAGATGGGCAAGTTCTGGTCGTCGATGGCCTCGGCGCTGGAGAACATCACCAACGGCCGCCAGTCGCCGAAGGATGCGCTCGACGCGGCCGCGGCGCGGATGACCGGCAAGTAATCGTCGCACCCTCCGCCCCCCTCCGGCCTGCATGATCCGCCGCTGCATCGGCGGCCGGGGGCGGCGGGCTTCCTCGCAACCATGGAGCGCGTCGACTTCGCCCGGATCCTGAAATGGCCGGTGACGGCCGCGGCGGCGCTCGGCTGCCTGTACCTGGTGGCGCTGATCTACCGGTCGGGCGAGCCGGTGTGGGCGGTGGCGGCGCTGGCGCTGTTCTCGCTGGCGTTCTACATCTACCTCGGCCGCGCCAACGCGGCCTACCGCTACCTGTTTCCCGGCCTGGCCGGGATCGCGGTGTTCGTCGTGTTCCCGATCCTGTACACGCTGCAGATCGGCTTCACGAACTTCTCCTCGGCCAACCTGCTGAGCTTCGAGCGCGCGACCGCGTACCTGCTCGAGCGCACGCAGCCCATCGAAGGGCGGTCGTACCAGTTCACCGTGCACCACGACGGCAGCGCATTCCGGCTGCGGTTCGTGCCGAAGACGGACGAGGAGGCGACGACGCCGGAGGCGCGCGCGGAGATCGATGCGCAGACCTACGTGACACCGTCGCTCGCGCTGATCGCGCCGACGCCGCCGGAGGAGATCGTCGCCGTGCGTCTGCGCGACGCCGACGTCGCGCTCGGCGAGCCGCTGCCGATGACCGACGTGATCAAGCGCCGCGACGTGCTGTCGAAACTGCGCATCCGGCTGCCCGACGGCGCGCTCGTCACCTACGCCGGCGTGCGCGATTTCGCGCCGCAGGAATCCATCTACCGTCGCGGCGGCGCCGCCGGCGAGCTGATCGCCGCCCGCACCGGTACCGTCTACAAGGCGAACTTCGTCACCGGGTTCTACGAGTCCCCGCAAGGCGAGCAGCTGCAGCCGGGGTTCAAGGTCAATATCGGCATCGGCAACTACCTGCGGATGGTCGACGACCCCGAGTTCCGCGGTCCGTTCGTGCAGATCTTCCTGTGGACCGTGACCTTCGCCGGACTGACGGTCCTGCTCACGCTCGCGGTCGGCTGCACGCTCGCCGTGCTGCTGAACTGGGAGGCGCTGCAGTTCCGCACCGTCTACAGGACGCTGCTGTTCCTGCCCTATGCGGTGCCGGGCTTCATCTCGATCCTGATCTTCCGCGGGCTGTTCAACCAGAATCTGGGCGAGATCAACCTGGCGCTGAGCACGCTATTCGGAATCAAGCCCGCCTGGTTCGCCGACCCGTTCCTGGCCAAGGTGATGATCCTGATCGTCAATACCTGGCTCGGCTATCCGTACGTGATGG
Source organism: uncultured Burkholderiaceae bacterium (assembly GCA_964512305.1). Taxonomy (GTDB): domain Bacteria; phylum Pseudomonadota; class Gammaproteobacteria; order Burkholderiales; family Burkholderiaceae_F; genus CAZEIW01. The sequence continues at coordinate 3,320 of CAZEIW010000157.1, read as the reverse complement.
TGCTCTGTACCGGACTGATCAAGGCGATCCCCGCCGACCTGTACGAGGCCTCGGCGATCGCCGGCGCGGGGCCGCTCAGCAACTTCTCCAAGATCACGGCGCCGCTGATCCTCAAGCCGCTGCTGCCGCTGCTGATCGCTTCGTTCGCGTTCAACTTCAACAACTTCATGCTGATCGAGCTGTTGACCGGCGGGCGGCCCGACTTCCTGAACACCCGCGTTCCCGCCGGCACCACCGACCTGCTGGTGACCTACACGTACCGGATCGCGTTCCAGGATTCGGGCCAGCGCTTCGGGCTGGCCGCCGCGATCTCGACTGCGATCTTCGTGCTGGTGGCGCTGCTGTCGTTCGCGAACCTGCGGATGCTGCGCGTGAACCGGCCGGAAGCGAGGTGATCGATGCCCATCGTCGTCGGCAGGCAGCACCGGTGGCGGATACTGGCCGCGCACGGGGTGCTGATCGCGCTGATCGTGGTCGTGATGACGCCGCTGGTGGCGATCGTCTCGATCTCGCTGCGGCCGGGCAACCTCGCGGTCGGCAGCCTGATTCCGAAGAACATCAGCCTGGAGCACTGGAAGCTCGCGTTCGGGATCTCGTACCAGGACGCCGACGGCGGCCTGGTCCTGCCGCCGTTCCCGGTGCTGCACTGGCTGTGGAACTCGGTCAAGATCGCAGCGATCTCGTCGGCCCTGATCGTGGCGATCTCGACCACCGCCGCCTACGCGTTCGCGCGGCTGCGCTTCCGCTTCAAGTCGCAGGTCTTGAGCACGATGCTGCTGCTGCAGATGTTCCCGTCGGTGCTGGCGCTGGTCGCGCTGTTCGCGATCCTCGATGCGATCGGAACCTACGTGCCCTGGCTGGGGGTCGAGACGCATGCCGGCGTGATCCTGGCCTACCTGGGCGGGGTCGTGATGCACATCTGGACCATCCGCGGCTACTACGACACGATCCCGGGCGAGATCGAGGAATGCGCGAAGGTCGACGGCGCGACGCTGTTCCAGGCCTTCCGCTACGTGCTGCTGCCGATGGCGGTGCCGATCCTGATGGTCGTGTTCGTGATCGCGTTCATCAGCGGGGTCAACGAGTACCCGATCGCCTCGATCCTGCTGCGGCAGGAGGGCAACCTGACGCTGGCCGTGGGCTCGCAGTACTACCTGTACCAGCAGAAGTACCTGTGGGGCGACTTCGCCGCCGCTGCCGTGCTGTCCGGGCTGCCGATCACGATCGTGTTCCTGCTGGCCCAGCGCTGGATCGTCTCCGGCCTGACCGCCGGCGGAGTCAAAGGCTAGCGCCGAAATCTCCCCTCTCCCGCTTGCGGGAGAGGGGCCGGGGGTGAGGGCATACGCGCTGGCGACCTTGCCCGCAACCCTCACCCCCACCCCTCTCCCGCAAGCGGGAGAGGGGAGACGAGCGAGGAGATCCATCCCCATGAAGTTGCGCAGCATCTTCGCGTCCGTCGCCCGCTCGCTCGCGGTCTGCCTGGCGTGCTGCACGCTCGGCCTGGCCGCGGCGGCACCTGTTGGCGGCGGCTCCTTCGCCGATAACCCCATCGTCTACTTCGTGATGACCGACCGCTTCCTCGACGGCAATCCCGCCAACGACGGCAGCTACGGGCGCGAGCGCGACGGCCAGCAGGAGATCGGCACGTTCCACGGCGGCGACCTCGCCGGCCTGAAGGCGAAGGTCGACGAGGGCTGGTTCCGCGACCTGGGGGTCAACGCGATCTGGATCACGGCGCCGTACGAGCAGATCCACGGCTGGGTGGTCGGCGGCAACAAGGAGTTCAAGCACTACTCGTACCACGGCTACTACGCGCTCGACTACACGGTGCTCGACAAGAACATGGGCACCGACGACGAGCTGCGCGCCTTCGTCGACGCGGCGCACGCGCAGGGCATCCGCGTGCTGTTCGACGTCGTGATGAACCACCCGGGCTACGGATCGCTGCGCGATCTGACCGAGTTCAAGGTGGGCGTCGTGTGGGACGGCTGGGAGAAGGCGACGCTCAACAACTATCACAGCTTCATCGACTACAACAGCATGAAATGGCTCGACTGGTGGGGCAAGGACTGGATCCGGGCCGGCCTGCGCGGCTATGACGAAGGCGGCAACACCGAGTACACCAAGCAGCTCGCCTACCTGCCGGACTTCAAGACCGAATCGCCGAAACCGGTCGACCTGCCGCCCTTCTTCGCCAACAAGCCCGACACGCGCGCCAAGCCGATCCCGGGCGCCACCGTGCGCGACTACCTGGTGACATGGCTGACCCAATGGGTACGCGACTTCGGCATCGACGGGTTCCGCTGCGACACCGTGAAGCACGTCGAGCCCGACTCGTGGCGCGCGCTGAAGAAGGCCGGCGTCGCGGCGCTGGCCGACTGGAAGGCCGCCCACCCCGGCGGCGCCGTCGACACGGCGCCCTTCTGGATGACCGGCGAGTATTGGGGTCACGGGCCCGGACGCTCGCCAAGCTTCGACGCCGGCTTCGACAACATGATCAACTTCGACTTCCAGGACGGGGCGGAAAAGGCGGCGCTGCCGAAGCTGGACACCGGGCGCGCCGACAAGCTGTTCGCCGAGTACGCGAAGCTGCTGGCGCATCCGGCGACCCACAACGTGCTGTCGTACCTGTCCTCGCACGACACCGAGCTGTTCGACCGCAAGCACCTGTACGAGGGTGCGGAGCTGCTGATGCTCGCGCCCGGCGGCGTGCAGATCTACTACGGCGACGAGACCGCGCGCCCGCCGGGACCGTTCACGCCGGGCGACAAGCAGCAGGCGACGCGCTCGGACATGAACTGGGCGACCATCGACCGCGAGCTGCTCGAGCACTGGCGCAAGCTCGGCGGCTTCCGCGCCCGCCACGTCGCGCTGGCGCGCGGCGCGCATACCCGGATCTCCGAGCATCCGTACGTGTTCCGGCGCGTCGACGGCGAGGACCGCGTCGTGGTCGCGCTCGATGCCGCCGGGGCCGACTCGATACCGGTCGGCGACACGTTCGCCGACGGCGACAAAGTGCACGACGCCTACAGCGGCGCGAACGCCGTCGTCGCCGGCGGCGCCGTCAAGCTGATGGTCGGACCGCGTGGGGTCGTGCTGCTCGAGAAAGCACAATGAATCGAAGCGCCGAATTGCGCCCCTCTCCCGCAACGACCCTCACCCCCACCCCTCTCCCGCAAGCGGGAGAGGGGAGCCACAGGCTGCTTTACGCGGCACTGGCGGGCGCGCTGCTGCTCGCCGCCTGCGGCGGCGGCGGAGGCGGGGGAGGGGGAGGGGGAGGGGGAGGGGGCGGCACCGCGCTCGGCGCCTACACGATGCGG
>CAZEIW010000156.1:0-17481 GCA_964512305.1 uncultured Burkholderiaceae bacterium | reverse complement strand
GCTCTGGATCAGCGGCGACATCTGGTCGACGTTGCGCACGCCGGACTTGATCGCCTTGACCTGCAGTTCGACGTAGTCGCGGTGCTGCCCCGCCAGCCGTGGGATCGGGCCGTTGCCGTGCGCGTCCGGGCCGTGGCAGCTCTGGCACGGCAGCAGACCCTTGGACATGTCGCCATTGTCGAACAGCGCCTTGCCCTTGGCGAGCGTGTCGGCATCGGCACGCGTCTTGCCCCCGACAGCCTTCTGACTCGAAAAGAACGCGGCCAGGGCGTTGATCGTCGCGTCGTCGAGGTCGCGAGCGACTCCCTTCATGAAGTCCCAGGCCCGCTCTTCGTTGCGCGGCGCGTCCTCATAGCGCTCCTGCTTGCGCAGCCCGGTGATGTTGAGCATCCACTGCTCGTAGAACGTTTCGTGCGTCAGCTTCGTGTCGTCCTGGTTCAGTGCGCGGAACGACTTCAGCTGCGTGGCCAGGTACTCGCCGCTTTGCGCCGCCAGCACCGGGAACAGCGGCGAGATGCTGCGCCCCGCCGGGCCATGGCACGAGGAACACCAGACGATCGCGAGATGCTTCGCGTAGTCCGGCGCCATTTTCTCGGCGCGCGTTGGCGGTGCCGCCGGCGCCGCCGCCGCGGGGGCGGCGGCGTCTTCGGCCGCCGCCGAACCTGCGGCCAGGGCCAGCGTCAGCGTCGAAAGGGCAAGGGCGGCGCGCGTCGTCAGTCGCGTCAGTTTCGTTTTCATATCGCGTCTCCTCCGCGCTCGCCTCAGAAGTCGAACCAGATGCCCGCGAACAGCGTGTTCGCGTCGCTGGCCCTGTTGCCGTAGTAGTCGGTCTTGTAGCCGTTCAGCTTGTTGTACCAGATGTACTGGACCGTGAACCGCAGGTCCTGCAGCGGCAGCCAGTTCAGTTCCAGCGTCCAGAAATCGCTGTCCGGCGAACCGTCGGTCGAGAATCCCGCCGCCGGCACGAGCGTGCCCGTGGCGTCGCCCGCGACCGGCGGCGCATAGAGGTTCAGGTCCGCCGAGCCGGTCAGCCGCGTGTAGCCGAGAGACACCCCGTACTTGCGGTCGTAGTAGTACGTGCCGCGGAGGTTGAGCTCCTTCACCGTGTCGCTGGGGTTGGACGTTCCCAGGGCCGCGTTGTACTCCGCCGTCTCGTGGATGTACGAGCCCGCCGCGGTGAAGACGTGCGGCTCGCCCTTGTTGTACTGGTACTGCGCGTCGATCGCCCAGTCCTTGAACTTGTTGGTGTTCGCGCTGGGCAGCCCGGAGGTCGGATCGACGAAATGCTGCTGGGCCTGGATGCCGAAGGCGCCGACCTCGATCGAGTTGTAGTCCCAGTCGTGGCTGTACGCGATGCGCCAGTACGGGTTGCCCCAGCCCTTGAGCGCATCGCCGGCGACGTCCGGACTGTCGCCGGCGCGCAGGAAGCCCAGCGTTCCTTCGGCAGCGCGCAGGAGCGACAGCTCCGCGTACCACGTCTTCTTCCACCACGCGTACCCGCCCACCCCGATCGCGCGCTGCGCAACCGTGCCGCCGTCGATGAACGGAGCTGCGGCGGGTCCCGGAGGCCCGGTCCGCAGATTCGTCGTGCCCACGCCCCAGTACGGGTACCGCCACGCGGGCACCGCGTTCCAGACGTCCTGCATCGTCAGGTTGTTGTTGATGTTCAGGCCGTAGACGAGCTCGGGCTCGCCCGCGCCCTCCGGCGTATAGCGCCCGACCCAGCGCAATTCGGTGTTGTCCATGCCCGAGTGCGTGCCGCCGCCGTCGGCGCCCGCGGCCACCCCGACCCAGGTCCACTGGATGAACGCGCCGAGGTTGTCGCTGATCCGGCCGCCGCTGAACAGGCTGGCCTGCCCGATCTGCATCTTGTTGCAGGGATCGCAGACCTCGTCGACCGTGGTGCCCCCGACCGTGACGCCGTCGGGCACGGTCATGCCGTTGCGCGAGACGGAGGTCGAACCCGCCATCACGGCGAACGCGAGCGGGATCGGCTGCGCGGTGCCGAACGTGTAGCCGTTGAGCTTGAACTCGCGCCCGTACGCGGTGAGCTCGGGGTAGCTGATGTGACATGCCTGGCAGTTGTGCCCGGTCTGCCGCGCGAATACCGGTACCGCGTGCGCGGGTGCCGTGAGCCCGGCCCAGACGGCGCCGGCCGCAAGGGCAGGCGCCAACCAACGGGCGACTCTGATCAGAGCCATGAATCTCCTCCGAGGAAATGTTGGCGGCGTCGTCGTTGACTTCGTATTGGCCCTGCCGCCGCGAGCCACAGGCGCCACGCAAGATCGTTCACGCGAACGTCACGCGTGGGAGCGGTTCATGTTAACGAGCCGCAATTAACTTCGCCAGTCCTTTGTTAAGCAACTGCGTTGCATCTTTGCGACAAAGTCTGCGGAAGTCTTGACGCAGATCCGGGAGACTCAGCTGAGACTGTGTTAAGCGAGCGACTCGAACGCGCGAGGGTCAGAGTACCGACATTTCGGTTGCAATCATTTTGACGGATGGCCTCACGGACGTGAAGAACGCCTGAACATGCATCTTTGCCTCCGTCAACGGCGCGTACGTCACGCCTGCGTCACGGCGCAGGGACCCTTCCGATGGCGGCATCGGACGCTTCCGATGGAAGCGTGCGCCCTTCGTTACAATCCTCGACATGAGCGCACGGCCTTCCCGCATTCCGAACCTTTTCTGGGCCTACGCGGCGCTGGTGCTCTGGGGATTGCTCGCGACGCAATTGCTCAACCGCACGCCGTTCGGCGTCGACGAGGGCACCGCGCGCGTGATGCTGTTCCTGTGGTCGGTCGTCGACCAGGTCGCGAGCCCGATCGTCGTGCTGGGCGTGCCGGATTTCCGCGCGGTGTTCCTGATCCCGGCCGGTTTCCTGTTCCCCGGCAGCCTGCTCGCCGGCAAGCTGCTGACGCTGGTGCTGGCCGCCGTTGCGGTGCTTGCCGTCTTCCGCTGGCGCAGCCGCTCCGGCGACGCCGAGGGCGCGCTGCTCGCGAGCGGCCTGCTGCTGCTGTCTCCGCTGCTTCTGCAGCAGATCGACGCGATCGGGCTGGGCCCGTATCTGCTGTTCGTGTTCGTCGCAGGGGCCTGGCTGGACGTGTGGTACCGCGAGACCCCGCACGCGTTCGGCGGCCTTTACTTCGCGCAGCTGATGCTCTGCCTGACGGCGGTCACGCTGCATCCGGCCGGCCTCGCCTACCCGGCGGTGCTCGCCTGGGCGTGGTATCGCGAGCCGCTGGCTCGCAACCCCGCGATGCCGGTCCACGGCAATACGCGAATCCATTTCTGGGTCGGCATCGCCGCCGTCACCGTCGGTGGGCTCCTGCTGGCGGCGGGCTGGCCGCACGTGCGCTGGTTCGGCAATCCGGTCCTCGCGCTGTCCGATGCGCTCTTCGGCGCCGACGCAGATCCCGGCGCCGACGCGGGCCTCGCGCGCTGGGTCGTCGGGACCCTGCTGCTCCTTGTGACGGTCACGGTCGTGTGGCGGCGGTTCGCCAGCGGCTTCGGCGACCTGTTCGGACGCATGGTGCTGCTCTCGCTGGTGCCGGCGCTCGCAACCGGCGACACGGTGCTCGCGCTGATCGCGCTGGTCGTCGTGCTGTTCTGGGGCTTCCCGCTGCTGCTCGAGGCGCCGCTGGGCGCCCTGCCCGGCTTCATCGGCCAGCGCGGCATCGCGTTTGCGCTCGTGATCGTCGTCGCGACGGCGTTCCTTTACTCCGACAAGCAGACCTACCTGCTGCTGAAGGACGGACCGGCACTGACCGCGCAGGACCGGGTGATCAAGGCGCTCGCCGACACGATCGACGAATCCCGGCCCGAGGCGGCCGCCGCCGCTGGCGGCGGGGCCGCCAAGGCAGGCCCGCGAGTCGCCAGCCAGTGGCCCGGCCGCACCATGGTGGCCTGCCGCTGCAGCACGCTGCCGCTGCCGCCGGTCGTCGAGGACGAGGCGGCGCTGCTCAGGATGCTGCGCGGAATCGACTATGTCGTCTTCGATCCGCGGTATCCAGGCAACGGGGCGCTTTCGCACAACCTGGCGCTGCTCGGCGGACAGACGGCGGAGACCCTCGCCCTGCAGCCCGGCGGCGTGATCGTGAGGATCCACGCGCCGCAGCCCGCGCCCGCCGCCCCGGCACCGATGGGATCCGGTTGAATCCGCCGCCCCGGGACGTCGAGCGCGCCATGTTCAAGGAAATCCTGATCTACGCCGTCGTCGCGATCAGCTCGATGCTGATCATGAGCCTGGTCGTGCACATGTTCGTCGGCGGCCTCGTCAGCCCGGAGACCGAGACGAAGCTCACGATCGGATTGTGCGCGCTGGTCGCGGCGCTGATCGCCTACATGGCGTGGGACGTGATCCGGCGCCGGCGCGGCGAGCGCCGCTAACGCTTCGCGGGGCCGGCGGTCGCCTTGGTCGCGCGCCGCAGCGCGTCCTGTGCCGCTCCGAACTGCTTCTCGTCGGCGAACTGTCCCTTGTGCAGGACGACCTGCTGGCGCCGGCCGCCGCGATCGAGACCCGAGACGCCGAACGTGCGGCCGGCGTAGTCGGTGTAGAAGCGCTGCTCCTTGACCAGATCGGTCGCCTGCCCGCCGCGCAGGATCACCCGTATCACGTCGTCCGCGATCTCGAGCCCGACCGGTGCCGAGGGCAGCAGCATCAGCCGCGTCTTGAGCACGCGGTTGGCGCCGGCGATGAGGAAGAAGCAGGCGAGAAACGACAGCAGATACGCCAGGCTCTGATCGCCGCCGTACCAGAACTTGAACGCCATCGAAGCCAGCGCCACCACGGTCGGGACGTACAGCAGGAGGTCCCAGGTCATCCCCTTGCGGTCGGGTTGCAGCGCGAAGCTCCTCGTGCCGCTCATGTCGCCGGCTGGATCGCCACCTCGTCGGGCGCGATCGTCTTGATGGCCATTTCCATCTCCTGGTACAGCATCTTGCCCGCGCGCTCGAAGCGGACGATGCCGTCCTTGTCGATCGCGAAGGTCCAGGGGTCGCCCATGACCCGGTACGCCTTGTAGGCCTGCGGGTTCTGGTACTGGTCGATGTGGATGAAGACAACGCGGTCCTGGTACTTCAACAGCAGCGCCTTGGTCACCTGCAGCTGCTCGTCGCAGGGCGTGCAGTGCCCGGGGGTGGCGAACTCGAGCAGGATCGGCTTGCCGGCCGCCAGCGCCTTGTCCACCGAATACTGGTACATCCGCTCGTCCGGCTGCCGATAGGTGGTGATGCGGCTCAGGTTGCCGCCGACGTCCGCCAGCGTCTTGGTCGGCAGGCTCGGCGCGCGCATTCCAAGGGCAAGTCCGTGCAACGGCATCGCCGGGGCGCCGGAGTCCGTCCGTCCGCATCCGCCGAGGGCCAGCAGCGCCAGGCACAGCGCGCCGGCGGCCGCCCGAACCCCGGGCAATTGCTTGGTTTCCATCGTCGATCCCTTCGCGATACCGCGGTCAGAACAGGTAGCCCCCAACCATCTGCAGCGCACCGAACACCACCGCGACCATGACGCCGAGCGCGATCAGCCCGAACATCATCTTCTCGCCCAGCCGCGTGTCGCGCGCGCGATGGCGGCCGAACCAGAAGATCACGATGATCGCGCAGAACACGAACACGCTGATCAGCAGGAAGCCGAACACGCCTTCGCTGAACTGCTGGCTGCGCATCCCCTCGATGCTGAGGTCGAGCTTCGGCGACAGCTCGCGCGCGGCCGACTCCGCGACGCGCAGCGCGGCGAACGGGTTCGCGTCGAGGCCGGTGACCGGATCCATCGCGGCGGCTCCCTGCGGGTCCCTACTGCCTGGCCTTCCAGCCGACGGCGGTCCGGTACAGGTTGTAGCCCCAGATGATGTTAGCCGCGAGCACCAGCGTCCCGAACAGGCCGACCAGCGCCAGCAGCCGGCCGACGACCTTGGCGACGTCGCCCGCCTCGCCCGAGTCGGCCATGCCGCCCACCATGCCCGCGAGCGTGAAGAACACGACCATGCCGATGAGGCCGAAGTTGTGCATCCAGAAATGGACCTTGACGAGGCGAACGCTGTAGATGGGCGCCTTGGCCAGCCGCGGCACGATGTAGTACAGCGCGCTGAAGATGGCCATCTCGACCCAGCCGAGCAGGTTGATGTGCGTGTGCGCGCGCACGATCAGGCGGCCGTAGGCGGAGAAATCGACGAAATTGCGGAACGAGGTGATGCCTCCCATCAACGCGCCCCAGCCGAAGCCGATGATGCTGTAGACGATGCAGGCGAACGCGAACCACAGCGTGTAGCGCGTGAAGTCTTCCTGGTCGGTCGCGTTGAGTCCGACGCCGATGCCTGCGGTCAATTCGACGGCCACTGCGGCTCCTCCTGCTATTTCCCCGGCTTCGCGTCGGCGGCGTCCCGCACGTCGGTGCGGCTCGCCCGCCAGCTGTCCGGGGCCCACATGTCGAGCATCGCGTCGATGAAGCCCGACTTCTCCTTGGGCGGCTCCTGCGCCGCGGGCGCCCCGCGGTCGGCCCTGAGCTGCGACAGGAAGACGGCGATCGCGTGCAGATCGGCCTGCGGCAGATCCGCCACGTAGGCGGCCTCCTTCGGCGCCGGACCGTGGTCGACCGTCCTCGAGCCGTAGGTCGCCTCGGGATCGCGCAGGAACGCCTCGAGATAGGCAAGGTCGCGGCGCGAGCCGATCCCGTCGAGATTGAGGCCCATGTTGGTGCCGTTGCCCACCGCCTTGTGGCACAGCGTGCAGTTGCTCTTCCGGAACACCTCGGAACCCCGGAAGCCGTCGCCCGCGAAATCGTAGTGGGTCCGGACCGGATACATCGGCTTGTTCGAAGAGCGGCGGTACCACTCGAGCGCGGCGAAATTCTCGATCGCGACCAGGGCGAACAGCGCGACGACGGCAAACAGGATCTTTTCGCCGGTCTTCAAGCGCCGCCACAGCTTCAACATGTGCTTTCGCCCTCCGGTGCGCGCCCCGCTTCGTTGCGGCTGAGGAAAGAAAAGACCCGCGCCTTGCACCAAAGGCGCGGGTCCGTCGGAAACTGCGTCAACCGCGGCCTGCCGACCTCACTTCACGAGCACGACGTTCCTGAGCACGCTCTGGTTGTCGGGCAGGAAGGTGTCGCCCGCAACGCTCTGGGACGCGCGGCACAGGTAGGCCGCGACGTCGGCGATGTCGTCGTCCGTCAGGTTCTTGGCGACCGCCCGCATCTGCCCCAGCGGATCGTTCGCGCGGCTGCCTTCGCGCCATTTCTTCAGCTGGTTCGTCAGGTACACGAACTTCTGCTGGCCGATCATCGGGTAGATGGGATCGGCGCCGCGGCCATTGTACCCGTGGCACGACTGGCAGGCCGGAATGTTCCGGCCGGCCGCGCCGTACCGCACCATCGCCTCGCCCCGGTGCACCTCGCCGACCGCGGTGCCGCCGGCCTTCAGTGCCGCCAGGTCCGAGGGTTCGTTCCCCATGTCGAGGGTGTTGACGAACGCAGCGAGATTGCGCCGGTCCTGTTCGGTCAGCTGCTTGGCGAACAGGTTCATCACGCCCTGCGTCGTGTCGGTGCGGCGGTCCTCGGCGAAGTCGGTGAGCTGCTTGACGATGTAGGCGTAGCCGACGTTGTTGAGCCGCGGCGTCTGCATCGCGTCCATGCCGAGCGCCTTCTCGCCGTGGCAGCTCTGGCAGGGCGGAATCCCGCCCTTGCCGCTCGTGAAGATCTTCTGGCCTTCGGTGACGTTGGCCGTGGCCTTCTCCTCGGCGAACGCGGTGCCCGCGCACAGCATCAGGGCGACGACGACCAGAGACGCCGGCATCCGCCGGGTCGGATGGTTACCCACACGCATTGACTCCCCCTTCTCCCCCAACCTGGAAATTGATCGTTCGCCGCGCCGCTGCAAGCCGGATCCGATGCGGTCCGTGAAAGGCACCGGCCATCCCGTCACTGGCGGTTCTTCATCATCATCACGACGACCAGGCCGAGGATGAGCGCGAACCAAATCAGGTACATCCAAAGGACTTCGGCGTTCGTGGTATCCGTTTCGAAGATCATCTCGTCTGCTCCTCGCTCAGCTCTTGATCTGCGGCTTGTTCTTGTCGTACTTGTCGACGAAAAAGCTGTACAGCGCCGGCGCCAGCAGGACTACCAGCACGATCGCGAACAGCACCACGGGCGGATTGTCGATCTCGATCATTTGCGCGCTCCGGGTTCAGTGGGCCTTGGTATGGTCGGGCTGCCAGGTGTTCGCAGGCAGGCGCTTGATGACGACGACGACACCCGTGAAGAAGAACACGATGAAGAAGATGTCGATCGTGTACCCCTTATCCCACCACGGCTGCTTGCGCTCGCGCGTCCCGTCGGCCTTGTAGTTGCCCTCGAAATTGGCCATCACGACCTGGTTGCCGACGACGTTGTACTCCTCGAGATCGAGGTTCTTGGCCATCAGCGCCTCGATCTGCGGCCGGATGATCCGCAGGTCGTCCAACGTCAGCGGGTGGCGTTCCAGCAGGGCCTCGTAGGGGCTGCCCTTGTTCAACTCGACGATCTTCGCCATCGCGGCCCCGTCGTCGGCGATCGCCTGCACGTCCGGCCGCGCCATCGCCTTCACGTAGCCGGCGTAGATCGCCGCGTTCGGCCGCTGGCCCCAAAGCGGGAAGGTGATCGCGAACGCGGTCATGATGGTCAGGATCAGCAGCCCGACGATCGGGACCGGCATCCGGTTGTTGTCTTCCTTCAGGCCGCCGAGGCTTTCGGCCTCCCACAGCTTCTTGGCGCGGTCGTTCAGCGCGTCGTCGCTCAGGGTCACGAGCGGCTTGTCGGTTACGAATCCCATTGCTCTCCTCCAGTTGATTCCTTTGCCGCCCGGCCGCGGCGCTCAGCTGATCGTCGCCCGGAAGGCGCCGGCGGCCGGCCGGCGCTCCGGTCTCATCGCGGCGTGCGCCGCTACTTCATGCTCAGGATGAAGTCGATCAGGTTGCGGATCTCGGAATCCTTCGCGTACGACGGTACGTCCGGCGGCAGCGCGCGCCTGCCTTCGTGGTAGTCGTTGTAGTCCGCGCGCCACTTGGCGAAGTCGATCTTGCTGCCCGCGCCGTCGACGCTGCCCCAGAGGTAGTCGTAGCGCGGCATGATCGAGTGCGGCTGCACGAGGCGCGGATTGAAGAAGTGCATCATCATCCACTCCTTCGAGCTGTTGCGCGAGCCGACGTGCAGCAGGTCGGGCGCCTTGCGGTCCGAGCCGAACGCCGTCGGCGACTCGCCGTTGAAGTCGCCCAGCAGCGGCGGGGCGCCGAACACCTGCCAGTCCTGCGTCTGCTCGGGCAGCAGCGTGTGGCACCACCAGCAGCCCTCGCGCACGAACATCGACTTGCCGGCGCCGATGTGCGCGACATCCTCGTCCTTGGTGACCTTCATGACGTCGGACGCCGTCCAGCCGCGGGTCGCGCTCAGGTTCTCGATGAACGCGACGTCGCGGTCGCCGTTCTTGGCGTTGGAGATGCCGAACACGGCCCCGCCCGCCTTGGTCGCCTCGCCGATCCGCCCCTGCTGCTCGCTCAGGCCCCGGACCTCCGATCCGAGGGTGACCGGGTGCAGGATCCCGGCCGGCATCGGCGTGCCGGGCTCGTAGACGTACACGTACTGCGGCTCCGCGAGCGCGGCGCCGCCCTTGGGATCCGTCCGCAGCAGGACCTTGAGCGGCTTGTGCCAGCCGAGCATGAACGGATCGTCGACGTTGAAGCCCGTCTCGCGCCCCGCCGACAGCTGCTTGTCGAGCGCGATGGCGGTCGCGCCGACGCTGCGGATGTCCATCGACGGCAGCACGAGCGTGATCACCATCGAACTGCCCAGCGCGAGGCCGAACATCCTCGCGCCGATCTTGTATTCCCTGAACGCCATGTCTGTGCTCCCCCGCCAGTCTTATCGTTCGTAGGCCAATTCATGCGGCATGCGGCCCTGCGGCACCACCGTGCCGACGCGCGCCGTCATCCACATGTTGTACAGCCACAGCAGGTTGCCGGTGAACACCATCGTGCCGCCGATCCAGCGCGCGATCATGTACGGGTGCTCCGCGATCACGACGTCGATGTACGGCACTTCGTAGATCTTGCCCGCGCCCTGGATCAGCCCGGCGATCGTCATCGACACCCAGTAGATCGTGAAGCCGATCAGCAGCAGCCAGAAGTGGAAGTTGCCGAGCGTCAGCGAATAGAGCTTGCGCCGCAGGATGGTCTGCAGGCCGTAGTAGACCGCGGCAGCCTCGAGGAAGGTCGAGAAGCCGAGCAGGGCGAGGTGGGCGTGCGCCACGATCCAGCCGGTGCCGTGGATGTACCAGTTGATCGCGCGCGTCTGCTGGAAGCCGCCCTGCATGTTGAGCGGGATCGCCATCAGCACGCCGGTGATCGTGAAGCGGACCTCGAGGTTCTCGACGAACATGTACCACTTGCCCTGCATCGTCAGCAGCAGGTTCGAGACGAACGCGATCGCCGGAACCAGGATCAGCACGCCTTCGACCGAAGCGAACGACTTCAGCCATTCGGGCAGCGGTGCCGACATCAGGTGGTGCGCGGCCGGCGTCGAGTAGAACACCACGACCGACCAGAAGTGCAGGTGGCCGATCCGGTGGGAATACAGCGGGTTGCCGGTGACCTTCGGGATCGTGTAATAGGCGATCGCCGCGGCGACCGGGGTGATCCACAGGCCGAGCACGTTGTGCGCGAACCACCAGGTCAGGTAGGCCTCGGTCAGGCCGGTCAGGTGGAAGAACTCCGGCGAATTGCCGACCAGGAACACGATCACGACCATGAACACGGAGGCGGCGAAGAACCAGTTCGTGGTGTAGATGCCCTGGGTGCGCCGCTTGATGACGGTCATCCAGACGTTGATCGCGAGCGGAAGCGCGATGAACGCCGCGATGTACAGGTCGATGAACCACGGGAAGTCGGAGTACTCGCGGCCCGAGGTCACGCCGGCCCACAGCACGGTCAGCCCGAGCGAAAGGCCGATGTTCCACAGGAAGCAGTTCCAGAGGCCGAGCTTCTCGGACCACAGCTTGGTGTTGCCGAGCGCCGGCGTGATGTACATCATCGCCATCGCGAACGCCATCGAGATCCAGCCGAAGATCACCGCGTGCACGTGCACCTGGCGCATGTGGCCGAACGCGAAGTACTCGTTGCCCGTCACGAAATCCGGGAACGCGAGCTTCGCCGCGTTGAAGGATCCCAGTCCGGTTCCGATCACGAACCACACGATGGACGAAAAGCCGAAAAAGACGGCCGCCGTCCCGGAAGGGATGTCTTCCCCCTTGGCGAATAGATACTTCAGCATGCTCTGTCCCCTCAATCCAAGAAAGTCCGTTGCCGGCTTATTTGCCGTTCTGATCCCGATTCTTCGGCGTCAGGACGTAGAACGACAGCAACATACTCGAAAACGCCAGAAACACCCCCAGCAGGCCGGCGATCAAGGCCATGGTCCCCTCGTCTAAGTTGAGTGAATAGAGTGAAAGCTCGTTGTACCCGGAACGGTTTCGTCAGGCCGCCTGGCCGCGCTCGAGCGCGTCGTGGCGCGACAGTCCGACCAGCATGATGACCACGAAGGCGACGCCGAACACGATCATCGCCCAGTCGATGAAGCCGGTGAACGTCGACGGGTCGTACGCGGACTTGCCGTTTCCGCCCCAGTTGCCGAAGCCGCCGCGACCCAGCAGGCACATCATGGCGGCCCCGAACACGCTGCCGTTGCCCATGCCGGTCAGCATGCCGCCGATGAGAATGCTCCAGAAAGCGCGTGACGTGATCGACTTGCTTGACATGCCCACTCCCCTCCTCGAGACCAAGAAGTTCCCAGCAATCGTTTGAAATTGACCGGTCGCCCGCGGCATGCGCGGCGACCGCCGCCCGCCGGTCAGGGCGGATCCATTGCCCTACGCCAGCGCCGAACCGACCCGCGTCGAAGCGCCGGCGGCACGCCTGCCGGCGCCTGCAACCCTTGTCTGCGAACCGTTCGAGCCCCCGCTCACGAACGTCACCCCCGTTGCCACCAACCCGTCTCGACCGACTTTCCGATTAGCGTATCCGGCTTTGTTATGGTCGGGACGTTAAGTACCTATGCGTATACAGCCTTAAGGCACGTCCTTAAGTAAACCCATGAAGCGAGAACGATAATAGGGACCCATCCCCGCTCATGTCAAGCTTGTCGTCATGGTGATTGTGCGAAGCAACGCACGTAAGTCCTTGAATTTTAAGAACGGCGATGTAGCGGCGCAGCATTTCCCACCGGCCGTTCATCGCCGCACTCAAATTGGGGAATGTCCCTATCCCGGGACTGTCGTTGTCTCCGGGCCCGTTTCTCTGAACGGTGCGCCGGTAGGAATTTTCTTCAGAAACACCAATGTAGTAAAGGTTTTTTTAACCTCGGAACACGGCGCAGTCTCATTTGCACAACGCGGACCGGCAGTTGAACATTCGATCGCGATGTCCTATGGTCGGACGTTTCATTAGGGAGGCAGACAATGGGGTTTTTCGAATCCCTGCCCGACGGGTGGACGATCTATCTCTGGCTCGTCGCCGGCGCGCTGATCATCGTCGCCGTGATCTACTGGATGCGCTGGGGCTACAAGAACGAGCAGTTCGACGAGGACATCAAGTACGTCGTCTTCAAGGAGGAGGACAAAGACAAGATGTCGCCCGAGGATTTCGCCAAGGCGCGCGAGGTGATGAAGACCCAGATGGAAAGCCGCGAGCGTCATCTGGCGCAGAAGGCCGCCGAGGCCGCCGCGCGCGACAAGGCGTGAAGCGCGGCGAGAAGATCATCCTGGGCGGCGTGATCGTGCTCGCGGCCGCGGGCGGGGTGCGCGCGGTGCTGCAGAAGCCGGCCGCGCAGGACCGGGAGATACCGTTCTACAGCACGGCCGCCGCGGCGCTCGCCGAGCCCGCGAACGACCTGTACCGCCGGCTCGGCTGCAAGCAGTGCCACTCGCTGTGGACGTTGCGCGACATGACGCAGGCGGTGCCGGCCCCGATGCTCGACGGCATCGGATCGCTGCGCAGCGAGGCCTGGCTTTACGACTACCTGTCCTCGCCCGACCCGCAGCGGATCCTGCCTTCGCGCCTCAAGCCGCAGTACCGTATGCCGTCGTACCGCGACCTGCCGGAACCGGACCGGCGCCTTCTCGCCGGATACCTGGCAAGCCTGAAGGTGAAGGACTGGTACCTCGACGAGACGCGCAAGCTGGAGAGGCAGAAGCTCACCGGCGAGGACTGAGCGCGCCTCACCTCGACGCCACGTACGCGGCCACCGCCCGCATGTCTTCCGGCGTGAGCTGCTGGATCAGGCCGTGCATCGCGGGCACCTCGCGCAGCGCGTTCTGGATGAACTGCAGCTGCTTGACCACGTAGTCCGGGTGCTGGCCCGCCAACCTGGGGAACAGTCCCGCGCCTGCGGCCTGCGGCCCATGGCACGCAGAGCACGCCGCGATCTGCCGGTCCGGCGCGCCTTCCTCGTACAGCTTGCGCCCGCGCGCGGCCAGGGCCGCGTCCGCCGCCTCGCCCGGCGGCGGCGGCTGGGCCGCGAAGAAGGCTGCGAGCGCGGCGATGGTCCTGTCGTCGAGGCCGCGCGCGATCCCCCACATGAAGTCGTGCGCCACCGGTTCGCCGCGGCTGTGATCGCGGAAAGCCTTGAGCTGCTTCTCCAGGTACTCGGCCTGCTGGGCGGCGAGCACCGGGTATACCGGCGACTGGCTGTGTCCGCCCGGACCGTGACAGACCGAGCACAGCTCGGCCGCGAGCTTCGCCGCCGCGGCCTGGCCCGTGTCGTCGGTCGCGCCCGCCGGGCCGGCCAGTGCGAGCAAGCCTGCAACGATCGCTGGCAACGGCTTCGACATGGTGTTGTCCATCCTTTCGGCGCCTGCGCGGCGGTGCCCGACCCGCCTCAGAACGCGGCCCAGACGTTCAGGAACAGCGTGCTGTTGTCGTGCGCGTTGCGACCCATGCCGTCGTAGTCGCGGGTGCCGCCGTTGAACTTCACGTAGTCGACGTACTGCGCCATCAGCCTGACGTTCGGCATCAACAGGTAGTTCAGCTCGAGCGTCCACCACGTGCTGTCCGGGCTGCCGCTGGCGGAGCCCGCCGGCCCCCACAGCCCGGCATCGGCGCTGCCGCTGGTATCCGTGTACGCCAGGGTCGCGCCGTACGTGCGCTGGTAGTAGTAGGTGAGTTTGCCGCGCAAGGTCCTCAACGTGTCGGTCGCGTTGCTCGAGCCGCCGCCGCCGAAGGTCGCGTCGAGCGTCTGGTTCTCGCGGATATAGGTCGCCTGCGCGGTCACCGTGTGCGGGTCGGTGATGTACTGGTACTGCGCATCGAACGCCGTATCGAGGTAGCGGTCGGTGGGGCCGTGCGGGTTGGTCGGGTCGGGATACAGGTCGACCTGCATGCCGAAGGTGCCGATCTCGAGCGCGCTGGCGCCCCACTCGTGGTTGTAGGCCAGTCGCCAGTACGGATTGAGGCCCTTCAACTCGGTGACGTCGCCGGCGCGCAGGAATCTCAGCACGCCGTCGGCCGTCCGGTACAGGGTCAGTTCGCCGTAGATCGACTTCTTCCAGAACGAGTAGAACCCGAGACCCGCGGCCGCTTGCGCCAGCCCACCGTCGATCAGCGTCGCCGCCGCCGGCGTGCTCGCCACGGGCGAGGCGGCGAAGGGGAAGCCGAAGGCCGGCGTCGAGTTCCAGACGTCCTGCACGGTCGGATTGTTGTGCAGCGTGATCCCGTACACGACGTCGGGCTCCTGCGCGCCCGCGGTGAGCAGCTTGCCGGCGTACCGGATGTCGGTGTTGTCGACGCTGCTGTGGTGCGACAGCTGGCCCGTGTTCGGGTCGCCGTAAAGCCCGTTGTACGTCCACTGGGCGAAAGCCCCGAAGTTGTCGGTGATCCTGCCGCCGGCGAACAGGCTCGCTCCGGTGAACACGACGCTGTTGTTCTTCGGGTTGACCTCGGCGCCGTTCTCGGAGTTGTTGGCGGTCGCGGTGCGGGAGACCTGGGCCATCGTCGCGAGCGGGATCGTCTGGCGCTCGCCGATCGTGTACCCCGTCAGCTTGAAGTATCGGCCGTAGGGGGTGAGCTCGGGAAAGCTCACGTGGCATGCCTGGCACGCCTGCCCCGTCTGGCGCGCGTACAGCGGCAGCGCCGCGGCCGGATCGCAGGCCAGCGACCCGGCGATCGCCGCGCCCAAAGGGAGGCACCGCGCGTTCATCCGCCAGAAGACCGACTGGAGAGCATCGAAGGCATCCACTGCGGTCTCCGATCGTTTGGAATGAAGCGAAGACATTCCCGGGTCGGGCGCACCGGCCGATGCTTGCGCAAATTCAAGATCGGAGGCTAGGGACGCTCCCAAATCCGAGGGGTGATCACCGCGCCTTTGCGTGAGTTGCCCGAATGGGCGCGGGCACCCCGGGGCGACGAACGGCGCGTGCCAGGATCGACCGGGCCGGTGCAGAAACGCCGGAGAGGATGACCGCCGCGACGCGAAACACCCGGCAGCGGCCCTGGTTCAGCACGCACCGGCCTGGCCGGTACGGCCGTGGTCAGTATCGCGCGGCCGATCCCGGCTCGCCGCGTCTCGCCGCCGCGCGCGCGCGCCGGGCCCGCGCGCGCAGGCTCGCGAACTCGATCGCGAGCGCCAGCAGCGCGACGCCATAGGCGCCCCAGACGAAGCGCGCGTAGCCGCCCATGGCCCAGAAGTCCTGCCAGCTGCCCCACTTCATCGATCGCGCCCTTCGCGCAGCGCGTCCTGCACCCAGGCGGCGCTGCGCTCGCGCTCGAGCAGGATCGCACGCGCGCGCGTGAGCGCGGTCGCGATGCTGTACATCCAGAATGCCAGCGCCATCATCAGCATGCCTTCGAGCATCGTGGCGGCCATGGTAGGCGCGCGCACCAGGCTCACCGACGCCCCCTGGTGCAGCGTGTTCCACCACTGCACCGAAAAGTAGATGATCGGCACGTTGACCACGCCGACCAGCGCCAGCACGCCGGCGGCGCGATCTGCGCGGCGCGTATCGTCGATCGCCCCGTGCAGCGCCATGAACCCGAGATAGAGGAACAGCAGGATCAGCGTGGAAGTCATGCGCGCGTCCCAGACCCAGTAGGCGCCCCAGGCGGGACGCCCCCAGAGCGCGCCGGTCCACAGCGCCAGGAAAGCCATCAGCGCCCCGGTCGGCGCGAGCGCGCAGGCCATGATCGACGACATCCGCGTGTTGAACACCAGCCCCATGCCGGCCCAAAACGCCATCACGATGTAGATGAACATCGCCATCCAGGCCGCCGGCACGTGGATGAAGATGATCCGGTACGACTCGCCCTGCTGGGCGTCGGTCGGGGCAACGAAGAACCCGAGGTACAGGCCGATCAGCCCCAGCGCTGCGGCCAGCACGGCGACCCAGGGCACCAGCCTGCCGGTCAGCCGGTAGAACTCGGGCGGCGCCGCGTAGCGGAACCACCCGAACCCGGGGCGGGGAATCGTGTCGCTTTGCATACGGTCTTCCAAGGCGCGATTATTCCAAAGAAATCCGCAGGGCGGTGCCGATGGCCCAGGGAGCGCCCGCAGCCGCGGCCAGCGACAGGCCGCCCAGCAGCATCAGGTGCGCCTGCGGCGACAGGCCGCCGGCAACCGCGTCGACCGCGCCGGCGCCGAAGATCAGGACCGGTACGTAGAGCGGCAGCACGAGCAGCGTGATCAGCACGCCGCTGCCGCGCAGGCCCAGCGTCAGCGCCGCGCCCACGCCGCCGATCAGGCTCAGCGCGGGCGTCCCGAACGCCAGCGAAGCCACCAGCACCCCCGTGGGCTCGCCTCCCAGGTCGAACATCACGGACATCGGGGCCGCGATCAGCGTGATCGGCGCCCCGGTGACCAGCCAGTGCGCCAGCACCTTGCCGATCACGATCAGCGGCAGCGGCTGTCCTGCGAGCAACAGCTGCTCCAGCGAGCCGTCGGCGTAGTCGTTCGCGAACATCCGCCCGAGCGACAGGATCGCCGCTAGCAACGCCGCGACCCAGACCGTGCCGGGCGCGATCAGGCGCAGCGTGTTGAGCTCCGGGCCGACGCCCAGCGGCACCATCGTGACGACGACGAGGAAGAACAGCAGCACGTTGGCGACGTCGCCGCGCTGGCGCAGCGCGAGCAGCAGGTCGCGCCGGATCACGGCCGCCAGGGTCGCGATCACGCCGGCTCCAATGCGCGCAGCTCGAGGCGGCGCACGCTGCCGGGCAGATCGACCGCCTGGTGGGTGGTCAGCACGACCGTGCCAGAGCGCGCCAGGTGCTCTCCGATCAGGCCGCTCAGCACCGCAACCCCGCGCACGTCGAGGGCCGTGAATGGTTCGTCCAGGATCCAGAGCGGCACGGCCTGCGCCAGGCGCAGCCGTGACAGCGCCACGCGGCGCTTCTGTCCCTGCGACAGATGCCGCGCCAGCACGTCGTGGAAGGATCCCAGGCCGAGCTCGGCGAGCGCCTCGGCGGTCCGCG
>CAZEIW010000155.1:0-9208 GCA_964512305.1 uncultured Burkholderiaceae bacterium | reverse complement strand
CGTCAATGGCCTTCTCGAGGCTTCACAGCTCGGCGCGCGCAAGGCGCGGCAAGTCGCTCCGGTGGCCGTGCCCGAGCGTCAGCACGCGTTCATTCGATCGGTGCTGCTCGCCCGCTACCTGGAGCACCTGGGCTTCGGCGCGAATTCGAAACTCAGCGTGCCGGAAGTGGTCTGGCGAGGCTCGGAAGAATGCGTGCGCGGGTACCTGCAGGGCCTCTTCCAGACCGACGGTACCGTCAACATCTCCTCCGAAAGCCAGTCGTGCTCGGTCCGGCTCGCCTCGAGCCAGCCCAGCCTGCTGAAGGACGTCCAGGTCCTGCTCGCCAATTTCGGGGTTTTTTGCCGGATCAAGCAGCGCCGCGAGGCCGGCGAACGCCTGCTGCCCGACGGCCGCGGCGGCCGGCGCCTGTACCCGTGCAAGGCCGATTTCGAGCTCATCATCGACGGCCAGTCGCGCGAGCGCTTCATGCAGGAGGTCGGGTTCCTGACCGAAGCCAAGAACGGGAAATACCGCCAGTGGGCGTCGGACAAGGTGCTGCGCAAGACGCAGCGCTTCGCCACGCGCGTGGCGAGCATCACGCTTGTCGGGCGCGAGGCCGTCTTCGACACCACGCAGGCCGATCGCAACACCGTCATCTTCAACGGGCTCGTCACCGGGCAATGCGGCGAACAGCCGCTGCCCGCGTACGGTTGCTGCTGCCTCGGCTCGATCAACCTGAACCGCTTCGTGCGCGACCCGTTCACGCCCGAGGCGAGGTTCGACTTCGAGACCTTCCACGACGTCGTCCACGTGGCCATCCGCGCGCTCGACAACGTGCTCGAGGCCTCACTGTGGCCGCTCGAGGAGCAGCGCGTCGAGGCGATGAACAAGCGGCGTGTCGGGCTGGGCTTTACCGGGCTGGGCAACTCGCTCACGATGCTCAACCTGCGCTACGACGGCGAGGACGCGCGCGCGATGGCCGCGCGCATCTCCGGCGCGATGCGCGACGCCGCGTACGAGGCATCGGCCGATCTGGCGCAGGAAAAGGGCAAGTTTCCGCTGTTCGACGCCGAGCGCTTCCTGGCCGAGCCGCATTGCGCCTCGCGCCTGCCGGATGCGCTCAAGCAGCGGATCCGCCGCCACGGCATCCGCAATTCGCACCTGCTGTCGATCGCGCCCACCGGAACGATCTCGCTCGCGTTCGCCCGCAACGCCTCGGGCGGCATCGAGCCGACCTTCTCGTGGACCTACGTGCGCAAGAAGCGCATGCCGGACGGCTCGCGCCAGGAATACCTGGTCGAGGACTACGCCTACCGCCTGTACAAGCACCTCGGCGGCGACCCCGAGGCGCTGCCCGAGTCCTTCGTCGGCGCGCTCGAGATGAGCGCGATCGACCACATGCGGATGATCGCGGCGGTTCAGCCCTACATCGACGCCGCGGTCAGCAAGACGGTCAACGTTCCCGAGGACTACCCGTTCGACGATTTCCGCAACCTGTACCTCGAGGCCTGGAAGGCCGGGCTCAAGGGCATCACGACCTACCGCCCGAACCTGGTGACCGGCGAGGTGCTGACGACGGTGCGCAAGGAAGCGGCGTCGAGTCCTTCGAGCGCGGCACCGGACGCCGACGACGCGAACCGGCGCGTGCGCCTCGATTTCACGCCGCAGCCCGCGCTGGCAAGCCTCAAATGGCCCGGGCGCCCGGTGCTCAGCGGGGGCAACCTGGCCTGGACCTTCATGGTCGAGATCCCGGTGCGCAACGAGTCGTTCGCGATTTTCATCGGCGAGGTCGGCTCGCCGCCCGTGCCCTTCGAGGTCTGGGTCAACGGCGCGGAGCAGCCCCGCGGCCTGGGCGCGATCGCCAAGACGCTGTCGATGGACATGCGCTCCGAGGACCGCGCCTGGCTGCGGATGAAGCTCGATGCGCTCGCCAAGGCGCGCGACGAGCAGGGCTTCTCGGTGCCGTTCCCGCCGCACGGCGAGCCGGTATGGGTCAACGGCGTGGTCGCCGCGTTCGCGCAGATCGTGCGCTGGCGCTGCGACCAGCTCGGCGCGTTCAAGGACATCGACCAGCACCTGACGCCGGTGCTCGACGCGCTGTTCTCGAAGAAGGAGCCGAAGGCGGGTGCGCTCGGCACGATGAGCTGGACGGTGGACGTCGCCAACGCCAACACCGGCGACGACTTCGTGCTCGGCGTCAAGGAGCTGACGCTGCCCGACGGCAGCCGCCGCCCCTATTCGATCTGGCTCGCCGGCGAGTATCCGAGAGTGCTCGACGGGCTGTGCAAGCTCATCTCGCTCGACATGCGGGTGGTCGACGCGAACTGGATCGGGATGAAGCTCAAGAAGCTGCTCAACTTCGGCGAGCAGAACGGCGAGTTCTGGGCGCCGGTGCCGGGCGCCGACCGCTCGGCGATGTACGCGAGCACGGTCGCCTACATCGCGGCGCTGCTGCTGTACCGCTACAAGGTGCTGGGCATCCTCGACGACGACGGCCGCGCGATCCGCTCGGTCGGCATCCTGGCGATGCCCGAGACCCGCAAGACGGTGGAGCTGGGCACGGCGCCGATCAAGGGCAAGGTCTGCCCGGGCTGCGGTGCGGCGGCGATGATCAAGCGCGACGGGTGCGAGTTCTGCACCGCGTGCGGGTTCACGGGGGCGTGCAGCTGAGAGAGATGAGGCAGGCGCGTTCGCGCGCGGTCAATCGGACTCGGACGCCGGAACCGTAAGCAGGCAGTCGAGCGGCACGGTGGTGTAGTCGTCGCGCGGGCGCGCGACTTCGAGCGGGGGCAGGTAGTGGGTCCTGCGCCAGCCCTCCAGGTTGTCCTCCACCTCCTGGGCGGTCATCGCCGAAACCATCCGGTTCGCGAAGACCAGCCCCAAGCGAATCGCCGCGTCCATTGCCTCCTGCGAGGGTGCGGCGGTCAGCTCACGCGTCGCGAACGGGTTCAACGGCCGCTCGCGCTCCTGGCGAAAGGCGGGCGCCTGCGTATTGCCTGCCAGCCGGAATGCGGCTTCGGGCTTGAAGACCGGCATGCCGGTGCCGGCCTCGATGCCGGCAAGCACGCCGGAGAGAGCGACATGGCAGTCCTGGATCCAGCCCCCTGCCCGCTTGCATACCTGCTCGAGCGTCGCGAAGCGCTTTTGCTCCCAGGAGTTGGTCGGTGCGGCGACGCGGCGCCAGAACACGGCGTACTGCACCACCTGCCACGGCAGTGCGCTGGGCAGAAGCTTGCGCACCTTCGCCGGATCGAAGGCAAGGTGCGTGAGCGCCCAACTCGCCTCGTGAACGCGCAGGCCGGCCCCGAAGGGCGTGGCCGGCGGCTCGCCGAGCAGCAGTTGCGACTGGAACACGGGGTCGAGCTTGCCCAGGTCGTGCAGGAACCCGGCGAACAGCGCGCCCAGTCCCCAGTGCGCCCAGCGCGGATGGCGCTCTTCGACGTGCTTGCGCGCGAGCAGCCCCACCAGCGCGCTGTGGCTGGCCAGCAGCTGCCGCATCGCGTTGGCGTAGTAGACCTGTGCCGTGTCCGCCGCGGCAGCCGGCGCTGGTGCGGCCGCGCCTGATGGCGGCCTTCCGGGCGACGGGTCCGTGGTGGGCATGGGTTGAACGATCGCGACAAGTCGAGCCGGCAGGCTGGGGAGGTCGCCCTGGCGGAGCAAGGCGCTTATGCAACGTCCGCGAGAGCGGTTCGGAGGCCGTCGCAGGACGTACGCCCTTAATTTCGGCCGGATTTTGCTGCACTTGCTCCCGCAAGTGCGGGAGCAGGCGGGGCCCCGGGGTGGACCCTCACTCCGACCCTCCAGCGCGGGCCCGGGCAACTCGCCGCTTGCCGCGCAGATTCCTGGTCGGGATGGCGGTGCCGGCGCGCGGCGCCAGAAGCGCGATCAAGCAGCGGAGAGCCGCCGACGCCGGTACAACTCCAGGTGATCGACCGATGCCGACGTCGAAGGCTCCGCCGGTTCTCCCGCGGGCGCGGGCCGCACCGCCAGGAACGCGACCTCCAGCGTCACGCGCACGAAGGCCTCGACGGTCTTGTTCGGATCGTTCGGGTCGACCGTGACCGCCGGCTGATACAGCACGCGGCGGAACGACTTCACGTCGCCCGGGTCCTCGCGCAGCGCATTGCGAAGCACCGACGAGGTGAGCTTTCTCATCCGCGTGTCGCCATCGACTCGCTGCACGCGCTCTTCCTGGGAAGCGCGCTTGACCGCCGTTTGCGGTTGAATCCTGCGCATGAATCCCGCGCCCTGCATCCACGCGAAGCGGCGAGCCGCCGCTTCGATCCAGGCCGGCCGCTCCGCACCTGCGTCGCGCCCGCGCCCGACCCCCACTCCACCCCCCACCCTCGCGACTTGCCGGCCCCGTGTTATTTCGCTCGCGTGTTTTCGTGCAAGTCGCTTCGAGTATGCGTCATGGGGCATACCATGGGGCATCGCACTAACGGATGAGCGGTACGTCCGCCCCATGTATTTGCTCGGGGTCAGAGCATTAAGACTTAAGGTTGTCTCAGCAACGACCGGTGCATCACACGACTCTGGCGCGCACGATCGGCGCGCGAAGCGATTGCCGTTTCAACCTTCCGATCGGCGTCGAACCACCTTCGAAAGTGCGATCGGCGGCGGGTTGATCAGGGTCTGGTACACGACGCAGTAGCGCTCGGTCAGTCGAAGCAGCGTCGCCACCTGTTCCTCCGACGCGTCGGTATCGAGTGCGAATCGCAGCCGGATCCGCTCGAAGCCGACCCTCGTTTCCTTCGACACGCCCAGCGTGCCGCGAAAGTCGAGGTCTCCTTCGGCTTCGATCGTCGCGTCGCGCAGCTCGATGCCGAGAGCCGTCGCCACCGAGTTGAGCGTCACGCCCGCGCACGCGACCAGCGCTTCGAGCAGCATGTCGCCCGAGCACGCCTGCGTCCCGGTGCCGCCGGTGGCCGGATGCAGGCCGGCGACCGCAAGCGCTTTTCCGGTTTCGACCTTGCAGCTGACGCCCTCGCCGAGCCGGCCCTCCGCGCGCAGGGTGATCGACGCCGCTTGCGGATCGTTGCGGTACCGTTCCTTGAAAGGCGCTTGCAACGACCGCAGGTCTTCCGCCTTCATGCGCTGGCTCCTCTACCGACTCATTCGAACCCGATCCGCGCCAGCGCCGGAAAATCGGAGTCGGCACGCAATCCGAGCACGCCCTTGTGCGCCAGCGCGAAGATCACCGGGTTGGGCGCCATCACCCGCGGCGCGTAGGCGGCGACGAGCTTGTCCATCTCCTGCATCAGGCGCGCCTGCTCCGGGCCAGGGGGCAGCGCCTCGGCGCGCTCGAACAGTGCGTCGTACTGCGGCAGATGGAAGCGGGCGGAGTTGAATCCGCCGAGCGACTTCGAGGCCAGGAACAGGTAGTGATACACGCCGACGAAGCCGGCACAGAAACCGCTGTTGTCGACCATGAACGTGCCCGCGCGCAGGCGCCGGAACACCGCGTCGGCCTCGCCCTTGATCACGTCGACCTTGAGTCCGATCGCCTTGAGGTCCCGCATCCAGAGCTCGTCGAGCGCGCGGTACCGCTCGACGGAAAACGACAGCAGCTCGATCGTCAGCGGGCCGCCATCCGGCCGGACGCGCCAGCCGTCGCCGTTGACCTTGTAGCCGTAAGCGTCGAGCATCGCGCGCGCCTTGGCAGGGTCGTATTCCGGCGCCAGCACATGCGCCGCCGGATCGACGCCGATCGCCGTCGGCGAGGCCACCGCCACGGGCTTGCGCGACGTGCCGCTGGACATCACCCGGATCTCGTCGTCGACGTTCAGCGCCAGCGCGATCGCGCGCCGCAGCGCGACCTTCTCGGGCGTGTACCCGCCGACGACGGAATCGTCCATGTTGAACTCGGCGAAGTACACACACGCCGACTCCACCGCCTGATCGAGCGTGATGCCGCGCTGCTGCAGCTCGGGGCGAAGATGGCCGTCGACGATCGCATTGGGTATCAGCTGGCCCGGCAGGAACAGGAAATCGATCTCGCTGTTTTCGAAGGCGAGCCAGCGCGGCTGCGATTCTGTGATGACACTGAGTTCGACCCGCGACACCAGCGGCAGCTCGCGCCCGCGCAGGCGCTCCGCCGTCGCCTCTGCCGCGCGGTCGCCCGGCTCGGGACGCTCGTCATAGCGCTCCGGTCCGAAATTCGGGTTGCGCTCGAGGACGACGCGGCTCCCGCGCCGCCATTCGGCGAGGCGGTAGGGGCCGGTTCCGACCGGATGCTCGGCAATCCGGTCGCCGTACTTCGCGACCACCTCGCGCGCGAGCGCGCAAAGCAGCACGCAATTGGCGAACTGGTGCGTGATGTCGACCGGGTGGGTCAGCGTGAGCTGCAGCGTGTAGCGGTCGACCGCCCTGGCGCCTTCGAGAGGCCTGTCGTAGTCGAAGCGCCGGGTCTTGAGCGCCTCGCGATACGCGGCGTCGAAACCGGCCAGCGTGTCGCGCACGTAGTGCTCCTGCGTCGACCGCACCGCCGGATCGGCGTGCCGCTTCAGCGTGTAGACGTAGTCGGCCGCGGTCAGCTCGCGCGCCTTGCCGCCGAATGCCGGGTCGTCGGCGAACCGGATCCCCGGCCGCAGCCTGATCGTCACGTTGAGCCGGTCGGCGGAGACCTCCGGCATGGCCGCCGCGGTCTGCAGCCGCAGCTTGCGCGGCCGCGATAGCGAGTCGTAACGCAGCGGCGGCTGCATGATCTGGGCAATCAGCCACGCCGACTCGGCGCTGTCGAGCGTCGCCGGGTCGAACGTCGGCTCGGACTCCCGCAGCGCGACGCGAAGCGGCCGCTCCAGCGCCGGCGCCGCGACGGCGGCGAGCGAAAAAGCCGCGGCCAACGCCCACCGAACGCCGGCACTGCCTGCCGATCGCATCGCGCCTCCCACAGCGGACGCAGATTCCGCTTGCGCCCCTGCCTGCCCGATACTTATTCTCATAGGCAAGCAACTGGCGGTCAAGGCGACATTTCACCTGACGCGCGGGGCAGGGCCTGCTCCGGCGGACCGGAGGTCGGGCGTGGGCCAGTACGTCGGGCGGCGCGTGCTGCAAATGGTGCCGACACTGGCCGGTGTCGTCCTGCTCGTGTTCGTCTTGTTCCACTGGGTCGGGCCCGACCCGGTCCAGCTGCTGGCCGGCCAGAACGCGTCGCCGGACCGCATCGCACTGATCCGCGAGCAGCTCGGCCTCGATCGCCCCGCTCTCGTGCAGCTCGGCATCTTCGTGCGCCAGATCGTCACCTTCGATTTCGGCCGCAGCTGGTCCTCGGGTGAAGACGTCGCCCACATCTTTGCGACCCGCCTGCCCGCGTCGCTCACGATCATGATCCCGATCCTGCTGCTGGAGCTCTCGATCAGCACGTTGCTCGCGGTGGCGGTCGTGGCCGTGCGCGGGTCGCTGACCGACCGCGCCGTGCTGCTGACATGCAACGCCGCCATGTCCGTGTCCTTCCTGATCGTCGTGATCGTGTTCCAGTGGCTGTTCGCCTACCGGTTCGGGTGGTTTCCGGTGCAGGGCTGGAGCGACAGCCTGGCGACGAATCTCGCGCGTTACGCGCCGCTGCCGATCGCGCTGGCGGTGCTGGTGGGGGTCGCGCCGACCTTGCGCACGTTCCGCAGCTGGATGCTCGACGAGTACGTCAACGACTATGTCCGGACCGCCCGCGCCAAGGGCGCGCGCGAGGCGCGCGTGCTGCTGGTCCACGTACTGCGCAACGCGCTCGCGCCGATGCTCGCGTACGTCTCGCTGGCGCTGCCGGGCGTGTTCGTCGGCTCGTTCCTGCTCGAGGTGTTCTTCTCGATCCCGGGGATCGGACGCGAGCTGGTCACCGCGGTCAACCGCGGCGATTTTCCGCTGATCAAGGCGTCGGTCGTCTATCTCGCCGCGCTGACGATGGCGATCAACCTCGCGGTCGACGTCGCATTGCGCTACGCCGACCCGCGCGTGCGGCTCGAATGACGGCGCGGCAGATTCCGGTGACCATGCCCGCCGCGGGCCGGCCCGGGCCCTGGGGAGAGATCGCAAGGCGCCTGCTGCGCGATCGGCTGGCCGTCACGTGCGCCGCGGTCGTCGCGTGCTTTGCCCTGCTCGAGGTGGCGGTCGCCGCCGGCCTGGTCGCGCGCGACTGGCAGAGCGAGGTTGGCGTTCCCTACGCGCCGCCCGTCTTTCTCGGATCGGCGCCGGGGAGCGGCGTTACGGCCGCCGCCGACGCGCCGGCGCCGCCGCCTGCTGGCGAGCGCGCCGACATCCGCGACGTCGACCCGCTTGCCGCGCGGCAGGCCGAGTGGCAGACCGCCCGGCCGGGCGGCACGGATTCGATTCCGGTCGCGCGGCGGCGGCTGGCGGCGCTGCCCTTCGGCGCCGACCGCTGGGGACACGACATCGTCGCCAAGACCTTGCAGGGCGGCAAGGTCTCGATCTTCGTCGGTGTGGTCGGCGCGCTGGTGGCGACCGCGCTTGGCACGCTGCTCGGAGCGCTCGCCGGCTACTTCGGCGGGCGCGTCGACGACGCGCTCGAGTGGCTCTACAACGTGTTCGAAGCGATCCCCGCGCTGCTGCTGATCTTCGCGCTGGCCGCGGTCCTGTCGCGCGGCGTCGCCACGGTGGTCGTCATCCTCGGCCTGTCCGGGTGGACCGGCCTTTACCGGATCGTGCGGGCCGAGTATCTACGCCAGCGCGTGCGGCCCTACGTGCTGGCCGCGCAGGCGATCGGGGTCGGCCACGGAGGCCGGATCGTGCACCACATCCTTCCCAACGTCGCCCACGTGATCCTGGTGCGTCTGTCGCTGCTGGTGATCGCCTTCATCAAGGCCGAGGTGATCCTCTCGTTCCTCGGCTTCGGCGTCGCGCCCGACCAGGTCTCCTGGGGCACGATGATCGCCGAGTCCCAGAACGAGATCCTGGCCGGCCGGTGGTGGCAGCTCGTGGCCGCGGGCGTGCCCATGGCAGTGTTCGTGTGCGCGTTCGCGATGCTGACCGACGCGCTGAGCGAGGCGCTCGATCCGCGCCAGCAGCGGTGATTGCCAACCCTCACCCCCGGCCCCTCTCCATGAACCGTAGCTTCGAAGGGCGGCGGAACAGGTCGTTTGGCGCCTGCAGCCTCGGAACCGAAAAGCGGGAGGATCGGCTTCGAGGGGTGGCTGCGCCCCCCCTCGAGCACCCCCCGCGGCATTCACGGGCGTCATTCTTGCTGGCACGCGGTTCATGGTCCGTGTGCCGCCGCCG
>CAZEIW010000154.1:0-18373 GCA_964512305.1 uncultured Burkholderiaceae bacterium | reverse complement strand
TCCCCTCTCCCGCGCGGCAGTACTCCCCTCTCCCGCTTGCGGGAGAGGGGATCAACGCGGCGGGTGAGGAGAAGCTACGGCGTCATCGAGAACTGCGCGTTCACCCGTTCGCCGGTCGCATACAGCTTGTTGAGCGCGTTGATGTAGGCCTTTGCCGACGCGGCCACGATGTCGGGATCCGCGCCGACGCCGTTGACGATGCGGCCGGCGCGCGCCAGGCGCACCGTGACTTCGCCCTGGGATTCGGTGCCCGTCGTGATCGCGTTGACCGAGTACAGCAGCAGCTCGGAGCCGCTCTTGACCCGGCTCTCGATCGCCTTCAGCGACGCGTCGACCGGGCCGTTGCCGTCGCTCTCGGCGGCGAGCTGCTCCGCCCCCATGGTGAACACGACGCTGGCGTGCGGGCGCGCGCCCGTCTCCGAGTGCTGCGACAGCGATATCAGCCGGAAGTGCTCCTTGTGCTGCACGACGTCCTCGTCCGAGAACAGCGCCTGGATGTCCTCGTCGAAGATCTCGGCCTTGCGGTCGGCGAGCTCCTTGAACTTGGCGAACGCGGCGTTGAGCTCGGCCTCGCTCTCGATCGGAATGCCCAGCTCATGCACGCGCTGCTTGAACGCGGTGCGTCCGGACAGCTTGCCGAGCACGATCTTGTTGGCCGACCAGCCGACGTCCTCGGCACGCATGATCTCGTAGGTCTGGCGCGCCTTCAGCACCCCGTCCTGGTGAATGCCCGAGGCGTGCGCGAACGCATTGGCCCCGACCACCGCCTTGTTGGGCTGCACCGGGAAGCCGGTGATGTTCGACACCAGCTTGGACGAGGGCACGATCTGCGTGGTGTCGATGCCGACCTCCAGGCCGAAGAAGTCGCGCCGGGTCTTCACCGCCATCACGACTTCCTCCAGCGACGTGTTGCCGGCGCGCTCCCCCAGGCCGTTGACGGTGCACTCCACCTGGCGCACGCCGTTCAGGACACCGGCCAGCGAATTGGCCACCGCCATGCCGAGGTCGTTGTGGCAGTGGACCGACCAGACCGCGCGATCGGCGTTCGGGACCCGGTTGCGCAGCGTCCGCATCAGCTCGCCGTACTGCGCCGGGACCGCGTAGCCGACCGTGTCGGGAATGTTGATCGTGGTCGCGCCCTCCGCGATCGCGGCCTCGATCACACGGCAGAGAAAATCGATCTCGGAGCGGCTGCCGTCCTCGGTCGAGAACTCGACATCGTCGGTGAAGCGGCGCGCGAAGCGCACGGACAGCCTTGCCTGCTCCAGCACCTGCTCCGGCGCCATTCTCAGCTTCTTTTCCATGTGCAGGGGCGAGGTCGCGATGAACGTGTGGATCCGGCGCCGCCGCGCGGGTTCCAGCGCCTCGGCCGCGCGCGAGATGTCGCGGTCGTTGGCGCGCGCGAGCGAGCACACGGTGGAGTCGCGCACCGCGGCCGCGATCGACCTCACGGCATCGAAGTCGCCGTTGGAAGACGCGGCGAAGCCGGCCTCGATCACGTCGACCCGCAGCCGCTCCAGCTGCATCGCGATGCGCAGCTTTTCTTCCTTCGTCATCGACGCGCCCGGGCTCTGTTCGCCGTCGCGCAAGGTGGTGTCGAAGATGATCAGGCGGTCCATGGGGTTCTCCCGATAAGGTTCGGCCTGTCCGCCCTTTCGGGCAGACACTTGAAACGCTCGAATTGTGGGGAAGGGGTCAGCTGCGCGCGGGGCGCAGCAGCAGAAGCGGCAGCAGCCCGAGGGCGGCCGCGCACGGCAGTAGCAGCAGGAAGGAATGGAAGGACATGGCCGAACTATATAAGCAATTGCGCCGCGCAACAACCCGTCCGTCTCGCCGGCGGAATCCGCGGCGCGGCGCGGCTCAACCCGAATCCTGCCCGGGCGGACCGTAGGGCACCGCGGGCCGGGCCGGATTCGGCTCGCCCCGCCAGCGCCGCCATGCCCAATAGAGGTAGCCTGACACCGCGTAGCAGAAGAACAGGCCGAAGAGCACGATCGGTGGATCGAACGAGACGAAGAAGATGCCGACCACGATCACGATCATGACCCAAAACGGCACGCTGCGACTCAGGTGGAAGCTCTTGCCGCTGTAGAACGGTGCGCTCGACACCATGGTCAGCCCGGCGTAGACGGTCAGCCCGAAGGCCACCCACGGCAGCCACGCGTCGCGGATCTGGAACTTGTTGTCGACCGCGAGCCAGACGAAACCCGCCACCAGCGCCGCCGCGGCCGGGCTCGGCAGCCCCTGGAAGAAGCGCTTGTCGATCACGCCGATATTCGCGTTGAAGCGTGCCAGTCGCAGCGCCGCGCCGGCGCAGTAAACGAACGCCGCCGCCCAGCCCCAGCGGCCGAGGTCGTGCAGCACCCATTCGTAGACCACCAGCGCGGGCGCGACACCGAAGGACGTCATGTCCGACAGCGAGTCGTACTGCTCGCCGAAGGCGCTCTGGGTATTGGTCAGGCGCGCGACCCGGCCGTCCATGCCGTCGAGCACCATGGCACCGAAAATGGCGACCGCAGCCCAGTCGAAGCGCTGGTTCATCGCCTGGACGATCGCGAAAAAACCCGCGAACAGGGCGGCGGTCGTGAACAGGTTCGGCAGCAGGTAGATGCCGCGCCGGCGGCGCGCCGGCCCGATGGTCGGCGAGAAGTCGTCGCCGACGGCGGGTGCCGGACCGGCAAGCGGGCGAACCTTGCGCCGACGCAGCCGCATGCGCGCTCCTCAGAGTTCGGCCAGGGCCGATGTCGTCGCGTGGACCACGTCGCCGACCGCCACCAGCGGCCGCGCGCGGCGCGGCAGGTAGACGTCGACCCGCGAGCCGAAGCGGATGAACCCGTAGCGCTCGCCGCGCCGCAGGCTCGCGCCGGCCTGCGTGTAGCACAGGATCCGCCGCGCGATCAGGCCGGCGACCTGGACCACCGACATCGTCTCGCCCGACGCCAGCCGCAGCACCATGGCGTTGCGCTCGTTGTCCGTCGACGCCTTGTCGAGGTCGGCGTTGACGAACTTGCCGGGCCGATATTCGATCCGCTCGACCGTGGCGTCGACCGGCGCGCGGTTGCTGTGCACGTTGAACACGTTCATGAAGACGCTGATCAGCAGCGCGTCGGCGCCGGTGAACGGGTCGGGCATCGCTTCGACCCGCACGATCCGGCCGTCTGCCGGCGACAGCACGGCGCCCGGCCGGTCGGGCACCGCGCGGGGCGGGTCACGGAAGAACTGGATCACGAACAGCGCCAGCAGCCAGAGCGGCGCCGACCACAGCGCCCCGGCGGCATACGTCACCAGCGCCGCGGCGGCGACCGCAGCGCCGACGAACGGCCAGCCTTCGCGCGCGATCAAGGGGTGCGGGTAATCGGTCATGGCCATGAATAGACTGCGAAGTCGGTATGGTATCCGCAGCCGTGCGGGCTGTCCGAACCGGACAGCCCGTCGCGGGCGGTGCCCCTCAAGGGCGGATCTCAGGTGGCACGAGCCGCACGCGCGCGGTGACGCTGAGCGACTGCGTCGAGCGCCCGGGCTCGAATTCGGGCTCGGCGACCGCCTCGGTCGTGCGCGCGCGTGCGGCGAAGGCCATCACGGGCTGCGGCCGCACCGGCGCCCCGCCGAAGTCGATCTCCTCGATCCGCACCGTGGTGCCGGGCTGGGCGAGCGCCTGGACCGCGGCCGAGACGCGCGCGTTCAGATTGGCGAGCGCACGGGCGATCAACTCGGCCTGGACCTTGTCGCCCGCCGCCTTCGAGACCCGGAATTCGAGGCCACCCAGCGCCAGTTGCTGCTGCCCCGCCGCCACGGCGCGGGGCAGCGCCGCCAGATCGGCCGTGCGCAGGCGGACGTTCTGGCGCACCCGCCAGCCGACGATCCGGCGCGTGCCGGTGCCGGCGTACACGGGGTAGGCGGCGTAGGCCTCGGTCTCGAGGCGGGCGCCGGGATCGGCCTGCTTGAGGGCGCTGACACCTTCGGCCACGCGCCGGTTCAGCTGCGATTGCGCCTGCGCCAGATCCGGATCCTGGAGCTCGAGATAGAACGTCGCGACCGCCTCGTCGTTGTCGACCTCGATCTCGGCCGACCCGTTGATCAGCAGCAGCGTGCCCTCGAAGCGCGCGGCGCCCGGCGCGGGCGTCACCGCCGGCGCCGGCTGCGCCGGCGCGGCGGTCGCGGCAGGGAGCGTCCCGAGCGCGGCGGCGACAGCTGCAGCCGCCGCGGCGCTCAGTTGCGCGAGGTGTCGACGAGCCGGTTGGCGCGGATCCACGGCATCATCGCGCGCAGCTTCGCGCCGACCTGCTCGATCTGATGCTCGGCCGTGAGCCGGCGCCGTGCCAGCAGCGTCGGCGCACCGGCGCGGTTCTCGAGGATGAAGCTCTTCGCATACTCGCCGGTCTGGATCCGCTGCAGCGCGCGGCCCATCGCCGCGCGCGACTCGGCGTTGATCACCTCGGGTCCGGTGACGTACTCGCCGTACTCGGCGTTGTTCGAGATCGAGTAGTTCATCGTGCCGATCCCGCCCTCGTACATCAGGTCGACGATCAGCTTGAGCTCGTGCAGGCACTCGAAGTACGCCATCTCCGGCGCATATCCGGCGGCCACCAGCGTCTCGAACCCCGCCTTGACCAGCTCGACGCAGCCGCCGCACAGCACGGCCTGCTCGCCGAAGAGGTCGGTCTCGGTCTCCTCGCGGAAGCTCGTCTCGATCACGCCGGCCTTGCCGCTGCCGATCGCGCATGCGTACGACAGCGCGAGATCGCGCGCCGATCCGGAGCGGTCGGCGTGCACGGCGATCAGCGATGGCACGCCGCCGCCCTGCGTGTAGGTGGAGCGCAGCGTATGGCCCGGCGCCTTGGGCGCGACCATCAGCACGTCCAGGTCCGCGCGCGGCTGGATCTGCCCGTAATGGATGTTGAAGCCGTGCGCGAACGCCAGGGCGGCACCCTGCTTGACGTTGGCCTCGATCGCGTCCCGGTAGACCTGCGCGTGGTTCTCGTCCGGCAGCAGGATCATCACGATGTCGGCGTCGCGCACGGCATCGGCGACCTCCCGCACGTCGAGCCCGGCGTTGACCGCCTTGTTCCACGACGCGCCCTTTCGCAGCGCGACCGTAACCTTGACGCCCGAATCCTTCAGGTTCAGCGCATGCGCGTGCCCCTGCGAACCGTAGCCGACGATGGCGACCCGCTTGCCCTTGACCAGCGAAAGATCCGCGTCCTTGTCGTAATAGACCTTCATGGCTGACTCCGTCTTTGCCTTTGTTTTCCTCGCGCGCCCGCTGCGGCGCGCATCGCGACCCGCGCCCCGCGCGTCAGACCCGCAGCACGCGCTCCCCCCGCCCGATGCCGGAACTGCCGGTGCGGACCGTCTCCAGAATGGCCGCGCGATCGACCGCGCGGATGAACGCGTCGATCTTCCCGGTGTTGCCGGTCAGCTCGATCGTGTAGGTGCGCTCGGTGACGTCCACGATCCGGCCGCGGAAGATGTCGGCCATCCGCTTCATCTCCTCGCGCTCCTTGCCCACCGCGCGAACCTTGATCAGCATCAGCTCGCGCTCGGTGTACTCGGCTTCGGTCAGGTCGACCACCTTGACGACCTCGATCAGCCGGTTCAGGTGCTTGGTGATCTGCTCGACCACGTCATCGGACCCGATCGTGATGATCGTCATTCGCGACAGCGAGGCGTCCTCGGTCGGCGCCACCGTCAGCGACTCGATGTTGTAGCCGCGCGCCGAGAACAGGCCGACCACCCGCGACAGCGCGCCGGGCTCGTTTTCCAGCAGCACGGAAATGATGTGGCGCATTTACAAATCCTCCGCGCCGAGGAGCATTTCGGTGAGGCCCTTGCCCGCCTTCACCATGGGCCACACGTTCTCCTTGGGGTCGGTGATGAAGTCCATGAAGACGAGGCGGTCGCGATGGGTGGTGAACGCCTCGCGCAGCGCCGGCTCGACGTCGGCGGGCTTCTCGACGCGGACCCCGACGTGCCCGTAGCTCTCGGCGAGCTTGACGAAGTCCGGCAGCGCGTCGACGTACGACTCGGAGTAGCGCCCGCCGTAGTCGAGCTGCTGCCACTGCCGGACCATGCCGAGGTAGCGGTTGTTCAGCACGAGGACCTTGGGAGTCAGCCGGTACTGCTTGCAGGTCGACAGCTCCTGGATGCACATCTGGATCGAGCCCTCGCCCGTGACCACGGCGACCTGGGCGTCCGGGTTGGCCATCTGGACGCCCATCGCGTACGGCAGCCCGACGCCCATCGTGCCCAGGCCGCCGGAATTGATCCATCGCCGCGGCCGGTCGAAGCGGTAATACTGGGCGGCCCACATCTGGTGCTGGCCGACGTCGGAAGTGACGAAAGCCTCGCCGCGCGTGACCTCCCACAGCTTCTCGATCACGAACTGCGGCTTGACGACGCGATCGCCGCGGTCGTACTTGAGGCAGTCCTTCGAGCGCCACTCGCGCACCTGGCGCCACCAGGCCTCCAGCGCCGCCGCATTCGGACGCTGCGGCGCCGCGGTGACCTGCGTCAGGAGCTCGGACAGCACCTCCCGCACGTCGCCGACGATCGGCACGTCGACCTTGACACGCTTGGAGATCGACGACGGGTCGACGTCGATGTGGATGATCTTGCGCGGATTCTGGGCGAAGTGCTTCGGATTGCCGATCACCCGGTCGTCGAACCGGGTGCCGACGGCGAGCAGCACGTCGCAGTGCTGCATCGCCATGTTCGCCTCGTAGGTCCCGTGCATGCCCGGCATGCCGACGAACTTCGGGTCCGACGCGCGAAAGCCGCCGAGGCCCATCAGCGTGTTCGTGCACGGCGCGCCCAGGCGGTCGACCAGCTGGTTGAGCTGCTCGGACGCGTTGGCCAGGATCACGCCGCCGCCCGCGTACACCATCGGCCGCTCGGCGCCCAGAAGCAGTTGGACCGCCTTCTTGATCTGGCCCTGGTGCCCCTTGATGACCGGGTTGTACGAGCGCAGTTGCAGGTCGCGGGGATACTCGAACACGCAGCGGGCGACCGTCACGTCCTTCGGGATGTCGACCAGGACCGGTCCCGGACGGCCGCTGGCGGCGATGTAGAACGCCTTGCGCATCGTCGCGGCAAGCTCGCGGACGTCCTTGACCAGGAAGTTGTGCTTGACGCAGGGCCGCGTGATCCCGACCGTGTCGCACTCCTGGAACGCGTCCTGGCCGATCGCGTGGGTCGGAACCTGGCCGGTGACGATGACGATCGGGATCGAATCCATGTACGCGGTCGCGATGCCCGTGACCGCGTTGGTCACGCCCGGCCCGCTGGTCACCAGCGCGACGCCGATCTTGCGGCTCGAACGCGAGTAGGCGTCGGCCGCATGCACGGCGGCCTGCTCGTGGCGCACCAGGATGTGCTGGAACGAGTCCTGTTTGAAGATCTCGTCGTAGATATACAGGACGGCGCCGCCGGGATAGCCGAAGACGTGCTTGACGCCTTCCTGCTGCAGGCACCGGACAACGATCTCGGCGCCGGTGATCGGCTCGCTGGAGGCGGCCGAGGAAGTCTCCTCGCGGCCGAGGTCCGCGCTGACGGTCTGCATGGCAAGTATCCTCTCAAGGTCCTACTGGAGATTGATTGGACGCCGTTCCATACCCGCTCGTGACGGGCGGTGCGGCGAAGCGGAACCGGTGCAAGACCTCCGAGGGTAGCGCAGCGCACCATTTTGCGCAATTGGCAGCGCGCGGACGCGCATGTCCCCTGCCGCCGACCGTGCTCTGATACGATTCGCGGCCGAAAAAGCGGGAGGGGTCAGTGGATGGGGATGGCGGCCCGCCGCCGCGTCCCGGGCAGTTGCAGCCCCGGCCCACCTTGCGATGGCGACCCGCGCAGAACTGTCGGAATTCCTCGCCGGCGCCGAGCGTCGCGCCTACAAGCAGGCCCTGTTCGCGGTTCGCGACCAGGACAACGCCCTGGATGTCGTCCAGGACGCCATGATCAAGCTCGCCGAGCACTACGGTGACCGGCCGGCCCACGAACTCCCGCCGCTGTTCACCCGGATCCTGCAGAACGCGATCCACGACTTCTTCCGCCGGAGCAAGGTCCGATCGACCTGGGTGACGCTGTTTTCCGCGCTTTCTTCCGAGGACGAGGACGCCGATCCGTTGGAAACTTTGGAGGCGCAATCCGGGTCCCAGTCTTCTGAGAGTGCCGCCGACCTGGCCGAGCGGTCGCAGGTGGTCGGCATCATCGAGGAGGAGGTCGCCAAGCTGCCGGCCCGTCAACGAGAAGCCTTCCTGCTGCGTTATTGGGAAGATCTCGACGTCGCCGAAACGGCGGCCACGATGGGGTGCTCGGAAGGCAGCGTAAAGACGCATTGCTCGCGCGCGGCACACGCGCTGGCACGGGCCTTGCGAGCACGGGGAATCACGCTATGAAAGAAGTCGAATTCGCTTACCGGGTCCGCCAGGCCCTGAACGAGGGGGCGGAACGGCTCGACTACAAGGCCCAATTGCGGCTCGAAAATGCCCGCCGGGCGGCGCTCGCACGCCAGAAACCGGTGCGCGAAGCCCCAGTTTGGGTGCCGGCGCTGAGACTCGCCGCGGCCGGCGCCGGGCCGTCGTTCCAGCAGGACGAGTCGGCCGCCTGGCTCTGGTTCCGCCGCCTGGGCATGGTGGCGCCCCTGATCGCGCTGGTGATCGGCTTCGTCGCCGTCTATCAGTGGCGCGCCGACCAGAAGATCACCGAACTGGCCGATCTCGACTTCGCGGTGCTGCTCGACGACACCCCGATCGAAACGTACGCGGACAAAGGCTTCAGCACGATGCTTCGCAACGAAGAAGGCATCTGACCGCCCATCCGACGGCCATGCGGCGCGCTCTCATCGCAGTGCTTGTCTGGGTCTGCGCCGGCGCTGCCGCCGGCCAGCCCGCGGCCAACGGCCAGGCGAAGGCGGCGCCCCATGCCGCCGCGGCCGTCGCGCACCCCACCTGGAACGAACTGACCCCGCAGCAGCGCGAAGCGCTCGGGCCGCTCGCGCCGCAGTGGGAGCGGTTCGACGGATCGCGCAAGCAGAAATGGCTCGACATCGCCGCCCGCTATCCGAGCCTGTCGCCCGAGGGCCAGCAGAAGCTGCACGAACGCATGCCCGGACTGGCGAGCCTGACCCCCGAGCAGCAAAGAACGGCGCGCGAGAACTTCAAGCGCGCCTACACGCTCCCGCTCGACCAGCGCCAGGCGCTCGCCCAGCGCTACCAGGACCTTCCGGACGACAAGAAGCGCGCCCTCGCCGAGCAGTCGAAGAAGAAGCCGGCCCCGGTCACGCGCCGGCCGACGACCGATCAGCGGCGCACGGCGCAGGCGGACAACAAGGCGCACCCGGAAAACAAGAAATAGGCGCCGGGCGCGAGTCGCCCGCTCGCGCCCCCGGTGACCCCCCGCCGCGATGACCCTCGCCCGAATGCTGCGAATCTCGCTCGCCCTGCAGATGGCGGCGGGCGCGCTTCTGGGCACCTTGCTGGCCGCGGGGTGGCTGCCGGGCACCGCAGCGCGGTGGCTTGCCGCCGCCGCCGGGGCGGCCGCGGTGCCGGTGCTTCTGACCGCCGGGGCGCTCGGCGCGGAACTGATCGTCGACGCCATCGCCGATCCCCGCCAGCCGCCCCGCGGCCTGGCAAACGCGCTGCGGGTCTGGCTCGGCGAAACCGGCGCCTCGTTGCGGGCGTTCTGCATCCGCCAGCCGTTCGGCGCGGACTTTCCAGAGCCGCGGATCGTGCACGACAAAGACCGGCCCGCGGTGCTCCTGATCCACGGCTATGTCTGCAACCGCGCGGCCTGGCGCCCGCTGCTGGACGCCGGCGCGCTCGCCCGGTGCAACGTCGCGACGGTCGATCTGCTTCCGGTCTACGCGTCGATCGACGATTACGCGCCGTTGATCGACACCGCCGTCGAACGGCTGCGCGCGGCCTCGGGCGCGCCCGCGGTCGTGCTGGTCGCGCACAGCATGGGCGGCCTGGCCGCGCGCGCATATCTGCGGCGCTTCGGCGCCGCCGCGGTCGCGCGCGTGATCACGATTGCCACGCCGCACGCGGGCACGCGCTTCGCCCCGCTGGGCAACGGTCCCAACGCGCGCCAGATGCGCCCCGGCAGCGACTGGCTGCGCGCCCTGGACGCCGCGCTGACGCCGGCGCTGCGCGCGCGCTTCCTCAGCATCGCCGGCACCGACGACAACCTGATCCTGCCGCGCGCCAGCGCGCTGCTGGCGGGCGCGCGCCACGCGTCGATCGACGGCGTCGGCCACGTCGCCGCGCTGGAGGACCGACGGGTATGGGGCATCATTGCGACTGAAGCACAGGCAGCCGCCCTCGGTCGCGAGCGGCCGGCACCGGAAGATCCGGGCGTTTCGGGCGGCGAAGCCGGGGCGCAAGCCGCCCTCGAACGGATCGCGAAAGATCGATAGGCAGGACGCCATCACCAGGCGAGGAAAGGACCCGCGCATGCCCACCAGCGGAACGGACCTGAAAGCAAGCTTCGAGCGCGCGGTCGCAGAATCGAAAACCCTGCCCGAGCGGCCGGACAATCAGACGCTGCTGAAGCTGTACGCGCTCTACAAGCAGGCGACCGAGGGAGACTCCGCGGGCGATCGGCCAGGCATCACCGATTTCATCGGCCGCGCCAAGTGGGACGCCTGGCACTCGCTGGCCGGGCTCGCGGCCGACGAGGCGATGCGCCGCTACGTGGCGCAGATCGAGCAGTTGAAGGGCTGATCACACCCTCCTCCGGTCCCAGACCTCGGGATTCAACAGCGCGGCCGGTCGCCGCCCCGCCAGCACATCGGCGAGGTTCCTCATCGCCAGCCGCGCCATCCCGGTACGTGAGCTCGCGGTGGCGGAGGCGACGTGCGGCGTCAGCACGACGTTCTCCAGCTCGACCAGGGCAGGATTGAGCCGCGGCTCGTTCTCGA
Organism: uncultured Burkholderiaceae bacterium; assembly: GCA_964512305.1. Classification (GTDB taxonomy): domain Bacteria; phylum Pseudomonadota; class Gammaproteobacteria; order Burkholderiales; family Burkholderiaceae_F; genus CAZEIW01. Next base: position 7,458 of record CAZEIW010000154.1, on the reverse strand, counting down.
ACACATCGAGCCCGGCGGCCCCCGGCCGTCCGGCCCGCAGCGCGGCGACCAGCGCCTCGTCGTCGACCACGCCGCCGCGCGCGATGTTGACCAGCACCGACCCGGGCTTCATCTGCGCCAGCTCGGCGGCGCCGACCAGGTGGCGCGTGTCCTGGTTGAACGGGACCATGACCACCAGGTGATCGGCGCTGCGCAGGAGCTCGTCGCGCCCGACCCAGGTCGCGCCACCCTCCAGTTCGGGCGCGAGGCGGGTGCGGTTGTGGTACAGGATCCGCATCGAGAATCCCCCGGCGCGGCGCGCGATCGCGCGACCGATGCGGCCCATGCCGAGGATGCCCAGTGTCGCACCGTGCACGTCGGCGCCCAGAAACAGATCGAACGACCATCGCTTCCATTTGCCGGCACGCGTCCACCGGTCGGATTCCGCCACGCGGCGCGCGGCCGACAGCAGCAGCGCCCACGCGTGGTCGGCGGTGGCCTCGTTGAGCACGTCGGGCGTATTGGTCGCGACCACGCCGTGCCGCGTACAGGCCGCCAGGTCGATGTTGTTGTAGCCGACCGCGATGTTGCTCACGACCTTCAGGTGCGGACATTGCTGCAGCAGCGCCTCGTCGACGCGTTCGCCGGCGTCGGTCAGAACGCCTTCGGCGCCGGCCAGCAGCTGCGCCAGCTGCGGCGGCGCGAGCTGGGCGTCGGATTGGTTGTCGGCCAGGTCGTAAGTGCCTCGCAGCTCCTCGATCAGCGCCGGAAAGATGCGGCGCGTCACCGCCACGCGCGGGCTCGGGTTCCGATTCATCGCAGGACCTCCTTCATCGCAGGACCTCCTTGGCCGGTGCGGCGGCGCTGGCCGCCCGTTCCATGGGCGCGGACCGGGACGCACCGCCGCGCACCGGCGTCCCGGGGTGGAAATCGAACACGGACAGCATGACGAAGAAACCGACCACGTACGCCAGCGCGACGTGCCAGCCGTCGCGCAGCCAGCGGCCGACCGAGCGCGCCTGCGGAAACATGCCGGTCAGCGCGACACCGGCCGACGATCCGAACCAGATCATCGAGCCGCCGAAGCCGACGGCATAGGCCACGTAGGCCCAGTCGAAGCCGCCCTGTCTGATCGCGAGCTCGGTCAGCGGGATGTTGTTGAGCACGGCCGACACGACGCCAAGTCCGAAGGCCGCTTGCCAGCCGGGCCGCGGGAGCGCGTCGACGGGCAGCATCGATGCGCTCAGCACCAGCGACAGCAGGAAGGCCGTGCCCGCCGCCGCCGCCGGCAGCACGCGCCAGTCGGGCGCCCGCAGCGGCACCGCGAGCGCCAGGGCCCCCCACACCGCGACCCCGAGGAAAGGGAACCGGCCGGAGACGTTCTGCAGCCGGGTATTGATCACGACGTTGGTGACGATCGCCGCGGCCAGGATCAACACGACGATGCCCGTGCGCACCCAGTCGACGCGGACGCCGCGCGCCGGAGCGGGCACGATCGGACTCAGGCGCTGCTGCTGCCTGGCCGCGATCACGCCGCACAGGACGAGTGCGGTGCCCGCCGCCACGTAAGCGGCGACGACCTCGCCGGCCCCGACCCCCGAGATCCACAGCATCGTGGTGGTCGTGTCGCCGACGACGGAACCGCTGCCGCCGGCATTCGCGGCGGCAACGATCGCCGCCAGGTAGCCGACGTGGATCGCGCCGCGGAACACCGCGCGCGCGAGCGCCCCGCCGATCAACGCAGCCGCGATGTTGTCCAGGAAGCTCGACAGCACGAACACGGCCGCCAGCAGCGCGAAGCCGCCCTTCCAGTCGCCCGGCAGGATCGTCGTCAGGGCGTCGGGCAGGCGGCTGCGCTCGAAATGGGTGGCCAGCAGCGAAAACCCGAGCAGCAGCAGCCCCAGGTCGCACAGCGTCACCCACTCGCCCTGCAGGTGCCCGATCAGGCCGCGCGCGCCGGCGCCCGCGGCGAAGGGCGACGCCACGACCTTATAAGCGGCGAGCACCAAAGCGCCCGTGATCGCGATCGGCAGGTTGCGCGCCGGAAACAGCACGACACCCGCCAGCACCACCGCGAACAGCAGGAATTCGACCGGTACGGGGCCCATCGAGCGCGCAGCCTATCAGAGAGACGCGGCGCAGGCGCCCGCGGCGCGTGCCGGGAACCGGCAGGCGGTCACCCGATGAAGCCGATGACGCACTGCGATAAGATGACGCTTTGCAACCCGCAGCCTGCCACCGGAAGCGCAGCCGCCGATGACCCACGTCGTCACCGAATCCTGCATCAGGTGCAAATACACCGACTGCGTCGACGTGTGCCCGGTCGACTGCTTTCGCGAGGGACCGAATTTCCTGGCGATCGATCCGGACGAATGCATCGATTGCGCGGTCTGCATCCCGGAATGCCCGGTCAACGCGATCTACGCCGAGGAAGACGTTCCCGAAGATCAGCGCAAGTTCATCCCGATCAACGTCGAGCTGGCCAAGAGTTGGCCGCCGATCACGCGCATGAAGCCGCATCCTCCGGATGCGGACGAGTGGAAGGACGTCAAGGACAAGCAGCAGTACTTGAAGCGCTGACTGCGTCCCGAGAAGGGGGCGCGGATCGGCGGCAACCGCCCCGGCACCGCCGGCGCGGTGTCTGCCAGACGCGGGGAGGCGCGGAAAGCGTCCGCGTCCGCCCGCCAGAGGTTGCAGCGTCCGCCAACGCCGGTCTTTTTCCGGCATCGCGGACCGCGGCGGCGTGGACGATCGAGGTCGATCGCCCGCCGCTCGCCCGACCGGGCCGGGATGGCCGGAAACACGGAGGTCGAAGTGCTGTACCAGTGGAACGAGTGGAGCCGCAAGATGTTGACGCCACTGTCGGCCTGGGCCGAAGCGACGTCGCAGCTGTTCAGCAACCCGTACAGCCCGCTGTCGTACACGCCGTTTTCGCGCCGGCTGGCCGCCGGCTACGACCTGCTGCACCGCCTGGGCAAGCACTACGAGAAGCCCGAGTTCGAGCTGCCGTCGACCCCCATCGACGGTATCGAGGTTCCGGTGGTCGAGACGATCGCGCTCGCCAAGCCGTTCTGCCACCTGCTGCACTTCGAGCGCCGGCTGCCCCCTGAGGTCGCGCGGCACGCGCAGGATCCCGCCGTGCTCATCTTCGCGCCGCTGTCGGGCCACCACGCGACCCTGTTGCGCGACACGGTGCGCACGCTCATGCCGAACTACGACGTGTACATCACCGACTGGATCAACGCGCGCATGGTGCCGTTGTCCAAGGGACCGTTCCACCTCGAGGATTACGTCGAGTACTGCGCCGAGTTCATCCGCCTGCTGGGGCCGAAGGTGCATCTGATCTCGGTGTGCCAGCCGACCGTGCCGGTGCTGGCCGCCGTGTCGCTGCTCGCGAGCGCCGGCGACCCGGCGCTGCCGCGGACCATGACCATGATGGGCGGGCCGATCGACACCCGCCGCAACCCGACGCAAGTCAACGCGCTTGCCAAGCGCAAGCCGCACGAATGGTTCCGCAACAGCGTGATCTTCAAGGTGCCGTCGAGCTATCCCGGCTACCTGCGCGAGGTCTACCCGGGCTTCCTGCAGCATGCCGGCTTCGTCGCGATGAATCCGGACCGGCACCTGAATTCGCACTGGGAGTACTACCTCGACCTGGTCAAGGGCGACCAGGAAGACGTCGAGGCGCACCGGCGCTTCTACGACGAGTACAACGCCGTGCTGGACCTGCCGGCCGAGTACTACCTGGACACGATCAAGATCGTGTTCCAGGAGCACCGGCTGCCCAACGGCACCTGGTACGTCAAGGGCAAGCGCGTCGCGCCCGAGGACATCAAGACCGTCGCGCTCTTCACGATCGAGGGCGAGCTCGACGACATCTCCGGCAGCGGCCAGACCCAGGCCGCGCACGACCTGTGCCGCGGCATCCCGAACGCGAACAAGCAGCACCTGACGGCGCCTGCGGTCGGCCACTACGGGATTTTCTCCGGCCGCAGGTGGCGCGAGAATATCTATCCGCGGATCGCAGAATTCATCCGAGCGCATGATGCATGAGGCTCTGGCCGGTGCGCTAGGCTCGTATCTGTAGCCGCGCCTGCCGATCGGCACGGCGAAGCGCATTCCGGCGCCGCGGATGGCGGGCGCGGTCGAGAGTCAAGTCGGGCCCGGTCTGCGAATCAACAACAACGGAGGGTTCGAAATGAGATACGTGCAGCGGTTGATTGCCGCGTTGGCCAGTGTCAGCATGTTGGCGGTCGGGCTGCCTTTGCCCGCGCACGCGGCGCTGGTCGGTACCCAGCAGGTTCTGCCTTCGGATACGGCGGCGCGCTCGAAGATCGCAGCCTGGCTGGCCCGCGACGAGGTCCGGCAGGCGCTGTCCCAAGGCGGTGTCGATGCGCGCGAGGTCCAGCAGCGGGTCGACGCGCTCACCGACGCCGAGGCGCGCGACTTCGCCGCGCGGATCGATCGACTGCCGGCAGGCGGCGACGTGCTCGGCATCCTGTTCGCGGTCTTCGTGATCCTGCTCGTGACCGATATCCTCGGACTGACCAAGGTGTTCCCGTTCACGCGGCCGATCCGTTGATCCTGAACCGGCCGGCTCGGACCCCCGCTGCGGCGGGGGTTTTGCTTTTGGCACTTGCGGTCTGCGGCTGCGCGACGCCGCAGGCCGACGCGCTGCGCGCCCGCGTCCCGGCCGGCCTGGCGCCCGAGCGGCTGATCGAACAGACGCCCTTCTTCCCGCAGGAGCGCTACCAATGCGGCCCGGCGACGCTGGCCATGGCCGTCGCGGCCTCGGGGCTGACGGTCGAGCCGGACCGCCTGACCGACATGGTGTACGTGCCCGCACGGCGGGGATCGCTGCAGCCCGAGATGCTGGCCGCGGCGCGCCGCCTGGGCCGGCTGGCGGTCGCGCTGCCGCCCCGCCTGGAGGCGGTGTTGCGCGAAGTCGACGGCGGCACCCCGGTGATCGTGCTGCAGAACCTCGGGCTGACCTGGTTTCCCGTCTGGCATTACGCGCTCGTGATCGGCTACGACTTCGGGCGTGACCGCGTCGTGCTGAATTCCGGCCTGCAGGCACGCACGCCGATGTCGCTCGAGCTGTTCGAACACACTTGGGAGCGGGGCGGCAGCTGGGCGATGGTGGCGGTCGCGCCGGGGCGGCTGCCGCTCACGCCGTCCGCCGAGGCGATCGTCGAGGCCGCCGCCGCCCTCGAACGGGTCGACCCGGCCGCGGCCCGGCCCGCGTACCGGGCGCTGACCGAGCGCGAGCCGGAGCTGTACGCGGCCTGGATCGGCCTCGGCAACACGGCGATGGCTGCCGGCGATGCCGAACCGGCGGTGACGGCCTTCGAGCGGGCGACCCGGTTGCAGCCACAGCAGGGCGACGCCTGGAACAATCTCGCCGCCGCGCTGCTCGCCGACCGGCGCACTCCGGACGCGCGGCTGGCGGTGCGGCGGGCGCTCGACCTCGGCGGCCCGCATCGATCGATCTACGAGCAGACCGCTGCCGACATCGAGCGCGCGCAGCCCTGAGGGCCGGCGGGGTCCGGCGCTCTGGGATAATGCGCAATGGCCGCGATGACCGTCGTATCGGCGGAAGCGATCGATGCGCTGCTGCCGCAGACCCAGTGCCGCAAATGCGGCTACGACGGCTGCCGCCCGTACGCGCAGGCGCTGGCCGGGGGCCGGGCCGAGATCAACCGCTGCCCGCCCGGCGGCGCGCGCGGGATCGTCCGGCTGGCGGCGCTGCTCGACCGGCCCGCGCTCCCGCTCGACCCGGCGTGCGGAAGCGAACGCCCGCTGCAGACGGCGCGGATCGACGAGTCGCGCTGCATCGGCTGCACGATCTGCATCAGGGCCTGCCCGGTCGACGCGATCGCGGGCGCGGTCAGGCGCATGCACACGGTGTTCGACGCCCTTTGTACCGGTTGCGAGCTGTGCGTCGCGCCGTGCCCGATGGACTGCATCGAGATGATCGACGTGCGGCCGCCGCGCGATTGGACCGCTGCCGACGCCGGCGCGGCGCGGACGCGGATGCAGGCGCGGCAGACCCGGCTGCGGCGCGAGCAGCACGACAACGAGAGCCGGCTCGCCGCCAAGGCGCTGCGCAAGCTCGACGAGCTCGACGCGCGCGACGATCTGCCGCGCGACGAGATCGCGCGCCGCAAAGCGGTGGTCGAGGCGGCGATCGAGCGCGCGCGCCTGCGCCGTGCCGCGCCGCCGCCCGCCCCGGCCCGATGAGCCCCGCCAGGCGGCAGGCGCTGTTCGAGACCCTGCGGCGCGCCAACCCCGAACCGAAAAGCGAGCTCGAGTTCACGTCGCCGTTCGAACTGCTGGTCGCCGTGATCCTGTCGGCACAGTCGACCGATCGCGGCGTCAACCTCGCGACACGGCGGCTTTTCGCGGTCGCCAACCGGCCGCAGGCCATCGCCGAGCTCGGGGTGGACGGCCTCATCCCCTACATCAAGACCATCGGCCTGTTCCGGAACAAGGCGCGCAACATCGTCGAGCTGTGCAGGCTGCTGATCGAGCGCCACGGGGGGGAGGTGCCGCGCACGCGCGAGGAGCTCGAAGCGCTGCCCGGCGTCGGCCGCAAGACTGCCAACGTCGTGCTGAACACGGCGTTCGGCGAGCCGACGATCGCGGTCGACACGCACATCTTCCGCGTCGCCAACCGGACCGGGCTGGCGCCGGGCGCCGACGTCGGCGAGGTCGAAACCAGGCTGCTCAAGGTCGTGCCCGAGGCGTTCCGCCTGCATGCCCACCACTGGCTGATCTTGCACGGCCGCTACGTCTGCAAGGCGCGCAAGCCCGAATGCTGGCGCTGCCTGATCGCATCGCTGTGCGATTACCGGCCGAAGACCAAGGCGCCGGCGGGCTGATCGCGATGTTCAACCCGTCGCAACAGGACGTGCGCCTGTTCTTCTGCGAGGCGTGGCGCAAGCATCGCGGCGGCGAGGCGGCATCGGCGCTGGAGCGGCAGGCGATCGCCTGCATCCTGGAACACCCGGAATATCACAAGCTGCTCGACGACGTCGAGCAGGCGCAGGCGCGCCGGTTCACGGTCGAGTCCGGGACCGAGAACCCGTTCCTGCACCTGTCGATGCACCTCGCGCTCGAGGAACAGGCCTCGATCGACCAACCGCCCGGGGTGCGCGCCCTGCTCGAGCGGCTGCAGCAGGTCCGCGGCGAGCACCACGCCGCGATGCACGAGGCGATGGAGTGCCTGGGCGAGATGGTCTGGCGCGCGCAGCGCGCAACGGCGCCGGCGGATACGAACGAGCTGGCGATGAGTTACCTGGATTGCCTGGCGCGGCGCGCCGGAGGTTAGCTCGGCGGTCGCGACGCGAAGTGCCGGCGCGCCGACGTGGATCCCCGGGACAAGCCCGGGGACGACGCCTGCTATTGGTCTCCCGATTGTTCACGTCATGGCCGGGCTTGTCCCGGCCATCCACGTCGGCGCGCCGGCACTTCGCGTCG
>CAZEIW010000153.1:0-8308 GCA_964512305.1 uncultured Burkholderiaceae bacterium | reverse complement strand
CCCCCGGCCCCTCACCCGCAAGCGGGAGAGGGGAGGCACGGCAACCGCTTGTGCTCCCCACGGGGCTACACGGCGGCCGCCGCTTGAACTCCCCAAACCCGCTTGCGGGAGAGGGGCCGGGGGTGAGGGCGCGCGCCAAGGGATCCCCCGCGGCAAGACCTCGCCCGGGCACACCTGGAGAACGCGGACCACGGCCCCCTCGGCCCTCCCGCACGAACTTTCCCGCCTTTCCCCGGTCTGAGGCGCACCAACAAGGGCCTCGCCGTCCGGTTCCCACTGTGAACCGGATGTGAAACCGCCTACCGCCTTCCCACGACCGGCGTGCCGGGCCGCTCGGCCGACTATGCGACAATCGAGCACGCTGCAGCCGGACCGCGGCGCCAGCAAACGCCTGCGGCGGCGCCCCGGCCCTGCAGAGCTCCCGGATAACCGAAACAAGCGCCCGGCGCGCCGATGCGCCGGACCTCCACAGCCTTGAGCAACGACCTCCTGGTTCACATCGAGCACGTCACGTTCGGCTACGACGCCCGCGTCGTGCTCTCCGACGTGTCGCTCGAGTTCCAGCGCGGCAAGGTGGTGGCGATCATGGGCAGCTCGGGCTGCGGCAAGACGACGCTGCTGCGCCTGATCGGCGGCATGATCACCCCGCAGGCGGGGACGATCACCTTCGCCGGCCAGCGGGTGGACCCGAACGACCAGCCTGCGCTGTTCGCGCTGCGCCGGAGGCTGGGAATGTTGTTCCAGTTTGGCGCCCTGTTCACCGACCTCTCCGTGTTCGACAACGTCGCGTTTCCGCTGCGCGAGCACACCGACCTGCCCGAGACGATGATCCGCGATATCGTGCTGATGAAGCTCGACGCCGTGGGCCTGCGCGGCGCTGCAGGGCTGCGAATCGACGAGGTTTCCGGCGGGATGGCGCGGCGGATCGCGCTCGCCCGCGCGACCGCGCTCGACCCCGAGCTGATCATGTACGACGAGCCGTTCGCCGGCCTCGACCCGATCTCGCTCGGCGTCGCGGCCAACCTGATCCGGCGCATGAACGACGCCACCGGCGCGACCTCGATCATCGTGTCGCACGACGTCGACGAGTGCTTCCTGATCTGCGACTACGCGTACCTGATCTCGTCCGGCCGCATCGTCACCCATGGCACGCCGCGCGAGCTGCAGGCGTCCGATGATCCCGAGGTGCGCCAGTTCATCCGCGGCGAGCCCGACGGCCCGGTGCGCTTCCACTACCCGGCGCCGCCGATCGCGCAGGATCTCGGGCTGGGCCAATGAACGTCGCCGACCTTCCCGTCGCGCTAGGCGCCCGTGTGCTGCGCACGCTGGCTTCGCTCGGCCACGCCTCATCATTCTTTGTTGAACTGCTGCGCCACACGCCGTCGGCACTGCGGCGCTTCTACCTGTCGGTCGCGCAGATACACGCGATCGGCAATTACTCGCTGCTGATCATCGCTGCCTCGGGCCTTTCGGTCGGATTCGTGCTCGCGCTCGAAGGCTATTACACGCTGAGCCGGTACGGCGCGGAGGAGCAGCTCGGGGTGCTCGTGGCGCTGTCGCTGACCCGGGAGCTCGGCCCGGTCGTCACGGCGCTCCTGTTCGCCGGTCGCGCCGGCACGTCCTTGACCGCCGAGATCGGCCTCATGAAGGCGGGCGAACAGCTTGCGGCGATGGAGATGATGGCGGTCGACCCGCGAAGCCGCGTGCTCGCCCCGCGCTTCGTCGCCGGCGTGATCTCGATGCCGCTGCTGGGCGCGATCTTCACGGCGGTCGGGGTGGTGGGCGCCTACGTGGTGGGGGTGCTGCTGATCGGCATCGATTCGGGTGCGTTCTGGGCCCAGATGCAGGACGGGGTCGACGTGTTCAAGGACATCGGCAACGGCGTCGTGAAGACCTTCGTCTTCGGCGTGGTGGCGACATTCGTCGCGCTTTACATGGGCTACGAATCGAATGCGACGCCGGAAGGCGTCGCGCAGGCGACCACGCGCACGGTGGTGGTGTCGTCGCTGGCGGTTCTGATCCTCGACTTCTTGTTGACGGCGCTGATGTACAGCACGCCGTAGCTTCGGAGAGCGCGCATGGGCAAGAAACAGATCGAAACCCTGGTTGGGCTGTTCGTGCTGGCCGGTGCGCTGGCGATCGTGTTCCTGGCGGTGAAAGCCGCCAACCTGGCCAGCTTCTCGTTCGACTCCACCTACAGGCTGACCGCGCGCTTCGACAACGTCGGCGGCCTGAAGGTGCGCGCCCCGGTCAAGGCCGCCGGCGTCACGGTCGGCCGGATCGCGTCGATCACGTTCGACGACAAGGCCTACCAGGGGGTCGTTGCGATGGAGATCGATCGCCGCTACCAGTTTCCGACCGATACCTCGGCCAAGATCCTGACGGCCGGCCTGCTGGGCGACCAGTACATCGGCCTCGATCCGGGCGGCGACGACAAGATGCTGCAGGCCGGCGACTCGATCAAGATGGTGCAGTCGGCGGTGGTGCTCGAGAACCTGATCGGGCAGTTCCTGTACAACAAGGCCGCCGAAGGCCCGGACAAGAAGAAGTAGGGCGAACCGATGCGCGATCGTCACGCACAGATGAGGTCATGGCGGACGCGGGCCGGGGGCCTTGCCGCCGGCTGCGCGCTTGCGGGTATCGCGGGCTGCGCGAGCGTGCCGCCCGACGCGGGCAAGAACCCGGCCGATCCGTGGGAGCGCATGAACCGCCAGGTGTTCGATTTCAACGATCGCCTCGACCGCGCGCTGATCAAGCCCGCGGCGCAGGCGTACACGACCGTGGTCCCGAGGCCGGTAAGGTCCTGCGTCGGCAACGTCTTCGCCAACCTGGGCGAGGTGACGAACATCACCAATGCGCTGCTGCAGGGCAAGCCGACCGACGCCGCGGTCGACACCTGCCGTCTGGTGCTGAACTCGACCATCGGCGTCCTGGGCTGCTTCGACGTCGCGAACTCGATGGGGCTCGAGCGCAACAAGCAGGATTTCGGCCTGACGCTCGGGAAATGGGGTTTCCAGCCGGGCGCGTATCTGGTCATTCCGCTGCTGGGCCCGAGCACCGTGCGCGACGCGCTCGGCGAGATCCCGGACTACTGGACCGATCCCGTCAGCTACATCACCCCGACGCGCGATCGCTACCTGACCGAAGCCGGCTACGCGGTCGACCGACGCTCGCAGTTGCTGGACGCGACCAAGCTCGTCGACGAGATTGCTCTCGACAAGTACGTATTCACACGCGACGCGTACCTGCAGCGCCGCCGCAATCGGGTCTACGATGGCAATCCACCGCCGCTCGAGGAGGACGATACAGACGGTGCGGCCGCGACGCCGGCCGGCAGCGGGCCGGACGCGGCACCCGGCATCAAGAAAAAGCCGGTTCAACCGGGACCGGAGCAGTCGCGTTAATTCAATGAGGGGCCGATCGGCCCAAGCGAGGACCGAACGATGCGATTCCAATCCACGAGCAGAGATGCGGCGGGCCTATTGTCGGCCGCACTGGCCGGCCTTTGCGGCTTGCTGCTGTCGGCAGGCGCGATGTCCGACGAGAAGCCCGCCGCGCAGGCGCCCGATGCGCTGATCAAGACGGTTTCGGGCGACGTGCTCGACGCGATCCGCAAGGACAGGTCGCTGCAGGGCGGCGATTTCGACCGGCTCCAGAAGCTGGTCGACGAGCGGATCCTGCCGTACGTCGACTTCGAGCGCATGACCCGCCTCGCCGTCGGGCGCGGCTGGCGCACCGCCACCGAGGAGCAGCGGCATGCGCTGATAACCGAGTTCCGGACGCTGCTGCTGCGCACTTACAGCGGAGCGCTCGCGCACGTGACCGACCACAAGGTCCAGATGCGCCCCTTCAGGTCCCAGCCTGCGGATACCGACGTGATCGTGCGCACGCAGGTCGTGCCGTCGCAGGGCGATCCGATCCAGCTCGACTACCGCCTCGAGAAGACCGACGCCGGCTGGAAGATCTACGACGTCAACGTGCTCGGAGTCTGGCTGGTCGAGAACTACAAGAACGAGTTCGCGTCCGAGATCAACCAGAACGGCGTCGATGGCCTGATCAAGGCCCTGACGGAGAAGAACCGCAAGCTGGCCGCCGGTCCCAAGCAGGCCTGATAGGTTCCCGGATTCGAGCGCGGATGAAAGTCGACGCCACCTTTATCACGAACGCCAACGCCCACCTGCTGCTGGATCAGGGTCTGGCGTCGATCCGGGCCGGCGACGCCGCAATCGACCTGTCCGCGGTCGCCCGTTGCGACTCTTCGGCGGTCGCGCTGCTGCTCGCTTGGCAGCGCGCCGCGCGCGAACGTGGGGTCACGCTGGGCTTGACCGGCGTGCCGAAGGATTTGATGAGCCTGGCGGCGCTTTACGGGGTCGAGGTGCTGGTCGGGGTGACCGCCTAGCTCCTCCCCTACAATAGAGGGCTCGCCGGCGACCTGCGCCGGCCCCCGCCCCGATGTCGATCGCCGCAATCGAAGCCAGCGCCGTCGTCAAGCGCTATCCGCGCGTCACCGCGCTCGACGGCGTCAGCCTCCGCGTCGAACAGGGCGAATTCTTCGGCCTGCTCGGGCCCAACGGCGCCGGCAAGACGACGCTGATCTCGATCATCGCCGGCCTCGCGCGCGCCACTTCCGGCCGCGTCAGCGTGTTGGGACACGACGTGGCCGCCGACTATCGCGCGGCCCGGCGCCGCCTGGGGGTGGTGCCTCAGGAGCTCGTGTTCGACCCGTTCTTCACGGTGCGCGAGACGCTGCGCATCCAGTCCGGCTACTTCGGCCTCGCCCGCAACGACGCCTGGATCGACGAGGTGATGGGCCATCTCGACCTCGCCGGCAAGGCCGACGCCAACATGCGCTCGCTCTCCGGGGGGATGAAGCGCCGCGTGCTGGTGGCGCAGGCGCTCGTGCACCGGCCGCCGGTGATCGTGCTCGACGAGCCGACCGCCGGCGTCGACGTCGAGCTGCGGCAGGGTCTGTGGCAGTTCGTCCGCCGGCTCAACCGCGAGGGCCACACGATCGTGCTGACCACGCACTATCTGGAGGAGGCCCAGCAGCTTTGCGGCCGCATCGCAATGCTCAAGGCCGGGCGCGTGGTCGCGCTCGAGCCCACCCGCGAGCTGCTGCGGCGCGTGGCCGGACTGCAGATGACGCTGCGCCTGCGCGGCGCGCTGCCTGCTTCGCTGCGGCCGCAGGTGGTCGAGGAGCAGCCCGGCCGGACCGTCCTGCGTCTGGCGCAGCCGGCCGAGGTCGAGCAGGTGCTGGCGGCCTGCCGCAACGCCGGCTGCGAGATCGAGGAGCTGGAGGTCGGTCACGCGGACCTCGAGGACGTGTTCCTGCAGGTGATGGCCGAGGCGCCTCAGCGGAGGGCGGCGTGAGCGCGCGCGCCCTCACCACGAACCGTAGCTTCGAAGGGCGGCGGAACAGGTCGCTTGGCGCCGGCAGCCTCGGAACCGAAAAGCGGGAGGATCGGCTTCGAGGGGTGGCTGCGCCCCCCCTCGAGCACCCCCCGCGGCATTCACGGGCGTCATTCTTGCTGGCACGCGGTTCATGGTCCGTGTGCAGGTGCCGCAGCCACAGGTGGCTCACCCTCACCCCCGGCCCCTCTCCCGCAAGCGGGAGAGGGGAGCTCGAGCGGCCGCCGCCGTGTATCTGTGGAGTGAGCTCAAGCAGCCGCCGTGCCTCCCCTCTCCCGCTTGCGGGAGAGGGGCCGGGGGTGAGGGTGAGGGCGCGCCCCGTCGACCCCGGAGCCGCTCGATGAGCCCGCTCGACCCCTCCCGCCTTGGCTTTACAGCCACCGACGTCCGCCTGCCCGGCGGCGCCGGCGCGCCGGTGGTCGCGACCGCGCGCCTGGTCGGCTTCCGCACGCTGCTGTACAAGGAGGTGCTGCGCTTCTGGAAGGTCAGCTTCCAGACCATCGCGGCGCCGGTGCTTACCGCCGTGCTCTACCTGCTCGTCTTCGGCCACGTCCTCGACACGCGCGTGGAGGCCTTCGCCGGCGTGCGCTACACCGCGTTCCTGATCCCCGGCCTGGTGATGATGTCGGTCCTGCAGAATGCTTTCGCCAACTCGTCGTCGTCGCTGATCCAGTCCAAGATCATGGGCAGCCTGGTGTTCGTGCTGCTGCCGCCGCTGTCGACGGTCGAGATGTTCGCCGCCTACGTGCTGTCGTCGATGGTGCGCGGGGTCGCGGTCGGCGCGGGCGTGTTCGCCGTCACCGCCTGGTTCGCGCCGGTCGCCTGGCAGGCGCCCCTGTGGGTGCCCGCGTTCGCGCTCGCCGGCGCCGCGCTGCTGGCCGTGCTCGGGCTGATCGCCGGCATCGTGTCGGACAAGTTCGATCAGCTGGCGGCGTTCCAGAACTTCATCATCATGCCGGCGACGTTCCTGTCCGGCGTGTTCTATTCGGTGCACGGCCTGCCGCCGTTCTGGCAGACCCTGTCGCGGCTGAACCCGTTCTTCTACATGATCGACGGCTTCCGGTACGGGTTCTTCGCGCAGTCCGACGTTTCCCCCGTGCTCAGCCTCGCGATCGTGCTGGCGGCCCTGGCCGCGGTATCGGCGGTCGCCCTTCAGATGCTTCGCCGCGGCTACAAGATCCGGATGTGACGATGTCGGCATTGATCCAGCAGATCGAAAGCGCGCTCCGGCACGGGCTGGACTGCGAAAAGGTCGTCGTCGACGGCGACGGCCATCATTTCAACGCGCTCGTCGTCAGCCGGGATTTCGAGGGGCGGACACGGCTGGAGCGCCACCGCCTGGTGTACGCGGCGCTCGGCGACCGCATGCGCGAGGAGATCCATGCGCTCTCGATGCGCACGCTGACGCCGCAGGAAGCGGCGTCCGGCGCGGCCTAGGCACGCAGCCTATTGATGTTCTACACGAACGAACGACAAGAACGAAGCCGCTCGCGCTGGCGCGAAGCGATCTACGCAAATGCGACAGTTGTCATGGCCGCAGGGGGTGCTCGAGGGGGATCGCAGATCCCCCTCGAAGCCGATCCTCCCGCTCTTCCGTGGCATGGCCGGCTGATGTCGAAGGTGCGGTCTCAACACTTGTGAACGCCCATTAGATGGACAGACTTCGAATCCGCGGGGGCGCGCGCCTGGAGGGCGCGGTGCGCGCGTCGGGCGCCAAGAACGCCGCGCTGCCGATCATGGCCGCGGCGCTGCTGACGTCCGACGAACTGGCGCTCGCCAACGTGCCCCGGCTGGCCGACATCGGGACCATGAGCCGCCTGCTCGGCGGCCTCGGCGTCGCCGTGTCGCGCGATCTCGACGTGGTCAGCCTCAGGGCCGCCAGCCTGCATTCGGTCGAGGCGCCGTACGAGGTCGTGAAGACGATGCGCGCGTCGATCCTGGCGCTGGGGCCGCTGCTGGCGCGCGCCGGCGAAGCGCGCGTCAGCCTGCCCGGCGGGTGCGCGATCGGGGCGCGCCCGGTCGACCAGCACCTGAAGGGCCTGCAGGCGCTCGGCGCCGACCTGCGGATCGAGCAGGGCTATATCGTCGCCAGCCACGGCCGCGGCCGCCGCCTGCGCGGGGCCCGGATCGTGACCGACATGGTCACGGTGACCGGCACCGAGAACCTGATGATGGCGGCGACCCTGGCCGACGGCGAGACGGTGATCGAGAACGCCGCGCGCGAGCCCGAGGTGGTGGATCTTGCCGATTGCCTCAACCGGATGGGCGCGCGCGTGAGCGGCGCCGGCACCGACCGCGTCGTGATCCAGGGCGTCGAGCGCCTGCACGGCGCCGCGCACCGCGTGATGCCCGATCGCATCGAAACCGCGACCTTCCTGGTCGCGGCGGCGGCCTGCGGGGGTGACGTCGCGGTCGAGGCGGCCGCGCCGGCGACGCTCGATGCCATGATCGAGAAGCTGCGTGAAGCCGGCGCGCGGATCGAAACCGGGTCCGACTGGGTCCGGCTGCAGGCGCCCACGCGCCCGCGCGCGGTCAACCTGCGCACCGCGCCCTACCCGGCCTTCCCGACCGACATGCAGGCGCAGTTCATGGCGCTCGATTGCACCGCCGAGGGCGTCGGCCGCATCATCGAGACGATCTTCGAGAACCGCTTCATGCACGTGCTCGAGCTCAAGCGCCTGGGCGCCGAGATCGACATCGAGGGCAACACGGCGATCGTGCGCGGGGTGCCGCGCCTGTCGGGCGCCACGGTGATGGCGACCGATCTGCGGGCCTCGGCGAGCCTCGTGATCGCCGGGCTGACGGCGGAAGGCGAAACGACCGTCGAGCGGATCTACCATCTGGACCGCGGGTATGAGAGGATGGAGCAGAAGCTGGCCGGCTTGGGGGCGAGGATCGA
>CAZEIW010000152.1:0-16924 GCA_964512305.1 uncultured Burkholderiaceae bacterium | reverse complement strand
GACATGCGCCGCATCGTGCGCGACGCGGGCGCGCGCATCGTCGGCGGGCCGAGCGCCTCCAACGGCTACGTGCTCGCGGTGGCGCCGGGAGCGGCCGATTCGGCGCTCGAAAAGCTGCGCTCCGACCACGGCGTGGTGCTTGCCGAGTCGCTTCAGGCGGGGCCTTCGCCGTGACGCTTCGGCGTGCCGCGCTGCGGCCCTTGCTGTGCTTGCTGGTCCTGCTCGCCCTGCATCCTGGAAGTCGGGCCGCCTCCCCGGAACCGGGCGCCACGGACACGCAGCAGATCCTGGTGATGCTGCGGCTGGCGCCTGCCCACTACCGGCCGGAGGCCGCGTACGGAGGCGGCTACGACGTGCGCCTCGGCCATGACGCCCGGCGGCGGACCGCCGCGGCACTGGCGAGCGCGTATGGCCTCACCCTGCGGTCGGACTGGCCGATGCCGGCACTGGGCGTCGAGTGCTACGTGATGGAAGTCGCGCCGCTCGAATCGGTGGCGGCCAAGCTCGATGCACTGAGCCACGACCCCCGCACCGAGTGGGCGCAGCCGATGAACGTGTTCCGCTCGCGCGGTCACGGCGATGGCCACAGCGACCCGCTGTTCGCGCTGCAGCCCGCCGCCTCGGCCTGGCACCTGGCCGAGCTGCACCGGCTGACGACCGGGCGCGGCGTGCCGATCGCGCAGCTCGACAGCGGCGTCGAAACCACGCATCCCGACCTTGTCGGGCAGGTGATCGCGGCGGAGAATTTCGTCGACGGCGGCGTTTACGAGGCCGAGTTCCACGGCACCGCGGTCGCCGGGATCATCGCCGCGCGCGCCGACAACGGCATCGGCATCGCCGGCGTGGCGCCGGAGGCGAAACTGATGGCATTGCGCGCCTGCTGGCAGGTCGGCGCGGACGAATCGATGTGCAACAGCCTGACACTGGCCAAGGCGATGCAGTTCGCGCTCGACCGGCGCGCGCAGGTGATCAACCTGAGCGTCAGCGGACCGCGCGACCGGCTGCTGCAACGCCTGCTGGAGGTGGCCGGGCGGCGCGGCATCACGGTCGTGGCGGCGGTCGATCCCGACGCGCCCGACGGCGGCTTTCCGGCATCGCAGCCCGGCGTGCTCGCGGTGGGGCAGCAGGAGAGCGCGCTGCCGCCGGCGGGCGCCGACGTGCTCGCGCCGGGCACCGACGTGCCGGTGACCGAGCCCGGCGCGCGCTGGGGGCTGGTCAGCGGCAGTTCTTTTGCCGCCGCGCACGTCTCCGGGCTGGTCGCGCTGCTGAACCAACTCGCTCCTTCCCTCGGGCCGAGACAGGTCGTCGAGGCCCTCTCCGCCGGCACCGCGCTGCCCACGGGCGCGGGCCGGGCGCGCATCGGCCGCATCGATGCCTGTGCCGCAATCGCCCGGGTGGCCGGCACCTGTGCCTGTGCATGCTCGAACGCGGGCGGGCCGGCCCCAGTTTCCGCCCGCTAGACACCGACCGTGCCGCTGCCGCGCGCGAGGGGCGCGATACTGTTCCTCGCCGCCTTGCCGCTCTGCCAGGGCGCGCTGGCACAGGTCTCGGCCAGCGCGAGCATCGTGTCGGACTACCGGTTCCGCGGCGTTTCGCTGACCGACGGCAGGCCGGCGGCCCAGGTCGACCTCGCCTACGACGGCGCGAGCGGGTGGTACGCGGGCAGCTTCCTGTCGAATGTGAAGTTCGACGGCGAGAGCTGCTGCAGCGTGCAGGCGCTGGCGTACGCCGGCGCCGCCACGCGCCTCGACGCCGGCCCCAGCATCGACGCCGGCGCGAGCTACTCGAGCTTCCCGGGCAACGATGAGGTCGACTACTACGAAGTGCATGCCGGCATCGCAACCGACGGCCTGAGCGCCCGCCTGCACTTCGCTCCCGACTACTTCGGGCGCGGCGTGCACACCCTGTATGCACAGCTCGACGGCCATCTCCCGCTCGACCAGGGCTTCCAGCTGCGCGGACACGTGGGGGATCTCCACGCCGTGTCCGGCCTGCCGTACGCCCGCCGTGGCAGCCACCGCAACCAGGCCGACATGCGCCTGGGACTGGCCGCGACGGTCTCGCGTTTCAGTGCCGAGGTCGCGTGGGTCGCGGTCAGCCGAGTGAGCACGGCGTACACCGCCGGGGACTACCCGGTGGCGCCGGCGCAAAACCGCCACGCGTGGCTCTTGCGGGGATCCGCCTCGTTCTGAGCGCGTCCGCGGGCACCGCGTTTCGCGGCGCCGTCAGCCCGTGCTCCGGGCGCGTGGCCGCCGCATGCCCGCGATCCTGCAGGCCTGCCTCACGTAACCGTACGGGAAAAGGCGGAACAGCAGCACGCGCGCGTCGGCGCCCTTCCCCATTTGTTCGGCGAGGAACCGGATCACGAAGCGCGCGTCGGCCGCGACCTGGTGCTCGTCGAGGTACGAGCGCATGAAGCCGATCACCGCCCAGTGATCGTCGGTCAGCTCGATGCCCTCCTGGCGGGCGAACTCCTCGGCGACCGCGCGTGTCCAGGCCGCGGGATCGACGAGATAGCCTTCGTCGTCGACCTGAACGGGCCGGCCCTCAATGGCGACGGTTTTCATCGATTCCGCGTCGATTCCGCGTGGATTCCGGGTGGATTCCACGCGGATCCCCCCGCGCATTCCGCGCCGGCGCGCGGCACCTCAGGCGTGCGCGCGCAGCAGCGAGGCGCGCGCGCCGCGCGTCGCGAACACGACCAGGAAATCCTTGATCCGCGCCCCGGTCTTCAGGCGCACGAACTCTTCCTCATAGATGCGCCGCACCTCGCTGACCGGGTAGTGCAACTCGGCCGCCAGCGATTCGATCGCGTATCTGTGAAGGTTCTCTTCCGTTTGATCATCGTAGATTTTTGCCATGGTCCTGTTCGGTTTCGGCCCACGCGCACGCCGGCGGATCACACCCGCCGGCCGTCCCTCCCGCGGCCGCTGCGCCCGATCTCGATGGAATGCTAGCGTCGGCCCTCCGCCGGCGTCGTGGCGCGAAGCGTAGCCCTTTGATCCGGATCAGTACCCGCTTCGGCGTCACGCAGCTTAGCGAGAATCGATGTGAATAACGCGAGCGCGGGAGCACCTCGTGAAGAATTTTCTCGCCTCGCATGTTTATGAAAAGTAACACGAGCTGTGGAAACCCGACGTATTGCAAAACGGAGATCGCAGCGGGCTCGGTAGAATTTCAAGATCGGCGCATGCGCCGGTGAGTACCCGCCGACCTGGAGCCGCCCGATGCGCAAAAGCGGAGCACGTCCCGCGCGGAATTCCAAAGGCCGAACGGCGCCGAAGGCGGCATCGCCGCCGCCCGTCCGCCGGCGTCGCGCGACACCCGAACGCGCAAGCGAAGCGCCCGGCGCGATCGAAGTACTGCAGCAGTTCCGCGAGCTCTTCCGCGTCTCGCAGCAGCACTTCCAGCGCATCGAGGCGCGTTGCGGCATCAGCGGGGCGCAGCTGTGGGCGCTGTCGGTGATCGGCCGAACTCCGGGCCTGCGGATTTCCGAGCTCGCGCAAGCGCTGACGATTCATCTGTCGACCGCCAGCAATCTGCTCGACAAGCTCGAAGCGAAGGGACTGATCCGGCGCGAGCGCGGCAGCGGCGATCAACGCGTCGTCCGCATCCAGCCCACGGCACCCGGGCAGGCGCTGCTTCGGCGCGCTCCCAACCCCGCTGCCGGCGTGATTCCGGACGCGCTGTCGCGCATGCCCGATGAGGCCTTGCAGCAGCTGCGCGACAACCTCGATCTGCTGCTCGGCCTTGCGCAGCTGCGCAGCGCCGATGCGAAGATGAGGTTGCTGGCGGATTCATGATGCGAAGCGTCGCGGCGCCGACTTTTGCGTTGAAAGGCCGGACCGATATGGTCTTTCGGCTATAAAGCTGCGTCGCATTACGCAACACTGTTCCACCCTGTCACACCCTCGCACGGGCGCGCTGCGTCGTTCGCACACAAGCGGGTGCGGCGCGGCGCCTCTCGGTGCCCTGAAGGTGCCCTGAAAACCCCGGCACGTTTCCTGCGCTCATGTCCGCGCGCGCGCACCGCGCACGGCAGATCCTTCACACATTCATCTTTCAGCGACAGGAGACCCAGATGCTCTACTCCGCACCCGGCACCGCCGGCGCAAAGGTCCACTTCAAGCCCAAGTACGACAACTTCATCGGCGGCAAGTGGGTTGCGCCGGTCAAGGGCCAGTATTTCGAAAACGTCACGCCGGTGACCGGGCGCGTGTTCTGCCAGGTCGCGCGCTCGACCGAAGAAGACATCAACCTCGCGCTCGACGCCGCGCACGCCGCTGCGCCGGCCTGGGGCAAGACCTCGCCCGCCGCGCGCGCCGCGGTCCTGAACCGGATCGCCGACCGCATGGAGGCCAATCTCGAGAAGCTCGCGCTGGTCGAGACGTGGGACAACGGCAAGCCGATCCGCGAGACGCTCGCCGCCGACATGCCGCTCGCCGTCGACCACTTCCGCTACTTCGCCTCCTGCATCCGCGCGCAGGAAGGCTCGCTGGCGGAGCTCGACGACGACACCGTCGCCTACCACTACCACGAGCCTCTGGGCGTCGTGGGCCAGATCATCCCGTGGAACTTCCCGCTGCTGATGGCCGTGTGGAAGATCGCGCCGGCGCTCGCGGCGGGCAACTGCATCGTGCTGAAGCCGGCCGAGCAGACGCCGGTGGGCATTCTGGCGCTGATGGAAATCGTGGGCGACCTGCTGCCCCCGGGGGTGCTCAACGTCGTCAACGGCTTCGGCCTGGAAGCGGGCAAGCCGCTCGCGTCGTCCAAGCGCATCGCCAAGATCGCGTTCACCGGCGAGACCACCACCGGCCGCCTGATCATGCAGTACGCGGCGCAGAACATCATCCCGGTGACGCTCGAGCTGGGCGGAAAATCGCCCAACATCTTCTTCTCGGACGTGGCCGCGGCCGACGACGAGTACTTCGACAAGGCGATCGAGGGCTTCGTGATGTTCGCGCTCAACCAGGGCGAGGTCTGCACCTGCCCGTCGCGCGCGCTGGTGCAGGAATCGGTGTACGACCGCTTCATGGAGCGTGCGCTCGCCCGCGTGAAGGCGATCAAGCAGGGCAACCCGCTCGACACCGACACGATGATCGGCGCCCAGGCCTCGAGCGAGCAGCTCGACAAGATCCTGTCCTACATGGACATCGGCCGCCAGGAAGGCGCGAAGGTTCTTGCCGGCGGCGCCCGCGCCCAGTTGGGCGGCGAGCTTACGGGCGGCTACTACATCCAGCCGACCGTGTTCCGCGGCGACAACAAGATGCGGATCTTCCAGGAGGAGATCTTCGGCCCGGTCGTGTCCGTGACGACGTTCAAGGACGAGGCCGAGGCGCTGTCGATCGCCAACGACACGCTGTACGGGCTGGGAGCCGGCGTCTGGACCCGCGACGGCAACCGCGCCTACCGGTTCGGCCGCAGCATCAAGGCCGGGCGCGTGTGGACCAACTGCTACCACCTGTACCCGGCGCACGCCGCGTTCGGCGGCTACAAGCAGTCGGGCATCGGCCGCGAGACGCACCGGATGATGCTCGACCACTATCAGCAGACGAAGAACCTGCTGGTGAGCTACAGCCCGAAGGCGTTGGGGTTCTTCTAAGAGGTAACTCGCAAGAAAGCGCTAGCGAGCGTCATCCCCGGGCGAAGTCCCGGGGATCCACGTAGGGTGCATTCTGGAAGCGCGTCGTTGCACACCGACGTGGATGGCCGGGACAAGCCCGGCCATGACATTGCTATTGGCGTCCTCGGTAGTAATCGTCATCCCCGGGCGAAGTCCCGGGGATCCACGTCGGGGCGAACTGGAAGCGCTTCGACTTGCACCGACGTGGATGGCCGGGACAAGCCCGGCCATGACGCATTTAACGGGCGAACCAATAGTAGTCGTCATCCCCGGGCGCAGTCCCGGGGATCCACGCCTGCCCTCAGGGGCCTGCCCCGAGGGTCGGCGCAAGTCGAAGCGTTTCCAGTTCACGCGTTCATTTCAAGGAAGTCCGCTATGGTGCAGCGTGTCCTGGCGACCGATTCCGCGCTCGAGTTGATCGAGGCCCTCAAAGCAGAGCACGGCCCGCTGATGTTCCACCAGTCGGGCGGCTGTTGCGACGGCAGCGCGCCGATGTGCTTTCCGCTCGGCGAGTTCCTGGTCGGCGATTCGGACGTGAAACTGGGCGAGATCGGGGGCTGCCCGTTCTACATGAGCGGCGCGCAGTTCGAGTACTGGCGCCATACGCAGCTGATCATCGACGTCGTCCCAGGCCGCGGCGGCATGTTCTCGCTCGAGGGCCGCACGGGGCGGCGGTTCTTGACACGATCGCGGCTGTTCAGCGATGTGGAGGCGGAGGAGCTGGTCGACGCCGATCGAGCTGCGGGTCTGGCATGACGCTCCCCTCTCCCGCGCTAGCGGGAGTGGGGTTGGGGGTGTGGGCGGGCGCTAAGGCTTCGTTGGCTGCCCTCACCCCCGGCCCCTCTCCCGCTGGCGCGGGAGAGGGGAGATCGGGGCGCGGGAGAGGGAAGTGTTACTTCAGCGCCAGAATCCACTTCACCAGCTTGCGCGCATCCGCCTCGTTGATCGCGACCGCGTTCGGCGGCATCGCGTAGCCGCTGACCTTGTCCTTCCAGTGCGCGTAGTACGGGTTGCTGCCGTGCAGGACGGTCTGCACGAGACCGTCGGCTGCGCCCGAATGGCCACGGTACCGAACGGCGACGTCATGCCATGCCGGCCCGATCGGCGCGCTGCCGTTCGGTCCGGGCTTGCCGGCCTCGACGCTATGACACGCGGTGCAGCCGCTGCGCGCCGCCAGCGCGCGCATCTGGTCGTCGAGGCGCTCGTCCGCCAGCGCGGTGCCGGCGAATGCGGTGCACGCGAGAGTGAGAAGTCCGATACGTCGGTTCATGTTGCCATCTCCATACGAGTCAGAAATCGATCGATGCTTATTGCGTCTCAATCCGGTCGCCATGCGAAGGAAGACTCGGGCGTTGTTTACTGCGCCGCATCGGATTGCGAGGACTTGCCGGGTCAGGGCTGCACGTACCGCACGCCGTGCTGCGCGAAGATCCGCGCCAGCGTGCCGTCGTCGCGCAGGGAGTCCAGAGCGTGCTGCAGCGCGTCGGCCAGGTCCTGCCTCTCGCTGCGCACCGCCATGCCGACCACCCATCCGTGCGCGGGCACGGTCGGCAGCGCCGGGTCGACGATCTCGTAGCGGGGCGATGCGTCGCCTGCGGTCAACCCGGCCTCGATTTCCGATCGTGTCGCCATCAGGGCGGCCGCGCGGCCGGTCTTGACGGCCGCAATCGCCTCGCCGATGTCGCGCCCGATCACGACGTTGTCGCGATAGCGCCCGCCGTCGGCGCTCAGCATCGCCTGCGCCGAAATCGAGCCGCCGTCGACCGCGACGCGCTCGCGAGCGAAGACGTCGAGGCCCTGCCAGTCCCCGATCCGCACCGGGTCGACCGCCAGCCGCAGCGACTCGCGGTAATACGCGCCGAAGATCCGCACCTGCTCGTTGCGCACGGCCAGCACCCGGTCCACCGGAACGTGCATCAGCACGTCGGCCGGGCCGTAGCCCAGGTAGTGACCCTTCCACACCATGTTGCGGAAGTCGTCGGCCATCGAGTCGCCGGCGTCGAACGGCAGCAACTCGACACGCACGCCGAGGCGCCCGGCCAGCGCCTGCGCGAGATCGATGTCGATCCCCCGGCCCTGGTCCGAGAACGGAAAGAAATTGCGGTAGACCGCGACCTTCAGCACGCCGCCGGACTGGATGCGCTGCAGATCCGCATCGGCGCGCGCGTTCGCGCCGGCGAGCGCCAGCACGAACAGCGCGGCCAGCGCCACTATCAATCGACCGTGCCGCCCGGGAGCCATGGTCACTCGTTGGTGCGGCGGGTTTCGAGATAGGCCTTGATCGACCACATCGCCTCCTGGTTCAGGATGCCTTCGAACGGCGGCATGTAGACCGCGCCGTTGCGGACCTTGCCCTTGCGGATCGATGCGAGGAAGTACTGGTCGGTCTCGGTGTAGCAGGCCACCCGCTTCTTGTCGTCGGCGAGGTCCATGCATTCGCGATCGAGGCGCCTCAGGTCGGGCGCGATGCCACCCGAAATCGCCTCCAGCCCGTGACACCGCGCGCAGTTCTGGTTGAACGCCGAGGCGCCGATGCGCACGGCGACCGCGTTCTCGCGATACGGATTCTCGGCGCGCCAGGCGTCGCCCAGCGACGGCAGCTCGTGCGTGTCGACCGCCTGCGGGGTGACATTGCCGTGAGCGTGCGCCGTCAGCGGCAGCGCGGAGGCCCACCAGCAGGCGATGATCAGCGCGGCAAATGCCGCGATCGGACGCGCAGCATTGCGGCGCCGCGCTTCTTCCGCTATCGACACATTCATCTCTCGATCTCCTTCGATTGGGTTCCAGCGCGGCCAGGATTGGCTGGGACTCGTCGATATGCGCAAGTCGCGTGCCATGCGGGCGGTGCCTGCGGCTGGACTTGCACGGGACATCGAGGCGGCCTACATTTTGCTCATTCAGGTTGGAGGCGGCGCAGCTGTGCCAAATTGACACAGCTGGTCAACGCGCCCCGCTGGGCTCCGGTGCTTCCTGCCGGCGTAGTGCCAGCCGAAGACATCGGACCCGAGGAGACGCATGCCGAGCCTTCCGCCAGATCCCCGCGCCACGGGGGGAGAAGCGCAGCCAGCCACGGAGCTGATCCAGGCTTCGCACGAGCGGTCCGCGCTGTTCGGACTCGTGCCTCATCAGCGGCCGGAGTTCGACCGGCTGGCGACCGCCGACATGAACGTCGCGCTCGAGCGGGCGCGGCTGCTGCGCCAGCATGGCCTGCCGCTGATCGAAGCGCTGCAAGAGCAGGTCGCGGGGACAGAGAGCATGGTGGTGCTGACCGACGCGAGCGGGACGATCCTGCACGCCGCGGGCGACGGCACGTTCATCGAGCGCGCCCGCAGGGTGGCGCTGGCGCCCGGCGTGTCGTGGGCCGAGCGCACCAAGGGCACCAACGCGATCGGCACCGCCCTGATCGCCGGCCTGCCGACGGTTGTCCACGCCAACCAGCATTTCCTGACGGCCAATCACTTTCTCACCTGCTCGGCCTGCCCGATCGCCGACCCGGAGGGAAACGTGATCGGCGTGCTCGACGTCAGCGGCGACTTCCGCAGCTACCACCCGCACACGCTCGCCCTGGTGCGGATGTCGACGCGGATGATCGAGAACCAGCTGTTCATCGACCTGTTCCCGGACGCGGTCCGCGTGCACTTCCACACCCGGCATGGCGTCGTCGGGACGCTGATGGAGGCCATCGCCGTCTTCGCGCCCGACGGGTGCTTCCTCGCTGCCAACCGCATCGCGAAGGCGCTGCTCAACCTCGACACGGCGGCGCTGCGCACGCATACGTTCAGCTCGCTGTTCGACTCGCCGATGTCGGCGCTGCACGAGCGCCGCCACGCGCCGTCGGAGGGCCTCTTCACCTCCCACCTCGCCGACGGCACGCCGGTGTTCCTGAAGGCCGAGCAGCGCATCGTGCCGCGCTGGATCAGGCCCGGATTCGTCACCGAGCGCGCGTCCGCCGCGATCGCGGCGCAGCGGCAGGCCGACGATGCGCATCACGGCCGCTCGGCGCGGCTCTCCAGCCTGCGCTACCTGAACACGGGCGATCCGCAGATGGAAGCGGCGATCGCCAAGGTGCAGAGGGTGGTCGGGCGCGACATCGCGATCATGGTGATCGGCGAGACCGGCACCGGCAAGGAGTTGCTCGCGCGCGCGATCCACAGCGATTCGCCGCGGGCGGCGGCGCCGTTCGTGGCGGTGAACTGCGCGTCGCTGCCCGAAACGCTGATCGAGTCCGAGCTGTTCGGCTACGAAGAAGGAGCCTTCACGGGCGCCCGCCGCCGCGGCAACCCCGGCAAGATCCTCGCCGCCAATGGCGGCACGCTGTTCCTGGACGAGATCGGCGACATGCCGGTCGTGCTGCAGGCGCGGCTGCTGCGGGTGCTGCAGGAGCGGGTCGTGTCGCCGCTGGGCGGAGCCAAGAGCGTTCCGGTCGACCTGCAGCTGATCTGCGCGACCAATCGCAACCTGCGCGAGCTGATCGCCCGCGGCCAGTTCCGCGAGGACCTGTACTACCGGCTCAACGGCCTGACCGTGCGCCTGCCGCCGCTGCGGGAGCGCACCGACCTGTCGCGGATCGTCGAGAAGGTGCTGGTCAACGAGCGGCACGATCACGGCGACGAGGGCCCGCTGAGCCACGTCAGCGCGGAGGTGCTGGCGCTGTTCCATCGCTATCGCTGGCCGGGCAACTTCCGACAGCTCGCCAACGTGCTGCGGTCGGCAAGCGCCCATGCCGGGCCCGATGGCGAGATCCGGCTCGAACACCTGCCGGAGGAATTGGTGGAGGAGGCGGGCGTGGCCGCGCCGTTGGCGGCGCAGGCTGCGGCGGCCGTCGTGCCGCCTCCGATGGCCGTTGGCCCCATCCCGGCGCCTCCCATAGCCGCCAGCCCCGTCCCCGCGCCGCCGATGGCAGTCGCCCCCGTGCCCGCGCCCCCCGTGCCCGCGCTCGCGCCGGATGCTCCCGCCGCGGCCGCCGGATGGCAGCCCGGGCAGTCGATGGACGACGTCGAGACCGCGTCGATCCGGCAGGCGTTAAATCAGTTCCACGGCAACGTTTCGGCCGCGGCCCGCGCTTTGGGCATCAGCCGGAACACGATCTATCGCAAGCTGCCGGGCCTGGCGTCCCAGTCGAAACTGCCCGACGCCGGTCGGCGCTGAGGCGCGGAGGTCCCAAAATGCGTCATCCCGGGCGCAGTCCCGGGGATGACGGCACGACGGGAGCGCCGTTAGCACTTGTCATGGCCGGGCTTGTCCCGGCCATCCGTAAGCCTGCCCCCGGGCTTGACCCGGGGGTCGGCGCGACGCGGAGGCGCATCAGTCCTACGCCGACGTGGATCCCCGGGACAAGCCCGGGGATGACGGTGACTGTGGCAGCGCCGTTAGGTGTGAGACAAGGCGTTTCAGATCCGCGGCCGGGACAAACCCGGCCATGACGACGCCATGACCTCCACCCTCCCCGGCACATTCCTTGCAGCCTCAATCGGCGATGAACACTTCACTGCTGCCTTCGGAGGCGCAGCGATCGCCGAGGCTTGTGCCGGGGATCGAGCTGCATTGCATCGAACCCGAACGGGAATTCGTGCTCGACGACGGCACCCGCCGGGTTCGGCTCAACACGAGCGCCGGCGCGATCCTCGCGCGCTGTGACGGGACGCGCGGCGTCGAGCAGCTGATTGCCGAGCTCGAACACCTGTTTCAGGCGCGCGACATCGCGCCCGACGTGCTCGACTTTCTCGCCAGCGCCCGCGAGCAGGGGTGGATCGATTGACCGTCGGCGGGGCGGCCTTCGGGCGCCCGCGGCAAGCCCGGCGACGCCTGGCGGGCGTGTGGGTGGCGCTCATCGCGCTGGCGCTGGCTCTGGCGTGGCTGCCTCCCGCCGCAACCGCCGGCGTCCTCGACCGGCCGGCGCTGGAGCGCCGGTTTCCGAGCCCGCTGCTCGTCGGAGAACGGGATCCATCGCTGCCGGTCTGGCCGATCTTCAAGCAGAACGGTCCGGCCACCGAGCTGGTCGGCTACGTCTTCGAATCGATCGACCTGGCGCCGATCCCCGGTTTCTCGGGCACGCCGATCGATCTGCTGATCGCGATGGATCCCGACGGGACCTTCCTGGACGCGTGGGTCCTTTCGCAGCACGAGCCGGTGTTCGTCGACGGACTGGGCGAGGCGCCGCTGTTCCGCTTCGTCGCCCAGTACCCGGGCCTGTCGCTGCGGCAGAACATCCGCCTCGGCGCGCCGGGGACCAAGGGCAGCGCGACGACGGGTGTCGAGGTCCGCATCGACGGGGTCGCCAAGGCGACCGCATCGGTGCGGATCATCAACCAGACCCTGCTCGCCTCCGCCCTCAAGGTGGCGCGCGCCAAGCTCGGCTTCGCCGGCGGCAAGGATCCGGGCGAGGTCGCGCGGGTGCGGACCGATCTGCCGTTCGCCCAGCACGACTGGGCGGGTCTTGTCGCGCTCGGGCTGGTGCGGCCGTTCGAACTGAAGTCGGGCGACGTCCAGCGGGCGTTCGCCGGCACCGGTGCGGCCGACGAGCTGACGGCGGGGGCGGGCGGCGGCAATCCGCGCGTCGACCTGTACATCGCGCTGGCGACCGTACCCGAGGCCGGCCGCAACCTGCTCGACCCTCGCGGCTGGGCGCAGATGAATTCGCGCATCCGCGATGGCGATCACGTGCTGCTGGTCATGAGCGCGCCCGACTCCTTCGTCGGCGACGACTTCGTCCGCGGCGCGGTGCCCGAACGCCTGGGCCTGCGCCAGGGCGGACTGCCGATCGAGATGCGCGACCTCGACCTCGACGGCAACCTGGTGGCGCGCGGAATGCCGGCGGTCGGCGCGTGGAAGGCGTTCCGCGTCATCGCTGCCAGCGGGCTTGACCCCGGGCAGCCGTTCGACCTGGCGCTGCGCGTCACGCGCAGCCACGGCTTCGTGTACCCGGAGCGGATCACGCGCGAGTTTCCGTTCCGGGTCGGGGTGCCGGACCGGTATCTGATCGCGGGCGCCACGGACGATCGAGGCTGGACCGCGATCTGGCGCGCGCGCGCCGGCGAGCTGGCGCTGCTGGTCGCGGCGCTGGCGATGCTCGGCTGGGCACTGGCGACCCGCGCGCGGCTGGTCACCGACTCGGCGTGGCTGCACGTGTTCCGGCCCGCGTTCCTGGTCTTCACGCTCGGCTTCATCGGCTATGCGGCGCAGGGGCAACTGTCGATCGTCAATCTGGTCGCGCTGGTGCAGTCGGCGCTGGAAGGGCGCGGCTGGACCTTCTTCCTCTATGACCCGATCAGCACCCTGTTGTGGGCGTTCGTCCTCGTTTCGCTGGTGCTGTGGGGCCGCGGGACGTTCTGCGGCTGGCTGTGCCCGTTCGGCGCCTTGCAGGAGCTCACGGCGACGGCAGGCCGGCTGCTTCGGCTGCGGCCGCGCAGCGTGCCCGAAACGGCCGACCGCTGGCTTCGGCGCGGGAAGTACGTGGCGCTGGCCGCGATCCTCGGCGCGGCATGCCTGCGGCCGGCGTGGGCCGACTGGCTGGTCGAGATCGAGCCCTTCAAGACCGCGATCACGCTGGCCTTCGTCCGCCACTGGCCCTTCGTGCTGTACGCCGCCGGCTTCGTGCTGGCCGCGGCGTTCATCCACAAGCCGTTTTGCCGCTACTTGTGCCCGCTCGGCGCCGCGCTTGCGGTGATGGGCCGGATGCGGCGCCTGGATTGGATCGAGCGGCGGATCGAATGCGGCAAGCCGTGCCAGACGTGCCGCGTCGGCTGCGAGTACCGCGCGATCGACCGGCGGGGCACGGTCGATTATGCGGAGTGCTTTCAGTGCATGGAATGCGTGGCGATCTTTCGCGACGACCGGCGGTGCACGCCGCGGATCTTGGTGCAGCGGGGAAGACGTGCTGAGGCCCGCTCCCTCACCCCTGCCCCTCACCCGGAGGGAGAGGGGAAGTGAAGTGAAGCCCTACCCCTCTCCCTGAGGGAGAGGGGAAATGATCGCGGGACGACGGCTTGAGGATCTGCAGATGAAGCGCCGGACTATCGTTGTTGGAACCACGCTCGGGGGAACGCTTGCCGCGGCGGGGCTTTGGGCGGCGCGGCGGTTCGACGCTGGGGCTGAGGCCGGGGCGGACGGACGCGTGCTGGCGCGGGGCGCGGCGGTCGCGTTCGGCACGACGGTCGGCATCGCCGCGGTGACCGACCGGCAGGGCGCGCGGCAGGCGGCTGCGCAGGCCGCCATCGCGCGCGCGCTGGCCGCCACGCAACACATCGACCGCGTGATGAGCCTGCATCGGCCGGACAGCCAGCTGAGCCGGCTCAACCGCGAGTCGATCCTGCGCGATCCCGATCCGCATCTGCGGCGCAACCTGGAGTTCTCGCTGCGCCTGGCGGCGCAGACCGGTGGGGCCTTCGACATGACGATCCAGCCGCTGTGGGCCCTGTACGCGCGCAGCCGGATGCAGGGCCGGCTGCCGGACCGGGCCGAGATCGACGCCGCGCGGCGCCAGGTCGACTGGACCGCGGTCGAGGTCTCCGAGCGCCGCATCCGGGTCCGCCCGGGCATGGCGATCACGCTCAATGCGGTGGCGCAAGGCTATGCCGCCGACGTCGCGTGCGCGATCCTGGCGGACGCCGGTTTCCACGACGCGCTGGTCGACACCGGCGAGTTCGGCGCCGTCGGCAGCGCACAGAGCGGCGCGCCCTGGACGCTCGGCCTGCAGCACCCGCGCGATGCCGGCGTCGCGATCTCCGCCATCCGGATGGACGGCCGCTTCCTCGCCACGTCGGGCGACTACGCGACCACGTTCACGCCCGACTTCGTCAACCACCACATCATCGATCCGGCGCGCGGCCGCTCGCCGCGCGACTTCAGCTGCGTCGCCGTCGCGGCGCCCACCGGACTGCAAGCCGACGGCCTCGCAACCGCGCTGATGCTGCTCGACCGCCGCCGCGGCGCGGCGCTCCTGGCGCACTACGCGCGCGCCGACGCAGTCTGGATCGACAAGGCGTCGCGGCTCGAAGCCTCGCGCGGGATGCCGCTCGTCAAGGCCTGATTCAAAGGCCCGGGCAGGCGCCGCGCGTCAAGGCCTGACTCGAAGCCCAAGGCGGGATCCCGCTCAAAGCCCCTGCAGGATTCCGCTCTCCAAAGCGGCGACGGCCGGCGCATCGCGCCGGCCGCCGGTCTAACGCTTCCTGATGCTTACTTGCCGGCCAGCTTGAACACCCAGACCGAGCCGCCCTGCTCCAGGAAATTGACCTTCTTCGCGACGTCGCCGCCCCAGAGCGGAACCGCACCGCCCCACCCCGACAGCACCGCGACGTATTGCGTGCCGTTCTCCTCCCAGGTGATCGGCGGAGCGACGACGCCCGAGCCGGTCTGGAACTTCCACAGCTCGGCGCCCGTCTTCGCGTCGATCGCCTTCAGGTAGCCCTCGGGCACGCCGTAGAACACGACGCCGCCCGCGGTGGCGAGCACTCCGCCCCACAGCGGCGCGTTGTTCTTCACCTCCCAGACGATCTTGCCCGACTTCGGATCGACCGCGCGCAGCGCGCCGATGTAGTCGTCGTTGATCGTCTTGATCGTGAAGCCGGCGCCGAGATAGGCAGCCCCCTTCTTGTAGTCGACCGGCTCGTTCCAGATCTCCATGCCCCACTCGTTGGCCGGCACGTAGAACAGGCCGGTCTGCGGGCTGTACGCCATCGGCATCTGGTTCTTGCCGCCGAGGAACGAGGGCGCCGAGAACACCGACTTGCCCTTCTTCTCGTCGCCGGCCGCGGGCGGCTGGCCCGGGCGGTTGGCGTCGTCGTACACCGGGCGGCCGGTCTTCAGGTCGATGCTGCTGGCCCAGGTGATCTTCTTGACGAACGGGAACGCGTTCTTCAGCTGGCCGTTGGTCGCGTCGAGCACGTAGAAGAAGCCGTTGCGGTCGGCCTTGCCGCCCATGCGCTTGCCGTTCATGTCGAAGGTCACGAACTCGTTGACGCCGTCGTAGTCCCAGCCGTCGTGCGGCGTGGTCTGGTAGTGCCAGACGATCTGGCCCGTCTTCGGGTCGATCGCGAGCGTCGAGCTGGAGAAAAGGTTGTCGCCGGGACGCAGGTGGCTGTTCCACGGGCCGGGATTGCCAGTGCCGAAGTACACCAGCCCGGTCTTCGGATCGTACGATCCGCCGAGCCAGGTCGCCGCGCCGCCGGTCTTCCACAGGTCCCCGGGCCAGGTCTGGTTGGTCGTGCCCGAGATGCCGTTCTCGATCGCCTTGCCGTCGCCGTCGTATTTGTACCCCATGTGGCCCTCGACGGTCGGACGCGTCCAGACCAGCCTGCCGGTCTTCGCGTCGCGCGCCTCGACCCGGCCGACGACGCCGAACTCGCCGCCCGACACGCCGGTGAGCACGAGGCCGTGCACGACGATCGGCGCTGCGGTGCTCGAGTAGCCAGCCTGGTAGTCGTCGATCTTTTCCTTCCAGACGACCTTGCCGGTGTTCTGATCGAGCGCGACCAGCTGGGCGTCGAGCGTGCCGAAGATCACGAGGTTGTCGTACAGCGCCGCGCCCCGGTTGACCACGTCACAGCACGGCATGATGCCTTCCGGCAGCCGATGCTCGTACTTCCACAGCTTGGTGCCGGTCTTGGCGTCGAGCGCGAAGATGCGCGAGTACGACGCCGTGACGAACATCTTGCCGTTGTGGACCAGCGGCTGGCTTTCCTGTCCCCGCTGCTTCTCGCCTCCGAAGCTGAACGACCAGACCGGGACGAGATTCTTCACGGTCTGGGTGTTCACCTGGCTCAGCCGGCTGTAGCGCTGGCCGTCGGGCGACATGCCCCAGGTCAGGACTTCTTTGGTGTCGGTGGCGGCGTTCTCGATCATCTGATCCGTGACCGCGGCGTGCACGGCGGGGAGCCACATCCCCGCGGCGACGGTCAACAACAGGGCTCTGCGCATGGACCGTGTCTCCTCTGACGACTGATGGTGTGCGAATCGAAATCCCGACGCGGCGTGCGCCAGGTAAGCAACCCAAGCGCAAAGCCCGTGCCATCGCTAGGGTGCTGCGGATCGAGTCGTTTTTCGGTCGAGGAGGGGGTTCGGGGGCCGCGAGCGCGAGTCCCGGCGGCGCAGGTGTGTCAATGTGGGACAGGTTGAACGCCGTCATCCCGGGACTTAGTCTCAGGACCCAAGTCGCCGAGCTTGACGCGATTCGTTTCGCGCCGACCCCCGGGTCAAGCCCGGGGGCAGGCTTACGGATGGCCGGGACAAGCCCGGCCATGATGGGTGCTGAGGGCAAACCCAAAGCCAGCGTCATCCCCGGGCGAAGTCCCGGGGATCCACGTC
>CAZEIW010000151.1:0-24188 GCA_964512305.1 uncultured Burkholderiaceae bacterium | reverse complement strand
GATCCAGGATGCCGACAGCGTGCACGAGGTCCTCGACCTGTGTACCGGCTCGGGTTGCCTCGCCGTGATCGCCGCCGACGTGTTCCACGCCGCCAGCGTCGATGCCGTCGACGTCTCGGCGGACGCGCTGGCGGTGGCGGCTCGCAACATCGCCGACTACGAGCTCGGGGAGCGCATCCGCCTGGTCCAGTCCGACCTGTTCGCCGAGATCGCGGCGCGCCGTTACGACCTGATCCTCTGCAACCCGCCGTACGTGACCGACGCGTCGATGGCGAAGCTGCCGCGCGAGTACACGCACGAGCCCAGGCTCGCGCTGGCGGGCGGCGCCGACGGCATGGACGTCGTCAGGCGCGTGATGGGTGGCGCGCGCAGGCACCTGAAGCGCGGCGGCCTGCTGGTGGTCGAGGTCGGCGACGGCCGCGCGGCCGTCGAGCGCGAATTCCAGCGCGTGCCGATGACCTGGCTGACGACCAGTGCCGGCGACGACATGGTGTTCATGGTGCGGCGGGATGATCTGCCGGAGTAGGGCCCGGGGGCCGATCCGATGCTCCGCCTGACCGCCCTCGCACTGGCCCGCGGGGCGCGCACGCTGTACCGCGACGTGACGCTCGTCGCGGCGCCGGGCGAGCGCATCGGCCTGGTCGGGGCCAACGGTTGCGGCAAGTCGTCGCTGCTTGCGGCGGTGCTCGGCGAGCTCGAGCCCGACGCGGGTACGCTCGAGGCGCCGCCGCCCGAGCGCATCGCGCACGTCGCGCAGGACATCGAAGCCGCGGACCAGACCGCGCTCGACTACGTCCTGGCGGGACACGCGCCCCTGGCCCAGGCGCGCGCAGCGCTCGAGCGCGCGCAGCGCCAGCACGACGACCTGGATCTGGCGCACGCGCACGCCGCGCTGGCCGAGCTCAACGAAGGAGCGATCGTCGCCCAGGCGATGACGGTGATGCGGGGGCTGGGATTCGGCGCCGGCGACGGCGCGCGACAGGTCGCCCGCTTCTCGGGCGGCTGGCGCAACCGGCTGGCGCTGGCGCGCGCGCTGCTGCGGCCGGCCGACCTCCTGCTGCTCGACGAGCCGACCAACCATCTGGACCTCGATTCGGTCGTGTGGCTCGAAGCCTGGCTGCGGCGCCAGCCGGCGGCCGTGCTGGTCATCTCGCACGATCGCGAGTTTCTCGACCGCTGCACGGGCGCGATCTGGCATGTCGCCGACGGGCGCATCAGGCGCTACGCCGGCAACTACAGCGCGTTCGAGACCGCGCTGATCGAGCGCAACCGGCAGCAGGACGCGGCCGCGCGCCAGTACGAGCGCACGGTCGCCCACCTGCAAGGCTTCGTCGACCGTTTCCGTGCCAAGGCCACCAAGGCGCGCCAGGCCCAGAGCCGGATGAAAATGCTGCAGCGGCTGGTCGAGATCGAGCCCGTGCGGTCGCGGCGCGAGTGGCGCTTCGAATTCCCCGACCCGCTGCGCCTGCCGGAGCGCCTGATCGATGCGGAAGACCTCGAGCTCGGCTACGGCGCGCACACCGTGCTGCGCTCGGTCCGCTTCGAAGTGCGGGCAGGCGATCGGATCGGCGTCCTCGGGATCAACGGCGCCGGCAAGTCGACGCTGGTGAAGGCGATCGCAGGCTCCCTGGCGCCTCGAGCCGGCGAGCTGCGTCCGGCGCCCGGACTGATGATCGGGTATTTCGCTCAGCATCAGCTCGACCAGCTGCGGCCCGACGACAGCCCGCTGGTCCATCTGCGCCGCATCGCGCCCGACGCGCGCGAGCAGGAATTGCGCGATTTCCTCGGCTCCTACAGGTTCGCGGGCGAGCTGGCATCGGCGCCGGTGCGGCAGATGTCCGGCGGCGAGAAGGCGCGCTGCGCGCTCGCCCTGCTCGCCTGGCAGAAGCCGAACCTGCTCGTGCTCGACGAGCCGACCAATCACCTCGACATGGAAACGCGCGAAGCGCTCACCGTGGCGCTGTCTTCGTTCGAGGGCGCGCTGATCCTGGTCTCGCACGACCGGCATCTGCTGCGGGCGGCCGCCGACCAGCTCTGGCTGGTTCACGACGGCCGGGTCGAGCCGTTCGAGGGCGACCTGGACCAGTACGCGGCGCTGGTGCTGGCGAGCCGTCGCGAGCGGCCGGCCGACGATGCCGAGGGAGCCTCCGCGGCCCCCCGCCGGCGCGAACAGCGGCGCGAAGAGGCGCAGCAGCGCGAGCGCCTCGCGCAGTCGCGCCGCCCGATCCGGGCGCGGCTGCAGAAGGTCGAGCGCGAGCTCGAGCAGCAGTCGGTGCGCCTGCGCGAGATCGACGCGCGGCTGGCGCGCCCCGAGTTCTATCACGCCGGCGACACCGGCGAGGTCGACTCGACCCTCAAGCTGCGCGCCGAAGTCGCGCTGGAGGTCGAGCGCCTCGAGAATCGCTGGCTCGAGCTGCAGGCCGAGTTGGAGTCGATCGAATGACGGCCCGGGGCCCCCGGGCTCGCGAGGCCGCCGCAGCGGCGGGCGCGCAGCCGCTCGAAGGAATCCGCGTCCTCGACCTGACCCGGCTGCTGCCCGGCCCGGCGGCGACGATGCACCTGGCCGATTTCGGCGCCGAGGTGGTCAAGATCGAGGAGCCCGGCAGCGGCGACTACCTGCGCGGACTCGAGCCGCTCGCGACGGACGCCGGCGGCCGGCGCGTCAACCCCGCGTTCGAAGCGCTCAACCGCGGCAAGCGTTCGGTGCGCCTCGATCTCAAGCAGCCTGCCGGGCGCGATGCGTTCCTCCGCCTTGCCGCGAAGGCCGACGCGGTGATCGAGAGTTTCCGGCCCGGCGTCATGGCCCGCCTCGGCGTGGGCTGGCCGGCGCTGCACGCCGCCAATCCACGCCTCGTGCTGTGCTCGTTGAGCGGCTACGGGCAGACCGGGCCGATGGCGTCGAGCGCCGGTCACGACATCGACTACTGCGCGCTCGCCGGCATCCTCGACCAGAATCGGGCCGCCGGCATGCCGGCGATCCCGAACCTGCAGATCGGCGATCTGCTGGGCGGCGCGCTGTCGGCACTGTCTTCGCTGCTGATCGCCCTGCTTTCAGCGCAGCGCAGCGGCCGCGGCGCCTGGGTCGACGTCGCGATGACCGATGGACTGCTCGCGCACCATTTCTTCCCGCATGCGCAACTCGACGCCGGCTCGACGCCGGTCGGCGGGGCGACGCTGTTGAGCGGCGGCGCACCCTGCTATCGCCTGTACGAGACAGCCGATGGCCGCCAGCTTGCGGTCGGTGCGCTGGAGCTGAAATTCTGGCGCGCATTTTGCGCGGCGATCGGGCTGCCCGAGCTCGCCGACCGCCATTGGAGCCTCGGCGAGGCACCCGGCTCGGCAACGGCGGCGCGCACGGCGCAGAGCGTCGCCGAGCGCATCCGCAGCCGCACGTGCGCAAGCTGGGAGTCCGTCTTCGCGGCCGCCGACGCCTGCGTCGCACCCGTGCTGACCCCAGGCGAGGCGCTCGTGCACCCGCAGTTCGCGGCACGCGGCACCGTCCATCGGCGCGGAGCGGTCACGATGGTGGGCCCGCTCGCGCGGATGGGCGATCACGCCTGGTCCGCGCGGCCGGCACCGCCGGCGGGTGCCGACACCGCGGAATTGTTGCGGCAGGCCGGCTACTCGGAAGCGCAGATCGCCGCCCTCTTTGCGGCCGGGGCGGCCCAGGGTCCCGACGCCTGAGACGGGTTGCGGGTTGCGGGTTGCGGGTTGCGGGTTGCGGGTTGCGGCCCGCAGCGCCGCCGCGCGTCAGGCGGCCGGTTTCTTGGCGCCCTTCGCGGCCTTCGCGTCGTCGGTCGCTTCCGAGACGTTCAAGTCCAGTTCCAGCGGCGCGTGCTCCGAGGGCGGCGTCGAGCCTCCCGTGTCGCCAATCACCGTCGGCGCGCCGAGTTCCCCCGCGGCTTCGACGCGAAGCGGCGCCGCCACCGGCATCGGCGGAATGGTCGCCCGGCCGGCGCTCGAGTACTCGGTCAGGTCGAGATCCAGCAGCAGTTCGGTGGGCGTCTGGGTCAGGCGCGTATCGCCGAAATCGGCGCGAGTGGCCGGCCCGCCCGCAGGGACGATGTTCGGCGCGCCTGCCCTCGGCGCGGCGGCCTGAAGCGGTGGCGCCGTCGGCAGGTCGGCCTTCGCAGAAGCCAGTTGCGCCACCCTGGCCGCCGCGGCCGGGGTCTGCGTCGACAGGTCCAGGTCGAGCGAGAGGTCGGTCGGCGCCTGGCTCGGCGTATCGAGGTCGAAGCGGGTCGTGGGCTCGGCGAGCGGCGACGAAAGATCCTCCGTCGCGGGCGCGGCATCAATCGGCGACTTCGGCGGCGGCGCCGCCGTCAGATCCAGCGACAACCCGGCGGACTGGGTGATCGGCACGGTCCTGCGGCCCGAATCGCGATCGAGGTTCGCCTTGGACGCCGTCGTCAGATCCAAGGGCAACCCGTCGGACGGCGCGGCCGACTGCGTGATCGGCACGGTCCTGCGGCCCGAATCGCGATCGAGGAAGGAGGTGTAGAGCTGCTCGATGACCTGGACCGTGTCGTGCAATTCCGTGACTTCGATCTTGTGCGGCGGATTGCCGGTTTCCGTGGCTTCGGTGGAATGCTCCTCGCGTGCGGCGGGCGCCGCAGCGGGCGCCGGCTTGCGAGCGAGCGCTGGGGCAGGTGCGGGCGCCGCGGGGGGAACGACGGTTTCCCTGCCCAGGCCGGTAGGCCGCGCGGCTGCCGCTGCCGCGATCGCGGCCCATTCGGGTTTCTCCGACTGGCGGCGACGCCAGCCCAGCAGGCCGGCGACGCCGAGCCCGATCAGGCTCACGACCACGGCCCCCCAGACGAAACCGACTCTCTGTTCGCTGGCGGCAGCCTCTCGCTGACGCTCTTTTTCGGCGGCGAGCTCGGCGCGAAGCTGCCGCACTTCGTTCGACAGTTCCTGCACCCGTTTCATGACCTCGGCTTCACGGGCGGCAGCTGCAGCCGCGGCCGCATCGGGCGACGGCTCGCTCGACGAAAGCACGAGGCGGTCGGCCGCCTTGGCGGCAACCGGGGCCTGCGGCTTGGGCGCCGGCGCCGCCGCGGGCTCAGGGGCGCGCGCGGGTTGGGTCCGCGGGGCCGGCTTCGGCACCGATGGAACCGCCTTCAACCGCGGCGGCCTGGGCTTCGCCACCGGCGGCGGGCTCGGCGGTGCCGGCTCGGCCTGCGGCGGCGGCTGCGGTGCGGCGGCTGCAAGGTCCGCGACCGGCGGCAGCGGCATCCCCAGCAGCACGGCGTACTCGCGCCGCAGCGGCATTTCGCAGCCCACTTCGAGGACCACGCGCAGCGCCGGTTCGGTTACCGGATCGGGCGTCACGAGCCGGACCCAGGTATCCGGCCCACTGCGTTCGAGGTCGAGGCGGGCGGCACTGAGCACCGGAGCGCCGTCGGCAGAGACCGGCGTGTCGCCCAGCCGCACGCATTGCAGCGTCAGCGCGGCAGCCCCCGCGCCGGTGACGGGAACCCGCATCGACAGCGGCTGCCCGACCCGGCCTTGAATCTCGGCCATGCCCAGTCCGAGGTCCGACGATGGCGGCAGTGCCGCGGCCAGCGCGGCAGCCGTTGCCGCCGGCGCCCCCGCCGCGGGCCAAGACGCGACCGCCGGCGGTGTCAGCCCGGGCGGATCGAGCAGCAGCGTGAACTCGCGCCTCACGTGCTGGGCGCAGCCAGCCTCGATCGCCACGCGCAGCACGGGCTCGTTGACCGGCTGCAGGCTTTCGATCCGCAGCCGGCCATGGCTGCCGTCGCGCTCGAGCGTCACGCGCGCCATCGACAGCGCCGGCACGGGGTCGCCCTCGGTACCACCGACGATTCGCAGGCACTCCGGGGCCAGTTCGACATCCGGGTCGAGCGCCACGGGAACGCTCATCCGCAGCGGCTGGCCGAGCGCGCTCGTCACCTCGGGCAGCCCGAAGCCGAAGCCGTGGGCATTCGAAGCGCCAAGTGCCAGGGCCACCGCGAGCGCGATAGCGCTCGCTCGCACAGGCGGAACACACAAGCTCGTTCGGGTTGCAGTCTTCATCGGCGTCGGCACCGTACACGCGCCCAAGCGCGGCCAATCGAATCGGAATATATACACAAAATTAGGGATTGATTATTGAGCAAAGCATGATCCGTGCGTCGCTCGATTACCCCCGCATTCCCCCGCGATTCCGGCCGAAAGGTGCCGGCGGGCCTTCCCGGCACCGCTCTGTCCCTGCCCGGCGTGGGGCATCATTGCGAACCATTCGTTTCAAATCGCGGCCAATTCGATGAACAACCTGCAGGAAGTCAGCGCGCGCCACCGGTTCGATGTCGAGCGCCTGGAGCGGTTCCTGGGGGCGGAGATGCCCGGCTTCGAAGGGCCGCTCGAGGTCCGGCAGTTCCAGGGCGGCCAGTCGAACCCGACCTACCTGCTGACGACACCGGCGGCCCAGTATGTCCTTCGCAGCAAGCCGGCCCCGAAAGCCCGGCTGCTGCCCTCCGCGCACGCGATCGAGCGCGAGTTCCGGGTGATGCGGGCACTGGCCGGGCAAGGCATCCCCGTGCCGGAAGTGCTGTCGCTGTGCGAGGACGAATCGGTGATCGGGCGCGCGTTCTACGTGATGCGGCACGTTGCCGGCCGGATCCTGTGGGATCCTGCGCTGCCGGATATGCAGCCGCCGCAGCGCACCGCCGTCTACGACGAGATGAACCGGGTGATCGCCGCCCTGCACTCGGTCGACGTCCAGGCCGCGGGGCTCGCCGATTTCGGCAAGGCCGGCAACTACTTCGAACGCCAGATCGGGCGCTGGAGCAAGCAATACAAGGCTTCGGAGACCGAGCCGATCGAGGCGATGGACCGGCTGATCGAATGGCTGCCGCGGCACATCGCGGCGGGCGAGCAGACCGCGGTTGTCCACGGGGACTTCCGCCTCGACAACCTGATCTTCGCGCCGACCGAGCCGCGCATCGTCGCCGTGCTCGACTGGGAACTGTCGACGCTCGGCCATCCGCTGGCGGACTTCAGCTATCACTGCATGGCCTGGCACATCCCGGCGGGGATGTTCCGCGGCATCGAGGGTCTCGACCTCGCCGCGCTGGGCATTCCCAACGAAGCGGCGTACGTCCGCAGCTACTGCAAGCGCACCGGCCGCGACCGGATCGACCACTGGAACTTCTATCTCGCGTACAACCTGTTCCGGATCGCCGCCATCCTGCAAGGCGTCTACAAGCGGGCCACCGAGGGCATCGCATCGTCCGACGATGCGCTCGAGCACGGCGCCCGCGCGCGCAAGCTCGCGGAGCTGGGATGGATTGCGGCGCGCGGCGCCGACGGGTGATCCCGGGCGCCGTCGGGCGCTCGCCTCACCGGACTGCCTGGGCGCCGTGCGCAAAGGGCTGTGCGCTCACGGCGTGATCACGAGCTTGCCGATCGCGCGCCGGTTCAGCAGCGTCTCGAGCGCCTGCCCGGTGTCGGCGAGCGCGAAGGTCTGCGACACGTGCGGCCGCAGCTTGCCCTGGGCGAGCCAGCCGAACAGCTCGGTCAGCATCGCGCGGTTGGCGGACGGTTCGCGCTTCGCGAATTCACCCCAGTACGCCCCGACCGCCGAAGCGCCCCTCA
This sequence comes from uncultured Burkholderiaceae bacterium, assembly GCA_964512305.1. GTDB lineage: Bacteria > Pseudomonadota > Gammaproteobacteria > Burkholderiales > Burkholderiaceae_F > CAZEIW01. The sequence continues at coordinate 16,592 of CAZEIW010000151.1, read as the reverse complement.
ACAGCAGCACGTTGGCCGGGAGCTGCGGGATCTGGCCGAAAGCGAACCCGATCACCAGCAGCCGTCCGCGCCACGCGATCGATCGCAAGGCCGGCTCGGTGTAGGCGCCGCCGACCGGGTCGTAGACGACGTCGACCCCCTTGCCGTCGGTCAGCGTGCGTATCGCTTCGCGCAACTCGAGCACCGAGTAGTTGATGAGCGCGTCGGCGCCATGCTCGTGCGCCACGCCCAGCTTCTCGTCCGTCGAGGCCGCGGCGATCACGCGCGCCCCGGCGAGCTTGCCCAGCTCGACCGCGGCAAGGCCGACTCCGCCGCCGGCGCCGAGCACGAGCAGCGTCTCACCCGACTTCAACTCGCCGCGATCGCGCAGTGCGTGCTGCGAGGTCGCATAGGCCAGCGTGAACGCGGCAGCCACCGGATCGGCCACGCCGGGCGGAAGCGGTGCCGCCATGGTTGCCTGCGTGCATGCGTATTCGGCAAAGGCGCCCAGGCTGACGAAGGCGACCACGCGCTCGCCGCCCTTGTAGGCCGTGACCCCCGGGCCGACCGCATCGACGACACCCGCGACCTCGGTGCCGGGAACGAAGGGCAGCGCCGGCTGCAACTGGTACTTGCGCTGGATGATCAGCGCATCGGGGTAGTTGACCCCGGCGGCCCGCACGCGGATCCGGATCTCGCCCGCGGCGGGCTCGGGCACCGGGACCTCGGCCAGCTTCAACCGCTCCGGGCCGCCCCACTCGACGCACTGGATCGCCTTCATCGCTCGACCTCGAGAGCGCGGGCATTGCCGCGCCCGCCCGGTCCGGGCATCACGCGCCCGGATCGCCTTCACCGCCCGCCTTTATACCCGATCGAAGACGGCCCCGACCTGCTCCGGTTGCGGCCGCGACTCGCGGCTGCGGTATTCTGCCGCGAGGAGGACGCCGCCATGGACTTCGACTACTCGCCGCGCGTGCTCGACCTGCGGGTCCGGCTCGACGCGTTCATGCAGCAGCATGTCTACCCGAACGAGCACCGTCATCACGAGGAGCTCGAGGCCAATACCCGTGCAGGGCGGCGCTGGACGCCGCTGGCGCTGATCGAGGAGCTCAAGCCGCTCGCGCGCGCCGCCGGCCTGTGGAACCTGTTCCTGCCCGACTCCTCGTACGGGGCGGGCCTGAGCAATCTCGAATACGCGCCGCTGGCCGAGCTGATGGGGCGCGTGCCGTGGGCGTCGGAGGTGTTCAACTGCAGCGCGCCGGACACCGGCAACATGGAGACGATCGAGCGCTACGGCACGCCGGCGCAGAAGCAGCGCTGGCTCGAGCCGCTGCTCGACGGGCGGATTCGCTCCGCCTTCGCGATGACCGAGCCGGACGTCGCGTCGTCCGACGCGACCAACATCCGGACGCGCATCGAGCGCACCGGCGACCAGTACGTGATCAACGGGCGCAAGTGGTGGACCTCGGGCGCCGGGGACCCGCGCTGCCGCATCTTCATCGTGATGGGAAAGACCGACCCGGACGCGCCCCGGCATGCGCAGCAGTCGATGATCCTCGTGCCGGCGGACACGCCCGGCGTGCGCGTGCTGCGTCCGCTCAACGTGTTCGGCTACGACGATGCTCCGCACGGGCACTGCGAGGTGCTGTTCGAGCAGGCGCGCGTGCCTGCCGAGAACATGCTGCTCGGCGAGGGCCGCGGCTTCGAGATCGCCCAAGGCCGGCTCGGACCAGGCCGCATCCATCACTGCATGCGCTCGATCGGCGTGGCCGAGCGGGCGCTCGAGCTGATGTGCCGGCGCCTGTCGTCGCGGGTCGCCTTCGGGGCGCCGATCGCCCGGCATGGCGTCTGGCAGGAGCGGATCGCCGAGTCGCGCTGCATGATCGACCAGGCGCGGCTGCTCACCCTGCGCGCCGCCCACTTGATGGATAGCGCCGGCAACAAGGCGGCCAAGGCCGAGATCGCGATGATCAAGGTCGTGGCGCCCAATGTCGCGTGCACCGTGCTCGACTGGGCGATCCAGGCGCACGGCGGCGCAGGCGTCTGCGACGATTTCCCGCTCGCTCACGCCTACGCGGTCACGCGCACGCTGCGGCTGGCCGACGGGCCGGACGAGGTGCACCGCAACGCCATCGCCAAACTCGAACTGGCGCGCCATGCGCCCGAGCGGAGACCCGAACCGTGACCATCGACGTCTATTCGTGGCCGACGCCCAACGGGCACAAGGTCCACATCATGCTCGAGGAGTGCGGGCTGCCGTACCGGGTGCATCCGGTCGACATCGGGGCGGGCGACCAGTTCCGCGCCGAATTCCTCGCCATCAGCCCGAACAACAAGATTCCGGCCATCGTCGACCCCGACGGTCCGGACGGGCGGCCGATTCCGCTCTTCGAATCCGGCGCGATCCTGGTGTACCTGGCGGGCAAGGCGGGGCGTCTGCTGCCGGCCGACGACCGCGGCAGATTCGTCGCGCTGCAGTGGCTGATGTTCCAGATGGGCACGGTCGGGCCGATGCTCGGCCAGGCGCACCACTTCCGCAACTACAGTCCGGAGCGGATCGAGTACGCGATCCAGCGCTACACGAACGAGGCGCGCCGCATCTACGGCGTCATGGACCGCCGCCTCGGAGAGGTCCGCCATTTCGCGGGCGAGTACTCGATCGCCGACATCGCGATCTTTCCCTGGACGCGCTCGCACGCGAACCAGGGCGTCGACCTCGCGGACTATCCGAATTTCAAGCGCTGGTTCGACGAAGTCGACGCCCGGCCGGCGGTGCGGCGTGGGCTCGAGGTCCTCGCCGATCGCAGGCGCCCGACGTTCGACGAGAAAGCGCGCGAGAACCTGTTCGGCAGCACCCAGTACCGGCGGCGCTGAGCGTGCCGCTGCAGCCTAGTGCAGCGGCTCCTTGACCAGGTGCGCGAACGGGAACGGCATCACGCCTACGCCCTCCTCGATCAGCGCCTCGGCCTCGTCGCGGGTCGTCACGCCGCGGATCCCGCGCTCGGGGATTTCCTTGTAGTGGATCCGCCGCGCTTCCTCCGCGAAGCGTTCGCCGACATCCTCGGTCTTGGCGGCGATCTCGCGCGCCATTTTGACCGCCAGCGCGTGCATCGGGCCCGAGGCCGGCATGGCGGCGCCCTGCGTCTCGGGTGCGGCGCCAAAATTGAGCCGCGGTGCCGACGGCGTGCGGCGGACCTCCTTGGACCCGCACATCGGGCATTCCAGCAAGCCGCCCGCGATTTGCGTTTCGAGGTCGCCGGCCGACCCGAACCAGCCCTCGAAGGGGTGGTGCTGGTCGCAGCGCAGGTTGAAGACCTTCACGACGTTCCGATCTGTGGGACGACCCGGAGCCGAACCCTGCCGACAGCTTATGCCTTTTCCCGCAACCGCGATCCGGGGAAATCGGCCGTCATTCGTTCTGGTGCCCCGGGCGGGACTCGAACCCGCACGCCTCTCGGCCCGGGATTTTAAGTCCCGTATGTCTACCGGTTTCATCACCGGGGCGAGCGAAGCGATAGTAACAAAATCAATGCGTTACACGCTGCCCCGCCCTCGCCGGCGTTATCGCCGCGGCGCCGAGGTGGTGACCAGGCGTGTTGGCGGCGGCGGCGCGAAGTGGTGCTTGCCGCGGAACGGCTCAAAATGGTGCTCTCGATGCGAACGTGGGACGACGCCTCCCACGTAGAACACCGGACCCCAGGAGAGATCGCAGTCGAAGGTGTCCGGGTCGCAGGCGGTCCTCGGCGGCGGCGGGTAAGCGGCGGACTGATACACCACCGGCGGCGAAGCATCTCGACGCGCCTGTTCGACCTGCCACTCGAGCTGGCGCACACGTTCGGTCAGCGTGCGCACCTGCGCCTGGCTCTCTTCGTCCGCGGCCTGCGCAGGCGTGCGGGTCGGCGGAGGAGCTTCCTTGATCACGTCGGTCACCCGGACGCCGGCCGGCGGCGGCAGGTTGCTGTATGTGGTGCGCCCCGACGCGTCGACCCAGCCGACGATTTCTGCCTGTGCCGGCGAAAACACCACCGCGCCGGCCAGGGCCGGCAAGATCAGCGAAATCCGAAGGCGTCGCAACATCGTCGCCCCCATGCACTGGATGAACCAGTATATCCAACGCGCAAGCCTGAAGATGCAATATTTGGTTAGCAGCGCCGTCTTCACACCATGAAGGCCGCATTGAGCCTCGACGCGGTGGTGAGCGAACAGGACCGGTCGATCGTCGACACGATCGCGCGCGAGCGCAGGCGCCTGCTCGGCTTCATCCGCCGCCGCGTTGCGGACCCCGGCGACGCCGAAGACATCCTGCAGGATGTCTTCTACGAGCTGGTGGAGGCGGTTCGGCTGATGAAGCCGATCGAGCAGGTGGGCGCCTGGCTGTTCCGGGTCGCGCGCAACCGGATCACGGATCGCTTCCGGCGGGCACGGTCGGCGGCGGCGGCCGAGCCGATCGATGGCGACGGGGATGGGGACGATCGTCTCGAGGATCTGCTGCCGGCGCCCGGCGGCGGACCCGAAGCGGCCTATGCGCGCGGCCTCCTGCTGGAGGAGTTGGAAGCGGCGCTCGACGAGCTGCCGGATGCGCAGCGCGAGGTTTTCGTCGCGCACGAATTGGAGGGGCGCAGCTTCAAGGACCTGGCCGCCGCCAGCGGGGTGGGAATCAATACGCTGCTGGCACGCAAGCACTACGCGGTGCGCCATCTCCGGGAGCGGCTGCAGGCGATTTACGACGAATTCGATGCTACGTGAAGGATTGAAGATGAGATGGATCGGCTGGAAAAGGGGTTTGAAGTTCGGGGCGCTCGCGGTGGTGTTCCTGGCGGCGGTGGGCGCGGTGGTCATGAGCCTGTGGAACTGGCTGGTGCCGCCGCTGTTCGGCTGGCACGAGATCGGTTTCTGGCAGGCGGTCGGGCTGCTGCTGCTGGTGAGGATCCTGGTCGGTGGCATGCGCCGCCCCGGTTACTCGATGTACTGGCGCCGGCGCATGATGGAGCGCTGGGAACAGATGACGCCCGAAGAGCGCGAGAAATTCCGCGCCGGCCTGCACGGCCGCTGCGGCCATCACGCAGAGCCGGCGGCGGAGCAGAGGCAAACCTAGCCCCTTACCCTCACCCCTACCCCTTTCCATGAACCGTAGCTCCGAAGGGCGGCGGAGCAGGACGTTTGGCGCCGGCAGCTTCGGAACCGAAAAGCGGGAGGATCGGCTTCGAGGGGTGGCTGCGCCCCCCCTCGAGCACCCCCCGCGGCATTCACGGGGGTCATTCTTGCTGCCACTCGGTTCATGGTCCGTGTGCAGCCGCCGCCGCGGCGGCAGCAGGCTCTCCCGCAAGCGGGAGAGGGGACCGCAATTCACGCACTCTCCCGCCTGCGGGAGAGTGGATCGCAATTCACACCCCCTCCCGCCTGCGCGAGAGGCGATCGCAGTTCACTCCCCTCTCCCGCTTGCGGGAGAGGGGCGGGGGTGAGGGGGAACGCGACACTCCGCCTCCCGCCGTAGGCTCGAGCCTGCCTGACGCGACGCGATCGCGCCCCGGTGCTACGCGATTGATCGGCTCGCTATCATCCGCAGCAGCCCGCGCGGCTGGCGGCCGCCGTCGACATCGATCGGACGAACGATGAAGCAGCCAAGGCTCTCCTTCAACATCGGGTACCTCATCTTCGCGTTCTTCGCGGTCCTGCTGGTTCAGAACCTCTGGATCCAGTACCGCGCGACCGAGCCCCTGGCCTACAGCGACTTCCTGCAGCAACTGAAGGCGGGCAACGTCCAGGACATCGCGGTGGCCGCCAACGTGATCCAGGGCAACCTGAAGACCGCGCTGCCCGACGGCCGCAAGCAATTCGTCACGACCCGCGTCGATCCGGAGCTCGCGCGCGATCTCGATCAGTACAAGGTCAAGTTCAGCGGCGTGGTCGAGAACACCTTTCTGCGCGACCTGCTCTCCTGGGTCGTGCCGGCACTGGCCTTCGCCGGCATCTGGTTCTTCCTCATCCGGCGCCTGCAGCAGCGGGGCGACGTCGGCGCCGGCCTGCTGTCGATCGGCAAGAGCAAGGCCAAGGTCTATGTCGAGACCGAGGTCAAGGCGACGTTCGAGGACGTCGCCGGCGTCGACGAGGCCAAGGAAGAGCTGCGCGAGGTCGTGGGGTTCCTCAAGGACCCCGAGAAGTACGGCAGGCTGGGGGCACGGATCCCGAAGGGCGTGCTGCTGGTCGGGCCGCCCGGCACCGGCAAGACCCTGCTCGCGCGGGCGGTCGCCGGCGAGGCCGGCGTGGCGTTCTTCTCGATCAACGGCTCGGAGTTCGTCGAGATGTTCGTCGGCGTCGGCGCGGCGCGCGTACGCGATCTGTTCGAGGAGGCGCGCAAGCAGGCGCCGGCGATCATCTTCATCGACGAGATCGATGCGCTGGGCCGCGCCCGCGGCGCCTACGGCGCGCTCGGCGGCCACGACGAGAAGGAACAGACCTTGAACCAGCTGCTGGCCGAGCTCGACGGCTTCGATCCGCGCTCGGGCCTGGTTCTGCTGGCCGCCACCAACCGGCCGGAGATCCTGGATCCCGCATTGCTGCGCGCCGGCCGCTTCGACCGCCAGGTGCTGGTCGATCGCCCCGATCGTGTGGGGCGGGTGCAGATCCTGCGCGTGCACGCGAAGAAGATCGCGCTTGCACCCGGCGTCGACCTGGACCCGATCGCAGCGCTGACGCCGGGCTTCAGCGGCGCCGATCTCGCCAATCTGGTCAACGAGGCGGCGCTGCAGGCGACCCGGCGCGGTCACGACAAGGTCGACTTCGACGACTTCACGGCCGCCATCGAGCGCATCGTCGCGGGGCTCGAGAAGCGCAGCCGGCTGCTCAATCCGAAAGAGCGGGCGGTGGTCGCGCATCACGAGATGGGGCACGCGCTCGTGGCGAGCGCGCTGCCCGGGCAGGATCCGGTGCAGAAGATCTCGATCATTCCGCGCGGCGTGGGCGCGCTCGGCTACACGCTGCAGCGCCCGACGGAGGATCGCTACCTCATGACGCGCGGCGAGCTAGAGAACAAAATGGCCGTGCTTCTGGGCGGGCGCGCGGCCGAGCAGCTGATCTTCGGCGAATTGTCCACCGGCGCCGCCGACGATCTCGCCAAGGTCACGCAGATCGCGCGCAGCATCGTCGCCCGTTTCGGCATGGACCGCACGCTTGGGCCGCTCGTCTACGAGCAGGACCGCCCGACCTTTCTCGACGTCGATGGGGCGCCCGGCATGCGGCCCTCGTATTCCGAGCAGACCGCGCGCGAGATCGATCTCGCCGCGCGCGCGCTCGTCGACACGGCGCTGGCCACCAGCCTGAAGATCCTGACCGAGCGCCGCGCCGTGCTCGAGCGCGGCGCCGCTCGCCTGCTGGAGAAGGAGACCCTGGGCGACGAGGAGCTGAAAAGCCTGCTCTCCGCGCCCGCGGGCTGAAGCCGGGGATCAGCGCGGCCCGCTGCCGGCCGGCCCGAGCCTGTCTGCGGCCGCCAGCAGGTCGATCACCTCCTGGTCGTCGAGCTGATGGAAGTCGCGATAGAACGCGCCGATCGCGTAGAACGGATCGGGCTGCGCCAGGCAGACGATGCGGTCGACCTCGGCCTGCAGCGCGGCGATCGTTTCCGCCGGCGCGACCGGCACCGCAAGGACGAGGTGCGCCGGCCGGCGCCGGCGCAGGCCTCGGAGCGCCGCGCGCATCGTCGTGCCGGTCGCGATCCCGTCGTCGACCACGATCGCGGTCCGGCCTTCGACCGCAATCGGAGCGCGCCCCTGCAGGTAGGTGATGCGCCGCCGCTCGATCTCCCTCAGCTGGCGCCGGGCTTCGTCGTCGATCACGCTGCGCGCGAGGCCCGTGTCCCGCAACACGGGTTCGTCGATCACGAGTTGCGGCTCCGCGCCGTCGACGATCGCCGCCACGGCCAGTTCGGGCTGCCACGGCACGCCGATCTTGCGCACCAGCAGCAGGTCGAGCGGTGCGGCGAGCGCCCGCGCCACTTCCGCCGCAACCGGGACGCCGCCGCGCGGCAGCGCGAGCACGACCGGATCGGACACGCCCAGCGCCGCGACCTTGGCGGCGAGCAGGCGCCCGGCCTCGACGCGATCGGCAAATACGGTCATCGCGCCTGCGCCAGGGGAAGATGGTGGCCGAACCAGGCTGCCGCCAGCCGGGCCACCGCCTCGAGCGCGCCCGGCTCCTCGAACAGATGGGTCGCGGCGGGGACGATCTCGAGCTGCTTTTCGGCGCCGATCCCGGCAAGCGCCGTTTCATTGAGGTGAAGCACGTTGCGATCGTCGGCACCGACGATCAGCAGCGTCGGCGCCGCGACCGACTTCAGGTGCCCGCCCGCGAGATCCGGCCTGCCTCCGCGCGAAACGACCGCGGCGACCCGGCCAGGACGTATCGACGCCGCCACCAGCGCGGCCGCCGCACCGGTGCTGGCGCCGAAGAGGCCGATCGGCAGCGCCGCCAGGTCGGGGCGGGTGTCGATCCAGTCGAGCGCCTCGACCACCCGACGGCCGAGCAATTCGATGTCGAACACGTTGGCGCGGTCGTCCGCTTCCCCGACGGTCAGCAGATCGAACAGCAGCGTCGCGAGGTTCTCGCGATTCAGGGCGTCGGCAACCGCCGTGTTGCGCGGGCTCAGCCGGCTGCTGCCGCTTCCGTGCGCGAACACCACCAAGCCCACGGCGGTGCCCGGCACGGCAAGGTCGCCGGGCAACCGGCGCCGCCCGAGTGACACCGACTCCCGATGCATCGCGGACTCCCGGCGCGCCTCGCCGCGCGCCCTGCACGCCGGCGCGGACGCCTCCCGCGCCTGAACTCCATGATGGACGTTCCGCCCGCCGGCGGGTTGACGGGCGGCAAGCGGCTGTCAGTTCCGGCCGTGAGTCCGGGCTGTCAGTCCCGGCTGTCAGTCCCGGCCGTCAGTCCCGGCCGTCAGTCCCGGTCGCGCCCCCGGCCGCGTTCACCCCGATCGCCTTCGTCGCGCCCCTTGCCGCGATCCCTCTCCCCTCGATCCCTGTCCTCGTGGCGCTCATCGCGGCCCCGGGCATGATCCCGGCCTTCGGCACGCCCGTGGCCATGCATCACGTGTCCCTCGTACCAGTCGTGCTTGACGAAGTACACCGGCACGCCGCACGCGTGATACTGGTGGCAGTAATAACCCCAGCGCCTCTGATGTTCCGGCGGTACCCACATGTAGACCGGTTCCGGCGCCGGCCCGAGAACGGCGCGCGGCGGCGGCGGCGCGATGATCACCGGCTGCGCCACGATCACTTCGGGTTGGGGGAAGGCGCCGATATCGATCCGGCCATAGACGCCGGGCTGGCTGAAGTTGATCGAGACCCCGACATCGGCCGCTTCGGCCTGGGATGCGAAACCAGCGGCGAGGCCCGCCGCCACCATGACCCGCGCCAGCACGAGACCCGCGGGCAATTCAGCGATCCGTCTCATTTTCATGTCCGCAATTTCGACCCTGAAAGTATCGCACCGATGCCAGGCCACGATGCACGCATCCGGATGACCGATTGACATCCCGCCGTCGGCCGCCGGCGATTCGCGGCGCCGCCTCGGTGCGCATTACAATTCCGGCCTCCTTTCACCGCTGGAGGTCGGCCGTGGTCATTCGTTCGCCGGGTCAAAAACAACTGCTGCTCGTCGGGTTGCTGCTGTGCGCAAGCGCGGGCGCGCAGCAGGCCATCAAGTCGGCCGATGGCAAGTGGTCGCTGAAGCCCGATGCGCCCGCCGCGCTCGAAGTCAAGAAGGAAAACGAAGTGATGGTCGACATCTCCGCCATCGGCGGCGCGGCCGGCCAGTGTCCGACGGTGGACAAGGTGGCGTTCACGATGCCGACGCACGGCGGGCACGGCGGAGCGTCCGAGCCGGAGGTGATGAAAATGGGCGCCTGTGGCTGGCACATCTCGAATCTGACGCCGACGATGAAAGGGCCCTGGCAGCTTCGGCTGACGCTGAAGAGCGGCGACAAATCGACCACGGCCGACCTCGACCTGCCGGCGCAATAGCCCGCAATCGTCTCCACGCGCACGTGCGCGCATTCGCCGCAACGCGCGGCGGAAGCGCGCGCCACGCCGCTCATCGATTGACATTTGATCGCGGCCGCCCCAGCATCGCGCTGCGGCGGCCGCATCAAACATTCCAACACGCCCGGGAGACAACATGGCTCGCGATGTCGGTGGTCGGGCACGACGTGCCCGTTCGATGGCTGTCACTTCGTCATTCCTGGCCCTCGCGACGGTTGTGCTCGGACCCGCGTACGCACAAACCAAAGACCCCATTCGGATCGGCGTGATCGCCGAGGCGCAGGCCGTCGCCGGGTCCTCGATCCCGGGTGCCGCACAACTCGCCGCGGACGAGATCAACGCCAGGGGCGGCGTGGACGGCCGCCGGATCGAGATCGTCTCGTACGACAACCACTCCTCGTCGGCCGACTCCGTGCGAGCGTTCCAGCGGGCGGTCAATGAGGATCACGTCGCGGCGGTAATTGCGAGTTACATCAGCGAGGTCGTTCTCGCGCTCGAGCCCTGGTCGGCCCGCCTGAAGACCGTGATGATCACGCCCGGTGCCGCATCGAACGTGATCACGGAGAACATCGCCAAGGACTACGACCACAACAAGTACACGTTCCACGGCTACCTGACCTCCGGCGCGCTCGCGGGTCAGGTGTGCGAGGCTGCCCGCGACCTGCTCGCAGCGAAGCTGAAGATGAAATCCGCCGTGATCATGAGCGAGGACGCGGCCTGGACCACGCCGCTCGATGCCGGCTACGAGGAATGCCTGCCGAAGGTCGGCCTGAAGGTGCTCGACCATATCCGGTTCTCGCCCGACACGACCGATTTCACGCCGATCTTCAACAAGATCGAGGACGAGAAGCCCGACGTGATCATCACCGGTATTTCGCACGTCGGCGTGCAGCCCACCGTGCAGTGGAAGAACGGGCGGGTGCCGATCCCGATGTTCGGCATCTCGTCGCAGGCGACCAATTCGAGCTTCTGGAAAGACACCAACGGGGCCGTCGAGGGCGTGTTGTACCAGGGCGTGTCGGGTCCCGATGTCGCCGTGACGCCCAAGACCCTGCCGTTCGTCGAGGCGTTCCGGAAGAAGTACGGCAACAATCCGTCGTACTGCGGCTATACGTCGTACGACGAGGTCTACATGATCGCCGACGCGATCCGCCGCGCGGGGTCGACCGACCCGGACAAGCTCGTCGATGCGCTCGAGAAGACCGACTACGAGGGCACGATCGGCCGGGTCCAGTTCCTGCCCAAGGGCGACCCGCACGTGCACGGGCTGCGGGTCGGCAACGGGTACATCACGGGCCTGATGCTGCAATGGCAGGACGGCAAGCAGGTCAACCTCTGGCCTCCCGTCGTCGCCAACGGAAAGCTCACGTTTCCGGCGTTCGTGATGGCGGGCCGCTGACGGGCACGCGCGGGCGCCCGGCGGCGGACGGCGCACCGGACCCGCGCGGCCACGGCGCCGATCGCGCTGCCGGCGAACGCGAGAGATGCTGGCCTGGCAGATCCTGATCGACGGCTTCGCCGTCAGCGCGCTCTACGCGCTCGGCGCGATGGGTTTCACGCTGATCTTCGGCGTTTCTGGCGTCCTGAACCTGTCGCACGGCGCGCTGATGGTCGCGGCCGCCGTGGCCGCATGGGCCGCCAACGGCGCGATGATGGGCAACGCGGCGTCGGCCGGATTCGGCATCGCGGTGAGCCTCGCACTGTCGCTCGCGACCTACGGCCTGATCGTGAGGCCCATCCAGCAGTCGAGCGCGATCCGCCACGAGGAGCGCGAGATATTCGTGCTCACCGCGACGCTGCTCTGGGGCATCATGATCCAGGAGCTGATCGCCTACCTGTTCACGAACAACGCGAAAACCGTGCTGCCGATCGTCGACGGCGTCGTCGGCCTCGCCGGCGTGCGCGTGCCGCGCAACGAGATCTTCACCGCGGTGATCTGCTGGGCCGTGATCGGCCTGCTCTGGCTGATCGTCAACCGCACGCGGGCGGGCAAGGCGGTGCTGGCGGCGGCGATGAATCCGCGCGGCGTCACGCTGCTGGGCATCGAGCTGACGCGCATCTATCTCGCGGTCTGGGCGATCTACGGCGTGCTCGCCGGCGCCGCCGGCGTGCTGCTCGGCATGTTCCTGGGGGTTTCGTCCTACAGCGTCGGGCCGCTGACGGCCAGCGCGTTCTCGATCGTCGTGCTCGGCGGCCTGGGCAGCGTCACGGGCTCGCTGATCGCGGCCTATGTGATCGGCTATCTGGAAACCCTGACCGCTTACCTGATATCGCCGGCGTACCGCTTCATCCCTTCGCTTCTGCTGCTGGTCGCGGTGATGTACGTGCGCCCGCACGGACTGCTCGGGCGCAGATGAGCGACGCGGCGCCGACCCTCGGCGCGGGCCGCGCCCGGCTTCCGTCCCGGGCCAGGATCGTGGCGCTGGCGCTGATCGCCTCGGCTGCTCTCGCCCTGCTGCCCCTGTGGGTGTCCGGCTACGTGCTGGGCCTGCTGACGCTGGCCTACTACTACGGCGTCTGCGCGATGGCGTGGGACCTGCTGTTCGGGTTCGCCAACGAGGTCAACTTCGGTCCCACCTTCCTGATCGGCCTCGGCGCCTATACCGCCGGCATCCTCGACAATCGCTACGGCTGGCCGATCTGGCTGTGCGTGGGCGCCGGCGCGATGGCGGCAATCCTCGGCGGCGTCGTGCTGGCATTGCCGGCACTTCGGGTCACCGGCCCCTACTTCGGCCTGACGACGCTGGTCGCCGTGCTGATCCTTCAGAACCTCGTGGTCGTGTTCGCCGGCCTGACCGGCGGCGAAATCGGGCTCACGGTTCCCGACGTCCTTTCGGTCGATGCCGATGTCAACTACTGGATCGCGCTCGGCTTCATGCTCGCGAGCGCGGTGATCCTGGTCACGCTGTCGCGTTCCGCCGTGGGACTCATCCTGCAGGCGAGCGGCCAGGATCCGACGCAGGCGCGCGCGCTCGGCTTCAACGTCGTCAAGCACAAGCTGGCGGCCTTCACGATCAGCGCGCTGTTCTCCGGACTGGCCGGCGCGCTGCTGGTGTTCTACATGGGGACGGCATCGGTCGGCACCCTGATCGACATCACCGTCGGCGTGCAGATCATCATTGCCGCGGTGCTCGGCGGGCGCAGGACGATCATCGGCGCCGCGATCGGGTCGATCTTCCTGATCGGTCTGACCGAGATGCTGCGGCCGACCGGCGAGCTGGCGACCTTCATCGTCTCGACGGTGGCGCTGCTGGTCGTGCTGTTCTTTCCGAACGGCTTGATGGGTGCTCTGAAGCGGGGTTCGGCCCAATGAGCCGTCCACCGGCCGCGGCGGTCGAGGTCAGAGGCCTGACCAAGCGCTATGGCGGCCTCGTCGCCGTCAGCAGGGTCGACCTCGACCTGAACGCGGGCGAGATCGTCGGCCTCGTCGGGCCCAACGGGTCCGGCAAGACGACCGTGATGAAGCTCATCATGGGCCTGGAGCGGCCCACCGGGGGTTCGATCAAGCTCGACGGACTCGAGATCGGCGGCCTGCCCGCGCACCGGATCGCGCGCCGGCGGGTCGGGCTCGTGTTCCAGCATTCGCGCCCGCTGCACCGCCAGACCGTCTTCGAGAACATCAAGCTCGCCCTGCTGCCCGACAGCCTGCTGCGGCTGTTCGCCGACCCCGAGGTCGATCGGCGCGCGCGCGAGGTCGCCGCGCGCGTGGGCCTGGAGCCCGTGCTGGAGAGGCGGCCTTCGACCCTCCCGTTCGCCGACCTGCGCCGGCTCGAGCTGGCGCGGGCGATCGCCCGCGATCCGCGCGTCGTGCTGGTCGACGAACCGTTCGCCGGCCTGACCCAAGCCGAGACCGCGGCGATCGCGGCGATCATCCGGGGCTTCCGCGACGAGGGCCGCGCGGTGCTGCTGGTCGACCACAACGTCAAGAGTGTGGCTGCGCTGGCCGACCGCGTCGTCGCGCTGCACCTCGGCGAGCGGATCGCGTCCGGCACCGCGGAGCAGGTGATGCGCGACGAAACCGTGCGCCGCGTGTACCTCGGCGGAACGATCGAGACGGCGGCGCGGCCCGAGTCCGCGTTCCGCGACCAAAGTCCCCTGCTGCAGGTGCGCGACGCGAGCGTGTTCTACGGCAAGGCGCAGGCGCTCGAGCGCGTGTCGATCCACGTCCACCAGGGCGAGTTCGTCTCGATCGTCGGCCTGAACGGCGCCGGCAAGACCACGCTGTTCAACGCCATTTCGGGGCTGGTCCCGGCGAGCGGCGAGATCCGCTGGGACGGCCGGTCGCTCGGCGGCCTGACGCCGGCGCGGATCGCGCGCGACGGCATCGTCCAGTGCCCGGAGACGCGCGAGCTGTTCGGCGACATGACCGTGCGCGAGAACCTCGACCTCGGCGGACAGCATTTCTCCCGCATCGAGTCCGGCCGGCGCCTGGCCTGGCTGTTCGAGCTGTTCCCGATCCTGGCGCAGCGCCAGCGCCAGAACGCCGCCACGCTTTCCGGAGGCGAGCAGCAGATGCTCGCGATCGCGCGCGCGCTGATGACGCAACCCCGCCTGCTGATCCTCGACGAGCCGACGCTCGGGCTGGCGCCGGTGATCCTGGCCCAGCTGTCCAACGCGCTCGAGACGCTGCGGCGAACGAGCGCGATCTCGGTGCTGCTGGGCGAGCAGAACGTCACCTTCGCGCTGCCGCACGCCGATCGCGTCTACGTGCTCGAGCACGCGAGGATCGTCTGGGAGGGCCCGCCGGAACGTTTTGCCGCCGAGGCCGGGGCGGGTTATCTTGGCTGACACGGCAGGTTGACGACGTGGACCCGCGGCGCCGCCCGGACGAGGTTTCGAATGCATGAACCGCAAGCCGCCCGGATATCGTGGACCCGTCCGATCCGGGCCTCGCTCCTGCGCGCCGGACTCCTATGCGCGGGGCTTGCCTGCTCGTGGGCGTCCCGGGCCGATGGCGATCCGCTCCGCAATCCCTTCCATGACCCTTTTCTCCAGGTCACGAACGGGATGGCCGGCTGCCCGGTCCCCGAGGAACCTTTGTACACCAAGGAGGAGTTCAACCAGGCCGCCCACGAGCGCGCCCAACGCGGCGTAAGTTGCTGGCTCGCCGGGCGCTGCCGGCTCTCGAATTCGTATCTTTACGACGCCGAGATCGTTCCGCGCGTGAAGACGGCCATTTCCGCGGCCTCGAAGTACGGCGGGACGAGCATCTGGGCGCTCGGCCAGCGGCGGCGCGTCTGGTTGAAGGGATGCGTGGAGAGCGCCGAGCAGTCCGGCGAGATCGAGGCGCTGATCCGCCAGATCGACGACGTCGAGGGCGTGCAGAACGAACTCATGGTTGGCAGCCGGGCCGTTGCGCCGTACGCTGTGCGCAAGCCTTAGGTCGCCGCCCGGATGCCGCAAGATGCTTTTTCAACCCGACCGACACGAGCCGCTGGCGGATACGCCATGGAGTGAAGCCGCCGCGCGCGCCGCGATCGACGCGATCGCCGCCGACGCGCTCGCCTGCTTCGATCCGTCGAACGGCTGGCCGGCGCACCCGCTGGACGAGCCGGAGTGGCCCGATCAGCGCTTCTGGATGCTGTATTTCGGCGCCGGTGGCGTGATCTGGGCGCTGGAGCGCTTGCGCGGCTCGGGTGCGGTCTCCTTCGATCGCGACTTCACCGACACGGTCGTCGCGCTGCCGGATCGCAACCGGCCCCTGCTGGAGCGCTGGGGGCACGGCACGGCTTCTTATCTCTTCGGCGATGCCGGACTGCTGCTGCTGCAATGGCAGCTCACGCGGGATCCCGGCGTGGCCGATCGCATTTTCGCCATCGTCGGCGGCAACATCGAACACCCTTCGCGGGAGCAGCTCTGGGGTTCGCCCGGCACGGTCCTCGCCGCGCTGCACATGGCCGAGGCGACGGGGGAAGGACGCTGGACCGGCCTTTTCGCGAGCGGCCTGTCGCACCTGCGCGACCAGATGGTGCGCGACGACGGGCTGGGCGCCTGGCTTTGGGTGCAGGAGCTGTATGGCGAGCGCGTCCGCTATCTGGGTGCGGGACACGGCTTCGCCGGAAATGTCTATCCCGCGCTGCGCGGCGCCGCGCTGCTGCCGCAGGACCTCAGCGGCCAGTTCGAGGCCCGCGCGCTGCAAACGCTGGACGCCACGGCGGCGCGCGAAGGCGGCCTCGTCAACTGGCTGCCGGTGCACGATCCGGAGGGGAAACTGCCGCCTAAGTGGCTGGTGCAGGACTGCCACGGCGCACCCGGCATCATCTGCCGCGTCGCGCAGGCGCCGCCATCGCCGGCCTGGAACACGCTGTTGCTGGGCGCCGGCGAACTCGTCTGGCGTGCCGGTCCGCTGAACAAAGGCCCGGGCCTGTGCCATGGCACGGCCGGGAACGGCTACGCCTTCCTGAAACTGTACAAACGCACCGGCGACTCGTTATGGCTCGAGCGCGCGCGCGCGTTCGCGATGCATGCGATCGCGCAGGTCGAGCGGGCCAGGGTTCGCCACGGGCGGGGACGCTATTCGTTGTGGACCGGCGACCCCGGTGTCGCGCTGTTCACGATGAGCTGTATCGCCGGCGA
>CAZEIW010000150.1:0-3638 GCA_964512305.1 uncultured Burkholderiaceae bacterium | reverse complement strand
GTCAAACTCGCCAAGGCGCTCGGCGGCCTGAAGCTGCCGCCCGAGGTCGGTCTGATGCCGGACCAGCCGTTCTACCGGGCCGGCGACCATCAGCTGGTCGGTTCGCTGTACGTGGGAACCGCCCAGGCACAGGGCTCGGCGGCGGACGACCTGTTCCACGTGACCCAGGTCGTCAAGGGTCAGGAGATCGCGGGGAGTCCCGAAGACAACGGCTGCAAGATGACCTGGCCGTCGTGATCCTGGCCGTCGTGATCCTGGGCCAGGATCGCGCACCGGGTCCACCCGCGAGCGCCGCTGTCCCGCGATCGGGGCAGGCGCGCTCGCAGGTGCGCGACCCATGACCGCCCTCAGGCGCTGCACGCCATGTCGCAACTGATCCTGTTCAACGTCTTCAACGGCCTGATCGTCGGCGCCTTTTATGCGCTCATGGCGCTCGGCCTGTCGCTGATCCTGAACCTGAGCGGCGTCATCAACTTCGCCCACGGCGGGTTTCTGGCGCTCGGCGCCTACATCGCGTACACGCTGCTGCCCTACGTGGGCTTCTGGGGCGCGCTGCTGGTCGCACCGTTCCTGACCGCGATCGTCGGCGTGCTGATCGAGCGCGTGCTGATCCGGCGGCTGTACGGGCGCGACCCGCTTTACAGCCTGCTGCTGACCTTCGGGCTGTCGTACATCTTCGAGGACGTGACGCGGATGATCTGGGGCGCGCAGAGCGTTCCGTACCCGATCCCCGAGGTGCTCTCGCGGTCGCTGAGCGGCGAGTATTTTTTCCTGACCGGCTACCGGCTGTTCATGGTCGCGCTGGTGGCGCTGGCGGTGGGCGGCTTGTTCCTGATCCTGAACCGCACCCGGCTCGGGATGCGGATCCGCGCCGGCACGCTCGACCTCGAGACGGTCTCGGTGCTGGGCGTCAACGTCCGGATCCTGCGCAACCTCAATTTCGGGCTCGGCATCTACCTGGCGGGGCTCGCCGGCGTGCTGGCCGCCGGCATGCTCGGGCTGGCGCCGACGATCGGCTCGTCTCTGATCATGCCCAGCTTCGTCGCGATCATCGTCGGCGGCCTCGGGAGCCTGCCGGGCACGCTGCTGGGAGGGCTGCTGATCGGCGTGGCCGCGGGCATCGCGACCGTGTTCGTCCCCTCCGCTTCCGAGGCCGTGATCTACATGATGATGGGGCTCGTGCTCCTCGTGCGGCCGCGTGGCCTGCTGGGTGAAGAGGGGAGACTGCAGTGACCTGGCGCAACCGGCACCTGCCCACGCTCGCGATCTGGGTGGTGCTGCTGACGATGCCGCTGTGGCTGAACGAGGTCGGCGGCTACACCGAGCTGGGCTGCCGCGTGGTCGTGCTTGCGCTGGCCGCGATGGCACTCAACTTCCTGCTCGGGTTCACCGGCACGCTGTCCTTCGGGCACGCGGCGTATTTCGGCATCGGCGCCTATGGCGTCGGCATGACGATCAAGTACCTGGAGCCAAGCACCGGCCTCGGAATCCTCGTGGGGGTGGCGGCGGGCACGCTCGCGGCGGCGCTGATCGGGGCGCTTATCGTCCGCCTGCGCGGCGTGTACTTCGCGATGGTCACGATCGCCTTCGGCCAGGTGTTCTACTTCATCACGTTCCGATGGAACGCGGTCACAGGCGGCGACGACGGGCTGACGGGGTGGACCCGCCAGGCGATCGGCTGGGGCAGCGCCCGGATCGACATCCTCGGCAACGACAAGGCGTTCTACTACCTGGTGCTGATCGCGTTCGGCGCGGCGGCCGGCACGATGGCGCTGCTGCTGCGCTCGCCGTTCGGCCGCACGCTGCTCGCGATACGGGAAAACGAGCGGCGGGCGCGATTCCTGGGCATACCGGTCGAGCAGCACCTGTGGCTGTCGTTCGTGATCTCGTGCTTCTTCGTCAGCCTGGCCGGCACGCTGTTCGCGCTGCTCAACAACTTCACCGACCCGCGCGCGCTGCGCTGGGACCAGTCGGGCAACTTCGTGATCATGGCCGTGCTCGGCGGCATGCGGTCGTTCTGGGGACCGCTGATCGGGGCCGCCATTTTCGTCGTGCTGCAGGACTACGTCTCGAGCCACACGCAGAACTGGATGTCGCTCGTCGGGCTGGTGTTCGTGCTGGTGGTGCTGTTCTTCCCGCGCGGCGTGCTCGGCATCGTCCGCCGCAGGGCGACCCAATGAGCCTGCTGCAGGTGGAGAACGTGTCGAAGCACTTCGGCAGCCTGGTCGCGGTCGACCGCGTGTCGATGACCGTGCACCCGGGCGAGCTGCGTGCCGTGATCGGCGCCAACGGCGCCGGCAAGACGACCTTCTTCAACCTGATCAGCGGCTTCTTCGCGCCCACCGACGGGCGGATCCTGTTCGACGGCGGCGACGTCACCGCGCTTCCGGTGCACAAGCGCGTGGCGCGCGGCATGGCGCGCACGTTCCAGATCACCGAGATCTTTCCCGAGCTCACGGTGCGGGAGAACCTGCTGATCCCCGTGGAGGTCGCCGGCGGGATGCGGCTGCGGCCCTGGCGCTCGCGGGCGGAGGCGGCCGCCATCCGGCAGCGGGTCGACCGCCTGCTCGAGATGGGCGGGCTGACGTGGAAGTCGGAGCGGCTGGTGGGCGAACTGTCGCACGGCGATCAGCGCGCCACCGAGATCATGATGGCGCTCGCCCTCAAGCCGCGCCTGCTGCTGCTCGACGAGCCGACCGCCGGCATGGGCGACCAGGAAACCTACGACATCACGCAGCTGATCCGGCGCCTGCACCGCGAGGAGCGGCTTACCATCGTGCTGATCGAGCACGACATGCGGGTCATCTTCCATCTCGCCGACCGCATCATGGTCCTGGCGGAGGGCGCGGTGCTCGCCGAGGGAACGCCGGCGCAGATCGCGGCCGACGACCGGGTCCAGGCCGCCTATCTCGGCAAGGCGGCGTGATGGGGCTCGCGCTCGAGGCCGAAGGCCTGCAGACCTACTACGGCAAGAGCCACATCCTGCACGGCGTCGGGCTCTCGGTGCGGGAAGGCGAGATCGTCGCGCTGCTCGGCCGCAACGGCGCCGGGAAGACCACCACGCTGCGCAGCCTGGTCGGCCTGACGCCTGCGCGCGAAGGCAGCGTGCGCGTGTTCGGGCAGTCCACTGCGGGCCTGCCGCCCGACCGGATCGCCGCGCTCGGCGTGGGCTACGTGCCCGAGGGCCGCCGCGTTTTCGCCAACCTGACGGTGGAGGAGAACCTGCGCGTGCCTCTCGAGCGGCCTGGCCCGTGGACGATCGACACCGTGTTCGATCTTTTTCCGCGGCTGCGCGAGCGGCGCGCGAGCAAGGGGCGACAGCTCTCGGGCGGCGAGCAGGAAATGCTGGCGGTGGCACGCGCGCTGGTGCTCAATCCACGCCTGCTGCTGCTCGACGAGCCGTCGCAGGGGCTGGCGCCGCTGATCGTGCAGGAAGTGTTCAGGGTCGTGGCCGGGATGCGGGAGCAGGGCATCTCGGTGCTGCTGGTCGAGCAGAACGTGCGCGCGGCCGTGGAGATCGCCGACCGCGCGTTCGTGCTCGACGACGGCCGCATCGTCTTCGACGGTCCGGCGGCCGAGTTCGCGCGGGACGAGGCGAGGGTGCGGGCGTTGGCCGGCGCGAGCGCGGAGCAGTGGTC
>CAZEIW010000149.1:0-5265 GCA_964512305.1 uncultured Burkholderiaceae bacterium | reverse complement strand
GCAGGCACGCGTCGTTCCACGGCAGGGCACACGCCGCGATGATCCGCCGGATCACGGGCTCCGGCTCGCGCGTCAAGTCTTCGTAATCGACTTCGATGAAGCGATCCGGCGGCAGCACGCTGCGCCAGTGATCGGTGAGCCGCTGGTAGCTGCGAAAATAAGCCACCAGCTCGGGACCGCCCGTCGGAAATGCCAGGCCCGGATGGAAATGGGTCTGATGGATCGACAGTGCGGTGTCGACCGCAGCGCGGCGGCAATGGATGATGACCGCGCGCGGGAAGGCGAGGTGGATCAGCCCCGCCCAAAGGAAGTTGAACGGCATCTTGTCGGTGACCCGCGCCGCTCGCGGCGCGATCGCGCGCAGCACGCGGAGATAGTCTGCCGCAGCCCTGTTGAGGAAGGTCGTCTCTGATGTCGCCGCGCCCTGCCGGTGCCATGCGGCCCCGCGCTCGTTCCAGAAATTGAGTTCGCCGCCGGCGCTGACTTCGGGATGGCTCGAGACGATCTGTTCGACGAGCGTGGTGCCGGACCGCGGCATGCCGACGATCAGTACCGGCGTCGCATCGCCGCGGCCGAGTTCCGGCGCCCGCGCGATCAGCTCCGGCGTGCAGCGGGCGATCAGGCCGTCGACCTCGGTCGCGAACGCGGCGGCGTCGAACGCCGAAGTCTCCCGGCGCACGGTGCCAGCGGCGTCGAAATGTCGCATCGCCAGGGCGTAGTCGCCGAGATCTTCGGCCGCCTTGCCCAGCGCGAGGTGAAGCCGCAAGCGTTGGCCTGTTTCCAGCCCCGGCGTGGCGAGCGCGGATTCCATTTTTCTCAGCAGACCGTCGTCATCGGTCGTGACGCGGCGACAGCGGACGAGGTCGTAGTAGCTGCCTGCCAGCAGCGGCGCGATCGCGATCGCGCGCTCGAAGCAGTCGCGGGCCTCGTCGAAGCGGCCGTGCTCGGAGAGCAGATTGCCCAGCAGGTCATAAGCCAGCGCGTTCGCCGGATCGAGCGCCAGCGTCCTTCTCAACACTTTTTCGGCTTCCTCATCGCGATCCTCGGTCAGCAGCGCTCGCGCCTTGCCGAGCCGCCCGAAACCGGTCTTGGGCCCGGTCTCGGCGGCGCGACGGAAGCAGCCGATCGCCTCGTCGCGATGGCCCAGCGCGTAGACCAGGGCACCGGCCCGGAACCAAGCCTCCGTCAATGAAGGGAGCAGTTCGGTGGCGCGGTCGTAGGCGACGATCGCCCCGCCGATGTCGCCCAACTTCTCCCGCGCGATCCCCAAACGGAAATAGGCGTCGACATAGCGCGGGTCGCTGGCCACTGCCCGCTGCAATGCCGCGACGGCATCCGTTGCGCGGCCGACTTCGAGGCAGGCAACCCCAAGGTCGTGCTGGATGATCGCGTTGGACGGCTGAAGCAGCGCCGCTTCGCGCAAGGGCGCGATCGCATCGGCCGGCCGCCCGGCGCCGAGCAGCTCGGTGGCCAGCGCAAGTAAGGACGCCAGCGACTGGGGCTGGTATGGATTCTGAGAGTGGGCCATGAGGAAGAACATGCCGTCGGCGAAGTGGCGTCTCGGGCGGATCGCCCGCTTCATTGTCGCCCGGCAGTATCGGTCAACGAGGGGAGAAATGGCGGCGCCGGAGCGATGGTGTCACGGCCGTGTCATTGAATAGGCCTGTCTTCGAGACCGTGTGTCGTTTCACCACGGTTAAACATCCCCTCTATACCGTCCGCCGACGCGCCGCGCGCAGGGTGCAGCGCGGCCGAGCCGACCCACGCCCGTCTCCACGTGAAATCCCTCGAAGAGCTGATGCTCGCAGCCGCCGCGGTGGGGGCAGCTGCGGGCCTCCTGCTCCCGCCCACCGCCCTTGCCGCGCAAGACGAACCGGAGGCGTCGGACCTCGACCGCTTGCAGGTGACGGCGACGCGCTTCGCCGAGCCGGTGCAGGAGGTGCCCAACGCGATCAGCGTGATCACCGGCGACGAGCTTCGAGCGCGTGGGGCGACCGACCTGCGCAGTGCGCTGGCGTGGCTGGGTGGCGTTTACGTAGCACCTGGGGGCGACGCCGGCCCGGCAGCGGCCGTGCCCGGGCTGCTTGGCCTGCGGGAAGCCGACGACTTCCTCCTGGTGGTGGATGGCGTTCCGGCCGGCGGCGCCTTCGTGCCGCACTTCGAGACCGTCGATCTGCACGACGTCGAGCGCATCGAGGTGCTGCGCGGCACCGCGCCGGTGTACTTCGGCACGACCGCATTCGCCGGCACGATCAACATCATCCACTATCGGGCCGGCGCCGCCGCCGGGACGGCCTCGGTTGGTTACGGCAGTTTCGGCTCGCTGTCGTTCGATCTGTCGAAGGTGCTGACCGAGGGACCGCTGCGCCAGTCGCTGGCCGTGGACGGCGCGCGGGAGCGCACGGACGACCCGCGCGCCCGCTATCGTCGCGGGCATGCGCTGTACCGGGCGGCGGCGGATATCGGCGTGGGCGAGGCGACGCTCGACGTCGATTTCGTCGGGCAGTTCCAGAAGCCGGCGAGCCCGACACCGGTCGACGACAGCGGGCAGCTCACCGACGCGCTTCCCGCCGACTTCAACCAGAACCCTGCCGACGCGCGGATCGACACGCGCCGCTTGCGCGTCGCCTCGGCGCTCGAGACCGCCATCGGGGACGGGCACTGGAGCACGACGCTCGCCTGGACCCGCTCGAGCATCGCCGACCTGCAGGGCTTCCTGCAGGACGGCTTGGCGACGGTCGTCGGCGACAACGCCGCCGGCTTCCTTCAGGACCGCAGGCTCGACGACGTGTACTTCGACACCCATGTCACCCAATCATGGGGACGCGGCTTGATGGTCACCTACGGCCTGAACGAGCTCTACGGCCGCGCGGTGCAGGACAGCGCCACGTTCACCTACACCGTGCCGCTCGATGGCTCGGGTGCACCGAACGGCAATGGCCAGCCGATCGACGGCCGCATGCACCTGACCGACCAGCGCACATTCTTCGGGGCGTACCTGCAGGCGCGCTGGACCCCGATCGCCGACCTGGCGCTGCTCGCCGGTCTGCGGGCCAACCACACGCACGAGCAGCAATCGGCCGGCGACGGCACCGACTCGCTGACGCAGGCGCAGTCGACATCGCGATTGAGCGGCTCGGCGGGTATCAGCTGGCGGGCCTGGAAGGATCCTCAGGCCGACCTGGACGATGTCAACCTGTATCTAAGCACTGGCAACACGTTCCAGCCGCCGCAGATCGATTTCGGTCCCGACGCCGGCTTCGCGAGCCTGCTCAAGCCGGAGACCGAGCGAAGTTTCGAGGCCGGCGTCAAGGCGGACGGCTTCGACGGGCGCTTCGACGTCGATCTGAGCGGATTCCTGGTGGACTTCGATCACCAGGCCGTGACCACGCAGGTCAATGGCCTGCCGACGCTCGAGAACGGCGGCGCCGAGCGTTACCGGGGCGTCGAGATCGAGGCCGGCTGGCGGCCGGACCCCGCCCTGCGGATCGCCGCCAGCCTGAGCCGCGACGACGCCCGGTACCGCGACTTCAGCACGCTGATCGGAACGTCGATGGTGCAGCTCGCAGGCAATCGGATTCCGCTGTCGCCCAAGGCGCTCGCTTCGCTCGGCCTGACTTACGGCGAGGCGCGCGGATGGCGCGCGTCGCTGACGGCGAACTATGCCGGCGAACGCTTTCTCGACCAGCAGAATCTCGCGCACGTCGGCGGCTATGCGACCTTCGACGCCTCGGCCGGCTACGCCTGGCCGACGCTGAGCATCATGCTGAGCGGATCGAACCTCGGCGATCGGCGCACTCCGGTCCTTGCCAGTGAACTGGGCGACGGCCAGATCTACCGGCTGCCGGGGCGGCGGATCCGCCTGGCGCTTCAGTGGTCGATGGGACCCCGCTGATCGCAGGCAGGACTCAAACCGCTTTCGTCGCGCTTTCGCGTTGCGCGACCTCGCTTCTTGTACGATTTCGCCCTGCTGCCTTGAAAGGCGTGAATCGCGCGGACCGACGTCGCAATGCGGGTCTAACCGCCGGCGCGCGAGGGGAGAACGTGATGACGGGTGAGAGAGTCGCGGTCGTGACCGCGGGTGGAAGCGGCATGGGTGCCGATGCGGCCCGCAAGCTCGCCGCCGACGGTTTCCACGTGGCCATTTTGTCCTCGTCCGGAAAGGGAGAAGCGCTGGCGGAGCAGCTCGGCGGTATCGGCGTCACGGGTTCCAACCAGTCGAACGACGATTTGAAGCGGATCGTCGACAGGGCGATCGGCGCCTGGGGACGGATCGATGTCCTTGTCAACAGCGCCGGCCATGGACCAAGAGCGCCGCTGCTTGAGCTTTCCGACGAGGATTGGCACCGGGGAATGGAGGTCTACTTCCTCAATGTGGTCCGCCCGGCGCGGCTGGTCACACCGATCATGCAGCGCCAGAGGTCGGGCGTCATTATCAACATTTCCACCTTTGCCGCATTCGAGCCCGATGCGGCCTTTCCCACATCGGCCGTGTTTCGGGCCGGCCTCGCGGCCTACACCAAGCTCTATTCGGACAGGTACGCCGCCGACAACATCCGCATGAACAACATCCTTCCGGGATTCATCGACAGCTTTCCGGAGAAGGAGGAGTTTCGAAGCCGGATTCCCATGGGACGCTACGGCAGGATGCAGGAAATCTCCGCAGCGATCTCATTTCTCGCATCGGAGGGCGCGGGCTACATCACGGGACAGAACATCAGGGTCGATGGAGGCATCACTCGCTCCGTATAGAAGGGAGAAAGAGCGGGTAATGCCCCATTGAAATCGCGCCTGCACGGATCTACAAAACGCGCCATCGCTCGTGCATGTCGGGGCGCGAGGATCCGGAGGAGGGCATATGCGCGATTCCGTCAAGAATCTGGCCAGCGTCACACTGCTCACCGCCGCGAGCGCGATCTCGAATGGAGCGGCGGCGCAGGCGTGGAGTGCTCCGCAGCCCGCCGCGGAGGGCGTCGTCGAGGGGTTTGCGGCCAACGGCAGCGGGACGGCTGCGCTGATCTACGCCAAGACGGCGGCGGGTCTGTTCGCCACGGTAAGAACCGGCGGCGCGTGGGGCGCGCCCGTTACCCTCACCACGCAAGGGACACGCGGCAATATCGCCGTGGCTCCGAATGGCGATGTACTCGCGATATGGACATTTCACCTCAACAACTCAACCGCTCCGGTCGAGCTGCAGGCCGCGTTTTACCACTCGGGGCGCTGGGGCAATCCGATCACACTGACCACGAACGGCGCCGCAGTCAA
>CAZEIW010000148.1:0-4287 GCA_964512305.1 uncultured Burkholderiaceae bacterium | reverse complement strand
GCCTGCGCGGCGTGGCCGAGGTGCTCGAGCGAGCCGGCTCGGGCTACAACGAGATCCGCGTCGATCCCGATCTGGGCGCGCGCGCCCAGCGCTCGATCGGGCGGATGCTCGACTTCGCCGCCGCGCACCGGAAGGCCGGGGTAGCGGCGCCGGCGGCGCAGATCGTGCCGAATATCGGGGCGGCGTGAGGTTTGTCCCCTCTCCCGCGTGCGGGAGAGGGGTAGAGGTGAGGGTTACGCGCGGAGCTTCGGGCCGCCGCCCTCACCCCCGGCCCCTCTCCCGCGAAGCGGGAGAGGGGAGTCATGGGTAGAGAATCGTCGGCAGCGCTTTCGGCGCGGTCTCCGGGTGGTCCAGGCTGAAGTGGAGCCCGCGGCTTTCGCGCCGCTGGCGTGCCGAGCGCACGATCAAATCGGCCACCACCACCAGGTTGCGCAGTTCGAGCAGGTCCCGCGAAACACGGAAACGGGCGTAGAACTCGTCGATTTCCCGCTTGAGCAGCTCGATCCGGTGCGCCGCGCGTTCGAGGCGCTTGTCGGTACGGACGATGCCCACGTAGTTCCACATCGCCCGCCGCAGCTCGTCCCAGTTGTGCGCGACCACGACCTCCTCGTCGACATCGGTGACGCGCGATTCGTCCCATGGCGGCAGATCGGCCGGCTCGATGCGCGGCGCGGCGAGGATGTCGTCGCCGGCCGCCTGGGCGAACACCACGCACTCGAGCAGCGAGTTCGACGCCAGGCGGTTGGCGCCGTGCAGGCCGGTGCAGGCAGTCTCGCCGATCGCGTACAGGCGATCGAGATCGGTGCGGCCGTGCAGGTCGGTCACCACGCCGCCGCAGGTGTAGTGAGCGGCGGGCACGACCGGAATCGGCTGGCGTGCGATGTCGATGCCGAGCTCGAGGCAGCGCGCGTGGATGGTCGGGAAGTGCTCGCGCAGGAACGCGTCGCCGCGGTGGGTCACGTCGAGGAACACGCAATCGAGCCCGCGTTTCTTCAGCTCGAAGTCGATGGCGCGCGCGACGACGTCGCGCGGCGCGAGCTCGGCCCGCTCGTCGTGGCGCGGCATGAAGCGCTCGCCCGGTTCGCCGTCGCGCCCGGGCAGGCGCAGCACGCCGCCCTCGCCGCGCATCGCCTCGGTGATCAAGAACGATTTCGCCTGCGGGTGAAACAGGCAGGTCGGATGGAATTGCATGAACTCCATGTTCGACACGCGGCAGCCCGCGCGCCATCCCATCGCGATGCCGTCGCCCGACGAGGAGTCGGGATTCGTCGTGTAAAGGTAGACCTTGCCCGCACCTCCGCTGGCGAGGATGACCTGTCCGCACTCGATCGTCACGACGGCGCCGCGCTCGATGTCCAGCGCGTAGAGGCCGTGCACGGCGGGCCGCCCCTTGGGCCGGCCCGGTCCGAGGCGCCGGTCGGTGATCAGATCGACCGCGACGAAATGCTCGAGCAGCAGGATGTCCGGGTGCTGCCGCACCGCCTCGATCAGCGTTTGCTGCACGGCAGCGCCGGTCGCGTCGGTCGCGTGCACGATGCGGCGCGCCGAATGGCCGCCCTCGCGCGTCAGGTGCAGCCCGGACGCGCCCTCCGGATCGGACGTGAACGGCACGCCGATATCGGCCAGCCAGCGCACCACCCGCGGCGCGTGCTCGACCGCGAACCGCACCGCCTCTGCATCGCAAAGTCCGGCGCCCGCGATCTCGGTGTCGCGTTCGTGCGCCGCGAAGGAGTCGTCATCGCCCATGACGGCCGCGAGCCCGCCCTGGGCCCAGGCGCTCGCCCCTTCGCCCACCTTCCCCTTGGTCAGAAGAGCGACGCGGCGCTTGCCGGCGAGCCGCAAGGCGGCTGCCAGGCCGGCAAGCCCGCTGCCGATGATCGCAACGTCGAACTTCGATCCGGATCGCAAACCGCGCTCCCAACGTTCCGCAACCGACCGTGACACCGGTGGCCCGTAACCCCCAAAACGGCGCCCGCCATCTGGATGTTACAGGCCACTCGCCAATCTATCGGCGCGGCTGCTGCGCCAGCGCATCGATCATCGCGCACGCCTGGCCGACGTAGCCGCCGCCGAACAGGTTCGCGTGGTTCAGCACGTGGTAGAGCTGGTACAGCGGGAGCCGCTCGTGCCGGCCGGCGTCGGGGGCGCGCGCGGCATCGTAAGCCTCGTAAAACTCGTGCGGGAAGCCGCCGAACAGGCGCGTCATCGCCAGGTCGGTTTCGGCGTCGCCGTAGTAGGTCGCGGGATCGAACACGATGGGCTGCCTGCGAGCGTCGAAGCCGAGGTTGCCCCGCCACAGATCGCCGTGCAGCAGCGACGCGGGCGGGCCGTATCCGCTCAGCCTGTCGCGGGCGGCACGCATCACCATGTCCGTACGCCGGGTGAGCTCGCGCAAGCCGCGCTCGCCCGCCAGCCGCAACTGCGGCTCGAGCCGGCGGGTCTGATAGAACTCGCACCAGCTTGCCGACTCGGCATTCGATTGCGGCGTCGCGCCTATCGTGCCATCGCGGGCCCACCCGTACCTGTCGCGCGTCGCCGCATGCAGCGCCGCCAGCCGTTCACCGGCCTGCCTCCAGTCGCCGTCGTCTTCCAAGTCGATCCATTCAAGAAGCAGAAAACCATCCGCTCCAGCAGCGCCCGCGCCCAGCACGCGCGGGACTCTCAGCGTGCCTGTGGCTGCGATCTCGACCAGCGCAGCCGCCTCGGCCTCGAGCGCCGACGGCGTCTGGCCGATCTTCAGGAAGGCTGGACCACCCGTCGTGTCGATGCGATAACCCGCAGCGCCGCTGCCGCCGACGCCGACGCGATCGGCGCGGTCGATGCGTGCGGCAGGACCGATCGACTGGCGCAACGCGGCTTCGATCGGGCCAAGGTATTGCGCGTCCAGACCGGGCCCGGTGCCGGATCCGCGTTTGGCAAGAGACATGAACCCGCGCCGGTCGTGACCGATCGAGGTCACCGCTCGGACTTCTCGGCCTTTTCCTTCTCGGGGCGGTCTTTCTCGACCCGGTCCTTGTCAGCCTTACCCTGGGCGCGTTCCTTTTCCTTGCCCTTCGGCTGCCCGCGTTCCGCCGCTTGCTGCCGCTCGCGCGCGGCCGGCGCCGGTGGCGCAGCTTTGGCGGCCTCAGGCCGCGCTCCGGAAACGCCCTGAGAAGTGCGCTGCGCCGGCTCCGGGCGCTGCCCGGCCGGCGGTTTGCGCTCCGTGGGCGTCGTCGCGGTTGCTTCGGGCGCCGCGGTCGCAGCGGGTGGCGTTGCGGTCGCGGCCCGAGGTGTGGCGACGGCTGCGGGCGGTGTGACCGTCGCGGCGGGCGGCGGCGCCGCTTGGATCACGCCTGGCATGCGCGCCGGCACTTGCGACTCCGGTGCAACGGCCGGCGCGGCGGCGGGCAGGCGAGACGCGGGTTCGGCGCGGTCGCCGGCGCCGGCCGCATCGTGACGGTTCGGGCGCGTCGTCTCGTCGGGTGACAGGCGCGGGCTTCCCTGTGGTTGCGGGCGGGGCGTGACGCTCACGGGCGGCGTCGGCGCCGCTTCAGTCCGGCCGGGCACCGGTGGCGCCGGGGCCATCCGCCTCGGCAGCGGTTCGGGCGCGGGTGCGTGCACGACGGGCGGCAGCGCAGCCGCAAGATGCGCCTGGGCCGGCACCGATGCATTCACCGGCTGCCCGCTCGCGGTCGTGCCGGCCGGGGCGACGATCGTCACGTGGGTGATGTTCGTTACGTTGGTGACGTTGTTGACGACCGTCGAGTTGTTGCTGTTCACGTTGGCGTGAATCCGCATGCCGACATTGACGACGGGAGGCGCGCCGGTAACCACTGCCGGCGGCGTTCCCAGCGGCGCGGGCACGACGATTCCGGCCCTCGATCCCGGCGGCGGCGGCACGAAGACGCCTTCCGGGCCGATCGGGCGCACTCCGGGGACAGCGCCCGCGATCGGGGTCTCGACCACGATCCGCAGGTTGCGCGGCGGCGGCACGAAAACGGCGCCGGGCGGTTCCCAGTGGCCCGGAACGAACACGACGACCTCGTCGCGGTGCTCGTAGTAGGGATGCGCCCAGTGGAAGCCCGGCCGCGGCGGTGGCGCCCAGCGCCCGTGCGCCCAGACCCAGGTGCCTTCCCAGACCCAATAGCCCCCGATCCAGACCGCTTCGGCGAGCGGCGGCGGTGGCGGCGCCTCGACCAGCATCGGCGGCGGCGCCCAGGGACAGGCGATCGGCGGCGGCTGCTCGACCGCCGGATCGACATAGACGCCGACAACCGCGACGGGCGCCGGCGCGTAGAGAGGGGGCGG
>CAZEIW010000147.1:0-20296 GCA_964512305.1 uncultured Burkholderiaceae bacterium | reverse complement strand
CGCGCCGCCGCCGAGGCGAGCGAACGCTTCGATGCCGGCGATCTGCCGGTCACGGACAGTCTCGAGGCGCAGGCCAGGCTCGATGCGACGCGGGCGCGCCTTGTCGACGCGCAAGGCGAGCTCGAATTGAAACGCGCCGCGTTCACCGACATCACGCAACTGCCGGCGAGCGCGCTCGTCGGACTCGACGCCGACGCTCCGCTGGCGGCGGCGACGCCGGCCCCGGTCGAACAATGGCTGTCGCAGGCCGAAGCCGGCAGCCCGCTGCTGGCGATGCAGCGGATCGCCGCCGACATGGCGCGCGACCGGATCGACCAGCACCGGGCCCTGTCGGCGCCCCGCCTGGCTCTGGTCGCGCAGGCGAGCGGCCAGCAGGCACACGGCACGGGCGACTACGGCGTGGCCCGCAACAGCACGGCCTCGCGCACGATCGGCCTGCAACTGTCGATCCCCGTCTTCACCGGCGGGATGCGCGGCGCACGGTACGACGAAGCCGTCGCCGACGCCGACCAGGCGGGCTTCGAGCTCGAACGGACCCGCCAAGCGGTTGCGCAGCAGACGCGGCGGGCCTGGCTGGGCGTGAGCCAGGGCGCGGCGCGCATCGCCTCGCTCGCGCAGGCGCGACGCTCCGCGCACAGTCGTCTCGACGCGACCCAGCTCGGCGTCGAGGCGGGCGCCCGCACGACGCTCGACCTCGTCAACGCGCAGAGCGACGCGCTTGCGGCGGACGCCGCGTGGTCGCGGGCGCGCTATGAGTGGCTGTTCAGCCGGCTGCAGCTCGCGGCCGCGGCAGGCGATGCGAGCGAGGAGCAGATCGCCGAGATATCGGCGGCCCTAAGGTCGCCGCCCGCAGCCCAGCAGTAGTCAGTAGGACGAGCGGCAGATTCGATTTGCTCGCGTCTATCACGTCCGCTTCGCGGTAGATGTTCGCTCTCTGGCGGCCTAGCATTGCGTGCGAATCGGCCACGACCAGACGTGGAATTGAAAGGATGAAACTTGGCGATGGTACGAAAAGGTTGGGCGGAAAATGGCGGCGGAAGCCACAAGACTGCGGGCGACGGACGTCCTTCGTTTGGCGACGCGGCGCCTCTGGACACCGCTCAACTCGGGCGTTAGGCAAGCGATGAGCATGCCTAACCAGTCGTTGGAACGGATGCTCGTCGGCGACGGGCTTCCATCGAGGAAGAGATCAGGCGGCTCGAATCTCGGATGCTTGCGACTCGCCGAGCGCGATCTGAATCACCAGCTCCCGCTCGCCGGTGACCGAGTTGGCGATCAGGCACCCGTGCTCGGCTTTCTCGAGCAGCTGGCGGGCTTTGGCCGCGTCGGTCCCGGCCGGCACGGTCAGGGTCGCGAGGGTGGTGTAGCGCGTGAAGCGGGAAACGCCGTCGACGCGATCGAGGATCCCCTCGGTCTTGCACTCCAGCCGCTGCCACTCGAGCCGCGCCGCGCGGGCGACCGCGCGAAACGTCAGCACGAAGCAGTCGGCGAGGGCTGCGCACAGCATGGTCTCCGGAGACCAGAGATCGCCCGGCCCGCCGAATTCGGCCGGCGCGGCACTGTCGAGATTCGAGAGGCCCGGCGATGCCAGCGACACGGTTCCGGACGCTGTTCCAGCGGCGCTGGCCGCATAGGTATGAGGGAAGGGAAGCATGTTTGAAAGGTACCCGCCGCACGCCACGCGCGCTTGATGATCGTCAACCGCAGTTCGCAGGGTGTATGTTCGGCAGCGTCCGCCGACGGAAACGGAGCGCGAATGCAGATCACGCCGCCCCGCGCACGATTCGCCGCGAAAGCGAAAGCCATTCACGCGCTCGCCGTAGTGGCATTGCTGACCGCAGCCGCGCCGTTCACCGACTACCACTCCGAGGCGCCCGGGACCGTGCACCGGATCACCGCGGACGAACTGCCTCAGCCGTATGCGACCCGGTCGGCGGTCAACACGCCGACCCTCGTCGAACGCCCGGCCAAGGCCTGGCCGAAGGCACCGCCGGGATTCGAGGTCACACGGTATGCGCAGGGGCTGATCGAGCCGCGCGTGATACGCACCGCGCCCAATGGCGACGTCTTCGTCGCCGAAAGCGCGGCAGGCCGGGTCAGCGTCCTGCGCGGTTTCACCCCGCAGGGGACGCCGCAGCGAACCGAGGTGTTCGCGGACGGACTGGACCGGCCTTACGGCCTCGCGTTCTTTCCGCCAGGACCCGATCCGCACTGGCTGTACGTCGGCGGCGCCGATGCGGTGCTGCGGATTCCGTACCGCAGCGGCGACCTGCATTCGAGCGGCACGCCGCAGCGGGTCGCGGAACTGCCCTCGGGCGGCGGACACTGGACGCGTGACGTCGCGTTCTCCACCGACGGCAAGCTGATGTTCGTCGCGGTGGGCTCGGCGTCGAACGTGGCCGATCCGGACACCACGCCGGCGGAGGCGGGGCGCGCGATGATCCTGGCGTTCGAGCCGGACGGCTCGCACCGGCGCGTCTACGCCTGGGGCATCCGGAACCCGTCGGGTCTTGCGGTCGACCCGGACACGGGACAGCTGTGGTGCAGCGTGAACGAGCGCGACGGCCTTGGCGACAATCTTGTTCCCGACTACATCACGCATGTCCAGGAAGGCGGCTTCTACGGCTGGCCGTGGTGGTACATCGGCGAGCACCCGGATCCGCGCCATCGTGGCAAGCACCCCGAGCTCGGCCGTATCGCGATCGTGCCCGACGT
Organism: uncultured Burkholderiaceae bacterium; assembly: GCA_964512305.1. Classification (GTDB taxonomy): domain Bacteria; phylum Pseudomonadota; class Gammaproteobacteria; order Burkholderiales; family Burkholderiaceae_F; genus CAZEIW01. Next base: position 17,581 of record CAZEIW010000147.1, on the reverse strand, counting down.
CCTGCTGCAGCCGCACGACGCTTCGCTTCAGATGACGTTCTATCGCGGCACGCAGTTCCCCATGGCGTATCGCGGCAATATCTTCGCCGCCGAGCACGGCTCGTGGAACCGCTCGACGCGTACCGGCTATGAGGTGATCCGGGTGCGGCTGGAGCACGGACGCGCCGATGGCGCCTATGAGGATTTCCTGACCGGATTTGTCGTCGACGACCGTACGGTCTGGGGGCGTCCGGTGGGGGTCGCGGAGGCCGTGGACGGCTCGCTGCTGGTGACCGACGATGCGTCCAACTCGGTCTGGCGGGTGCGCTACGTCGGTCGGTGAGCCGCAGCGCGGTTCGCCGTCGGATCGTGCGACCGGGCCGTCGGACCCCCCTCGCACCGGGGTGCTGATTCCTCCTCTTGACCGTTGGAGCGCGAACGCTTAACACAGCGCCAGGCAGAGGGCACCCCCGGAGGGGCGATGAAGACCGAAGCGCGTATCCCCGAACGGCAAAACCTGCGGGCGCGTGTGACGCTCGCCGCACTGTTCGCCATCCTCGCTGCGTCGGCCGCTCCCGTTCGTGCCGAGGATCCGGCCAGGCTGGCGCAGGGATTCACCGCCCTGCCCGCCGACGCCAAGGTACTGATCGTCTCGCCCGACGTCGAGTTGTTCCAGCTTACGACGGGTGGCGTGCTCGAGCCCAAGGCCGACTGGACCTCGACGGCCCAGTCGCAGATGCTGGAGCGGATCCTGGCGCGCCAGGACTCGCTCCGCGTCTCGATGATGAAGCTCGAGGAAGCCGTTGCCGACGACCTGGGCGAGCAGTTGAATCTGCATGCGGCGGTCGCCAACGCGATCCTGGTGCATCACTTCGGGGCGGCGAACTTCCACCTCCCGTCCAAGGAAGGGAATCTCGACTGGAGCTTCGGCGACGCCCTGCACCCGTTGCGGGACAGGACCGGGGCGGGCTACGCCCTGTTCACGTTTGTGCGCGACAGCTATGCGACCACCGAGCGCAAGGTGACCTCGGCCCTGATGGCGGTGTTAGGCGCCGCGACCGGGGTGGTTGCCGTTCGCGGCGGTGGGCGCCAGGTCGCCTACGCGTCACTGGTCGATCTCGAGACCGGGCGCGTCCTCTGGTTCAACTGGATGGGTCGCGCGTCGGGCGACTTGCGCGATGCGGCCGGCGCGGAGGAGACGATCGGCGTGCTGTTCAAGGACTTCCCCGCGGGGCGTTGACCTGCCATGGACCGGCGCGGAGTGCTGCGGCTCGGATGCGCCCATTGCGCGCTGCTGGCGGCCCGCGCGTTCGCCGCCGATCCCTCCGCCGATTGGGTCGACCCTCCTCGTATCACGGCTCCGGATCCGGCGAGCGACGAGGGCGGCCTTTGGGCAATATTGGATCGCGCCGAGCGCAAACTGCGCAGGGGCGAGTTCCTGATCCGCGACCAGGCGCTGCACGACTACGTCCACGCGATCGCGTGCTCGCTGGCCAGTGCGCACTGCCCCGACATTCGCGTGTACGTCGTGCGCACCCCCTGGTTCAATGCCACGATGGCTGCCAACGGCATGCTCCAGGTCTGGTCGGGATTGCTGCTGCGGGTGGAGAACGAGGCCCAGCTTGCGGCCGTGCTCGGCCACGAAATCGGGCACTACCTGCGCCGCCATTCGCTGGAGCACCTGCGCGACGCCAAGTCCCGCAGTGCCTGGGCGAGCCTGCTCGCGCCGCTCGGCGCCGGCGCACTCGGTTCGCTCGCCGTGTCGCTGAGCCTGTTCTCGTTTTCGCGCGACCAGGAGCGCGAGGCCGACAGCATCGGCCTCACGCTGATGCGCCGCGCCGGTTACGACCCGCGGCAGGCATCGGTCATCTGGTCGAACATGCTGGCCGAGGCCACGGCGCGGCCCGGGTCCGACGCGACGAAGACGAGCCCGATGTTCGCGACCCACCCCGCGATGGCCGAGCGCCAGGAAACACTCGCGCGGCTGGCCGGTTCGGGGGCAGGCGTTACGCGTGAGGAGCAACTCGCTCGGCACCTCGATCCCCTGATCCGCGACTTCCTCGACGACGAGCTCAACCGCGCCGAGTACGACCAATCGATCCTGCTGTTCGACCGCATGGTTCGGCGCTCGCCACAGCGCCCGGACCTGCTGTACTACCGCGCCGAGTCGCACCGGCTGCGGGGCCAGCCGGGAGATCCCGAGAGCGCGTTCAGCGACCTGCAGGCGGCGGCCGCGATGCCGGCGCCTCCGGCCGAGGTGCACCGCGCGCTCGGCTACGTCTACCTGGCGCGCGGCGACAGAGCGATGGCCCGCGCGTCGTTCGCAAGCTACCTGGAAGCCAAGCCCGGCGCGGTCGACGAAGGAATCATCCGCAACAAGCTCAAGGAGCTCGAGTCGTGAAGAGTCTTTGGATCGGTGCGACGGCTTTCCTGCTCGCCGCTTGCGCGACGCCCGGAGCGGTGAAGGTCAAGGTCGTGAAGTTGGAGCAGGGGCATCAGACGGTCGCCAACAGGCTCGATGTCGAGCTCGACGGACCGTGGAACCGCTTCGACACCACCGACAGCGATGTCATCCCGACCTGGACCATCGAGGGTTTCGCGGTCGATCGCCTGCAGTTCTTCGTCGCCATCAAGGACGGCGCCGACATCGTCAAGCGCGACGCCAAGAAACAGCGTCCGCTGACCTTCCGTTCCGGCATGCAGCCCAACGAAGTCGTGGCGCTTTTCCAGGGCCTGCTCACGGAGAGGGGATCGACTTTCACCCTCGAGAAGCTCGAGCCCGTCGCGTTTCTCGGCGAAGACGGCTTCCGCTTCCGGTACGAGCTCAAGCGCCGCAGCGACAACGTCCGTCTCGCCGGCGTGGGCTATGGCGCGATCCACCAGGGCGAGCTGACCGTCATACTCTACTCGGCGCCTCACCTTGGGTTCTTCCCGCGGTACGAGGCGCAGATCGAGAAGATGGCCCTGGGCGCGCGGCTGAGGAGTTAGGTCAGGCCTTGGAGCGTTGCCCCGACACCGCGGTCAGGATGCCCAGGCCGATGAACACGCCGCCGCTCAAATAGCGCCCGATGCGGCCGGCGCCACCCGCGCGCTTGAGCCATGGCTGAACGGCGCCCGAGGCAAGCGCGTAGCAGCTGTCGGTTGTCGCGGCGATCAGCACGAAGATCGCCCCCATCGCGATCGCCTGGAGGGGTCCGGCGGCGGGGCTCAGGAACTGCGGCAGGAAGGCGGCGAAGAACAGAGCCGTCTTCGGATTGAACAGCGCGACGACGAAGCCGTCCAGGAAGATGCGGCGCATCGCCAGGGCCGCCAATGGCGCCTGCTCCGGCGCCGTGACGGGAGCGGTCGACGCCAGCGCACGTACGCCCAGGTACACGAGGTATGCCGCGCCGAGGTACTTGACCAGCACGAACGCTGCGGAGGAGATCGCGAACACTGCGGCCAGCCCGAGCGAAGCCGCCATCGCGTTGCCGAGGTTGCCCAGCGCGACGCCGGCGACCGACGCCAGTCCCGCCCCGCGACCTTGGGTGGCGCTTCTTGTGACGATGTAAAGCACACCGGGTCCCGGCGTCACCGCCAGCACAAAGCTTGCCGCCAGAAACGCGGCCAACAGGGGTAGGGAAGGAAGCAGGTCCGGCATCGAGCGCTCGCATCCGATGTGTCGTCGATCCGCGCAGTTTGCCATAGCATCCCGGCCACGGACCGACTGCCGCGTTTCAGCGTTCGCGCCGCAATCCCTGACCCCGGCGCGCGGCCGAAGGCGCCACGACGAGCCGCGCGTTCAGGCCGACGCCATGCGCACGACCGGGAGGTTCGAGGCCCGCGAGGTCGCGGTCGGGACGATCGCGCCCGGCGGCGCCTAGCTTCGGTGCGGCAAGTACTGCACGCACCACTGGCGGGCCGACAGGTACAGCCCGCGTGCCCCGCAGATGCCGTCCTCCGATCGAGCCGAGCCATAGGCGGACCCCAGCGCGCGCCAGCCGGGAAACGCCCGTTCCAGGTGCTGTGGCTCGTTCTCGAAGTGCACGCACGACCGGCAGCACGGCGCCTCGGCGGGCGCTGCGGGTGCCGGCCGAAGACCGGTCTTCATGGCCGCGACAGCGTGCTCCAGTAGTCGCCGAAGACGATCACCGACAGGATGAACCCCAGCACGACGTTGACCGCGACGCCGCTCGTGAAGGCCCAAAATGGCTTCGCACCGGCGCGCGCGAGCTCGCGGAAGCGGGTCGTCAGGCCGATGCTGAAGAAGCAGAAGATGAAGGCCCAGGTGCGCAGATCCTTGATCGGCGCGATCAGCTTCGGGGTGAGGATCTTGTTGAAGTCGCCGAAGCTGTACTGCGCGGCCACTGCCGTCACGAACAGCGAGGCCACGGCGAAGCCGATCACGAACTTGGGGAAGCGCCACCAGATCTCGGCGGCTTCCGGCTTCCTGCCGGTTTCGACCTCCCAGCGCGTCGTCGCGATGACCGCCATCACGAACGCCCAGATCCCGATCCAGACATCGCGACCCACCACCTTCATCAGCGTAAAACTCCATAGCGCGTCGTCCGGCTTGCCCGCCACGCCCGAGACGCTGCCGACGTAGTTGCCATAGGACTGCGCTGCGGCGAGCCCGGCCGCGTCGGCGAATTCGGAGGTGCCGATCCAGGCCCCGGCGACGCCGGCCGCGAGCCCCATCGCCCGGCACACGAGCGGCAGCACGAAGATCATCACGATCGCCCAGATGATGACCATCGTGATCGCGATCGGCGCATGCTCCTTCTTCGCGCCGACCGCGCCGGCGATCGCGATCGACGCCGACACCCCGCACACCGCACCGCCCGCGCCGAGGGTCGCGCACAGGCGGCGGTCCAGGCCCAGTCTCTTGCCGGTGAAGTAGATCACGAGGAACGTGATGATCGAGACGATCGAGGCCTGCGCGATCGCCACCGGGCCGGCCCAGACGATCAGGGTGAACGGCAGCGTGGCGCCGAGCAGCACGATGCCGGTCTTGATGTAGTACTCGACCCGGAAGCCGACGTCCATCCACTGCGGCAGGCCGACGAAGTTCGAGATGACCAGCCCCAAGGCCAGGGCGACCAGCGGCGGCTCGAGGTTGTAGTAGGAGGCCTTTTCCCAGGCACCGATCATGATGATGACGATCGAGCCGATGTACAGGAACAGGAAGGAAGGAACGAACTGGCCGAGCCTGTGGCCCATGGCGCGCAGGCTGACGCAGAAGATCGCCAGCCAGATGACGAGCTGCGCCGCGTACCGGTCGAGGTTCGCGCCGAAATCGCCCGCCAGCTGGTCGAGCGACGACCATTTCTTCGGCGTGACCGCGATCCAACGGATCGTCGAGCCGTTGACGAAGAACAGCCACGCGACCAGGACGATTCCGACCCCCAGCCAGATCGCCCACCAGTCTTCCTTCAGATAGGTCTCGCGCCAGCCCATCTTGCGTCCGGCCGCGGCAGGGCTGCCGGGCGCCGAGTTGCCATACGCCTCCATCGCGACTCCTCCGTGCGCCCGGCTCGCCGGCCGGGCGGCCCCGGGTCTCGATCGGAACCGGGTCGCTTCCGACATTACGCCGGATCGCCATGCGGGCAAAGAGGCCATCGCCTCAGCGACCTCACCTGAACGCGGCGCGCCGCGCAAGCGGGCGCCGCCGGCGGTGCAACGGATAATCGAAACGAAATCGCCCACGACAATGAGCCCCGAAGACGTCATCCGCTTCTGGTTCGAGGAAACGCCGCCGCGCAGCTGGTGGGGCGGCAGCCCCGAGTTCGATCGCGCGCTGTCGGCGCGCTTCGGCGCGCTCCACTCGAGCGCCGGCCGCTGCGAGCTGTGTCGCTGGCGCGAGCGCGCGCCGGGACGCCTGGCAGAGGTGATCGTGCTCGACCAGTTCTCGCGCAACATCTACCGCGGCGACCCGCGCGGTTTCGCCTTCGACCCGCTGGCCTTGTGCCTGGCGCAGGAGGCGGTGGCGGCGGGCGCCGACCTCGCATTGCCGGCGCAGCAGCGGGCGTTTCTCTACATGCCGTTCATGCACAGCGAATCGCCGCTGATCCACGAGCGCGCGCTCGAGCTGTTCGGCGCGCCGGGACTGGAATCGAACCTCGAGTCCGAGCGCCGGCACAAGGCGATCATCGACCGCTTCGGCCGCTATCCGCACCGCAACGAGGTCTTGGGACGCATTTCGACACCCGAGGAACTGGAGTTCCTCGCGCGCAAAGGATCCTCCTTCGGGTGATGCCCCCTTGGGGTTCTCGGCCCGTCAGCGCCGGTCTGGCGGGGCCGGACCCTCTTCGACCCGCTCGATCAACCTCGGCGACCCGTCCGTGCGCGGTGTGCTTGACGTCCGTCAACCGCGTCCGGCAGCCACGCAGCAACATCGGCAAGCGGAAATTTGTGCGGCCCGATACCTGATAGAGACGAGTGGAAGGAGGGCGTATGCCGTGGAGCTCGGTGCGCTATCCGGTGTCGATGCGGCATCTCGAGCCGTGGGTCCGGTTGAAGGCGATCGACATCGCCAACGCGATGCTCGTGGCCGGAACCGACGAGGGCCGCGCGATCCGGATCGCGATCGCCAAAGCCAAGCAATGGGCGGCCCGCGAGGCGGAGACGCACGCGCCACCGCATTGACAAGATCCCCTCTCCCGCTTGCGGGAGAGCCTGCTGCCGCGGCGGCGGCTGCACACGGACCATGAACCGCGTGCCAGCAAGAGTGACGCTTGTGAATGCCGCGGGGGGTGCTCGAGGGGGGGCGCAGCCACCCCTCGAAGCCGATCCTCCCGCCTTTCGGTTCCGAGGCTGCCGGCGCCAAACGTCCTGTTCCGCCGCCCTTCGAAGCTACGGTTCAGGGAAAGGATCGATCGCAGGCCGGCCGCGCCGGGATCGCGCTCGACCGTTCGGCCGAGCGGCTCAGCCGGCCGGCAGCGCGGCGGCGCGGCCGAAGCGCGCCCAGTCGAACAGCGGGCCCGGGTCGGTCTTGCGTCCCGGCGCGATCTGGGCATGGCCCAGCGCCGCGCGGATCGGAAAGGCGCGCGCGAGCGCGCGCGCGAGCGCCGCGAGCACCGTGTATTGCGACGAGGTGAACGGCTCGAATTCGCTGCCCTCGAGCTCGATCCCGATCGAGAAGTCGTTGCAGCGCGGCCGGCCGCGGTACGACGATTCGCCCGCGTGCCACGCGCGTTCGCGGCAGCCGACGCACTGGGTCAGCGTGCCGTCGCGCTCGATCAGGAAATGCGCCGACACGCGCAGGCCGTCGAGGCGGCGATAGAACGGATGGGCCGCCGGATCGAGCCGGTTCGTGAACAGACGCAAGACGTCGCCGCTGCCGAAGCCGCCGGGCGGCAGGCTGATGCAGTGGATCACCAGCAGCTCGATCTCCGAGCCGGGCGGCCGGGGGTCGGCATTGGGCGATTCGACGCGGCGCGCGAGCGGGACCCAGCCGTCTTCGCCGACCTCGAGCTCGGGCGCGCCGGCGGCCGCCGGCGCCGCGGTCATGGGCGGCGCGGCCGCGCCCGCGGGTCCGGCGCGGCGGTCATTTGAGGCCCAGGCGCTGCATCCGGTAGCGCATCTGGCGAAACGAGATGCCGAGCAGCTGTGCGGCCGCCGTCCGGTTGTGCCCGGTGCGCGAGAGCGCGGCCCGGATCGCATCGCGCTCGAGCGAATCCAGATAGGCCTCCAGGTTCGAAGGCACGCCGTCCTTGATCTCGACCTCGGCGGAGACGCCGGAGCCGGCCGCCGCCTCCGGCTCGGCGGTCTCCTCCGTGAATGCCGCCGCCGGCGCCGGCGCCGGCGCGGCGGCGTCCAGGTTCAGGTCCTCCGGCTGCAGCTCCCCCCCGCCCGTGAGCGCCAACGCGCGCTCGAGGACGTTTTCCAGCTCGCGCACGTTGCCCGGGAAGAGGCGCTGGCGCAGCGCGGCCTCGGATTCGGAGGACAGGCGCGCGGGCCCGACGCCGGCGCGCTCGACGATGCGCCTCAAGATCGCGTCGGCAATCAGCGGGATGTCCTCGGAGCGATCGCGCAGGCTCGGAACCCGCAGCTCGATGACGTTGAGGCGGTAAAACAGGTCCTGCCGGAAGCGGCCCTGCACCACCAGCTGGTGCAGGTCCTGGTGGGTCGCGCTCAGGATGCGGACGTCCACCGGCTCCTCGCCGGTCGCGCCGACCTTGCGGATCCGCCGCTCCTGGATCGCCCGCAGCAGCTTGACCTGCATCGCGAGGGGCAGCTCGGCGACCTCGTCCAGCAGCAGCGTTCCGCCGGCGGCCGCCTGGAAGAAGCCGTCGCGGTCGCGCTCGGCGCCGGTGAAGGCCCCCCGCCGGTAGCCGAAGAATTCGGCCTCCATCAAGGTCTCCGGAATCGCGCCGCAGTTGACGGCGATGAACGGCATGCCGCGGCGCGCCGAGCAGTCGTGAATCGCCCGCGCGACCAGTTCCTTGCCGCTGCCGGATTCGCCGTAGATCGCGACCGGAGCCATGCTGCGTCCGAGGCGCTCGATCATCGCGCGCAGGCTGCGCATCGAGTTCGACTCGCCGATCAGGCGCGCGGTCGCCGCGACCGCGTCGGGCTCCGGCCCGGCCCGTGCCGTGTCCGAGGGGGCCTCGGGCGCCCCGTCGCGCAGGGCCGAGCGCACCAGCAGGCGCAGCTGATCGACGTCGACCGGCTTGGACAGATAGTCGAACGCGCCCGCCTTGAGGGCGGCGACCGCGTTCTCGGCGCTGCCGTATGCGGTGATCACCGCGATCTTCGGCCCGTTGCGGGCGCCGACTTCGCGCACCAGGTCCAGGCCGGAGCCGTCCGGCAGGCGCATGTCGGTCAGGCACAGCGCATACGTCTTCGAGGCCAGCAGCTCGCGCGCGCGCGACAGCGAATCGGCCCCGTCGACGTCGAGGCCGAGCCGCACCAGCGTCAGCGCGAGCAGGTCGCGCAGATCCGCCTCGTCGTCGACCACCAGCACGGCCGGCGCGCGCGACGCCGCGCCGGCCCCCCCTTCGGGCCGATGGCCTGGGGTCGTCACGGTTCGCGGCCTCGCGGCGGTTTGGGCTGGATCATCGCTGCGGGATCGTATCGAGGAATCCGATATCGGCCGGCTCCTCGCCGCGCAGGCGCGCGAAGCGCAGCACGAACCCGCTGCGCCGGTCGCGAGCGGCAGGCCGCAGCACGTCGTACGCCAGCTCGGCCTGGTTGGCGATGCAGAATTCGCGGGCGAGGTACAGGCCCAGGCCGGTGCCGCGCAGGTGCGTGGTGAAGAACGGCTCGAACACGGCGCCGCGGTCCTCCGGGGCGATGCCTGGCCCGTCGTCGACAACCCAGAGGCGGACGCGGCCGTCGCCTTCGACCTCGTCCTCGACCCGGATCTCGATGCTGCCCGGCCCGCCGCTGCAATAGCGCAGCGCGTTGTCGACGAGATTGAACAGCACCTGCCGCAGGTGGTTCTGCTCGAACTTCACCCGCTGCCCGGGGACCAGATGCGCCTCGATCACGCGTGCGCCCACCGCCCGGTCGCGCGTGAACTCCTCGAGCCAGGCGGAGACGAATTGGGCCAGGTCGAATTCGTCGGACAGCGGCGCCTCGCGCCGCGCCACGCGCAGCACGTCCTCGACCAGCCGGTTCAGCCGCAGCGTGTTCTCGCGCAGGATCGAGGTCAGCCGCACCTGCACCGGATCGCGAACGTCTTCGGCCAGCAGCTGGCCCGCGTGACTGATCGCCGCCAGCGGGTTGCGGATCTCGTGCGCGATCGACGCCGTCAGGCGGCCCATCGCCGCCAGCTTCAGATGCTGCGCGCGCTCTTCGAGCGCCTGCACGTCCTCGAGGAAGATCACGAACTCGCCGGACTGCGGCGACGGGGGACGGGCGAAGCGGGCGCGCAGCTGGCGCTCGCGCACCGTCAACGGCGGGGACGCGGCCTGCTGCTCGACCGCCTGGATGAGGCTGTCGGACCAGCCGGTCCGCCCCGAATCGGACTGCTGCCAGCGAAGGAAGCCCTCGGCCAGCGGGCGCAGCGTCGACAGGTCGACCAGACGGCGGCCAGTCAGCTGCGCATCCCGGTGCAGGCCCAGCAGAACCCGGGCCGCCAGGTTGTTGGCGCGCACGCGCGTGGTCGCATCGACCACGACCACACCCTGCTCCATCTGGGAAATCACCAGCCGGTTGATCTCGAGCTGGCTCTGCAGGTCGAGGCCGCGCGCCCGCGCCAGTTGCTCCTGCTTGGCCAGCCGCGCCGACAGCAGCCGCAGCAGACCGGTGATCCCGAACAAGGCAGCGCCGTACACGCCGGCCTGGAACAGCTGGGTTTCCGTGTGCTCCTCGCTCAGGCTGCGCAGGAAGGCGTCGGTCAGCAGCGACAGCACGGCGATCGAGCACGTGAAGAACGCGGCGCTGGTCGGCAGCATCAACGCCGCCCCCGCCAGGGGCAGCAGGTACAGGATCACGAAGCCGCTGCGCATGCCGCCGCCGAGCGCGACCAGCGTCGTGATCACCGAAAGGTCGAGCAGCAGCTGGCCCGCCAGCTGGACCAGGAACCGGCGGTGGACGTAGACCGCCGCGGCCGCCATCGCGGCCGCGCTCGCGAAGTAGGCCATCAGGCCGATCAACGCCTGCGCCGGATCGGCACCCGTGGCATGCCCGACTGTCGGCGCGCCGAACACCAGTGCGGACAGCAGAAGCGCGGTGGCGACCAGGATGCGCGCGAGCGCGAAGGTCTGCAGGGTCGGCCAGGCCGGGTCGACGACGATCTTGGCGGTGTTGCCCGGCCCGTTCATGGCTCGAGTGCGGCCGATCGTTCCGCGGGCGCCGCGGTCGGTGAGTTCATGAGGTCGGTGGGACTATCGGACTCACTTGGGCGCCCCGATGCGGCGGTGCTCCTCGCTGCAGTACCAGGCCGATCCCGCCACGACCGCATCGGATTTCGGCACGTTCAGGCCGCAGACCTGGCAGCGCACCATGTCTTCCGAGCGCGCGGGCGGCGGGCCCGGGGCGGCGCGGGTGCCGGCCCGGCCCCAGGCCCTCAGCACCGCATAGACGACCACGCCCAGCAGCAGCCAGAACAGCAAGCGGCCCATCAGATCCAGATCCTGCGCAGGATCACCTCGAACACGAACCGGCTTCCAACGTACGCCAGCAGCAGCATCACGAAGCCGGCCAGGGTCCAGCGCAGCGCGATCCGCCCGCGCCATCCGAACCAGTAGCGCCCACCCAGCAGCGACCCGAACACCAGCCACGAGGCGATCGCCCACACGGTCTTGTGGTCGAACCGCAGCGGACGGCCGAACAGCTCCTTGGAGAACACGCTGCCGCTGACCAGCGTCGCGGTCAGCAGCACGAACCCGACCGCGATCTGCCGGAACAGCAGCGACTCCAGCGCCAGCAGCGACGGCATCTGCGCGAATACCCGCCCCATTATCCCCGACGAATCGGTGACCGGCTGGTGCAGGTAGCGGTCGATCGAGATCATCAGCAGGGCATGCAGCGCGGCGATGGTGAACAGGCTGTAGGCCAGCATCGCCACGGTCAGGTGAATCCGCAGCGCCGGCGAGCTCTCCTCGGCTGCCAGGGTGGCGCCGTGGAACAGCGCCGGCAGGACGACGGCGACCGCCGCCATCGGCGTGACCAGCGCGTAGAGGCTTCCGAGCGCGACGAAGAAGCCCTCGATCCAGAGCAGCACGCAGGTGGCCAGGAACATCGCGGACAGCGCATGCGCGAATCCGAAGCGCAGCCCGCCCTGGCCGAACATCTCGTCGGCGAGCAGCGCGGCGTGCCCCGCGGCGGCCAGCGGCAGCAGCCAGACCGCGAACGCCGGCGGGCTCGCGCGGCCCCCAGGGGCGTGCAGCGCCTGCCAGGTGCGCAGCGCGATCGCCAGGTAGGCCACCGAGACCGCCAGATTGGCGAACCCGTAGAATGCATCGGATTGCATGGCGCATTTATATACCACGCCGCCCCGCGGGCCCCGAGACTCATGCTGGACCAGCTGACTGACCGGTTTGCGCGCATCGTCAAGCAGATGCGTGGCCAGGCGCGCCTGACCGAGGCCAACACCCAGGAAATGCTGCGCGAGGTGCGGCTGGCACTGCTCGAGGCCGACGTCGCGCTGCCGGTGGTGCGCGATTTCATCAACCGGGTGCGCGAGCGCGCGCTCGGCCAGGAAGTCGCCGGCAGCCTCACGCCGGGGCAGGCGCTGGTCGGGGTGGTGCAGCAGGAGCTGACGCGGCTGATGGGGGGCGACCTCCCGCTCAAGGACCGTGACCTGAACCTGGCAACCCAGCCGCCGGCCGTTGTGCTGCTGGCGGGACTGCAGGGCTCGGGCAAGACGACCACCACCGCCAAGCTCGCCAAGTGGCTGATCGAGGAAAAGCGCAAGAAGGTGCTCGCGGTGTCGACCGACGTCTACCGGCCGGCGGCGATCGCGCAGCTGGAAGCCGTCACGCAGCAAGCCGGCGCCGAGTTCTTCCCGACCCCCGCCGATGCGCAGCCGGTCGAGATCGCGCGCGCGGCGCTGGCGCACGCGCGGCGGCATTTCGCCGACGTGGTGCTGATCGACAGTGCCGGCCGCACGACGGTCGACGAGGCGATGATGGCCGAGATCGCCCAGTTGCACGCTGCGGTGGCGCCGATCGAGACCCTGCTCGTGGTCGATTCGATGCTCGGCCAGGACGCGGTCAACACCGCGGCGGCGTTCGCCGCGCGGCTGCCGCTGACCGGCATCGTGCTGACCAAGCTCGACGGCGACGCGCGCGGCGGGGCCGCGCTGTCGGTGTCGCACGTGACCGGCAAGCCGATCAAGTTCGCCGGGGTGGCGGAGAAGCTCACCGGTCTCGAGCGCTTCGACCCGGAGCGGATGGCGGGGCGCGTGCTGGGCATGGGCGACATCGTCGCGCTGGTCGAGGACGTCAAGAAGTCGATCGACATGGGCGCGGCCGAGAAATTCGCCCGCCGCGTCCAGGCCGGCGGGCGCTTCGATTTCAACGACTTCCGCGACCAGGTCGGTCAGATGCGGCGGATGGGGGGCCTCGGCGGCCTGCTCGACAAGCTGCCGGCGCAGCTGTCCCAGGCGGCCGGCAAGGTCGATCCGCGCGACGCCGAGCGCCAGATCCGCCGCATCGAGGGCATCATCAACTCGATGACGCCGCAGGAGCGCACCCGGCCGGAGCTGATCAAGGCTTCGCGCAAGCGCCGCATCGCCGGCGGCGCCGGCGTTCAGGTCCAGGAGGTCAACCGGCTGATGGCGCAGTTCGAGCAGATGCAGGCGATGATGAAGCAGATGCGCAAGGGCGGCCTGGCGAAGATGATGCGCGCGATGGGCTCGGTGAGCGGGGCGCTGAAGGGGAGCCCGGGGCGCCGGCACTGAAAAAAACGGCCGCCCGCAGGCGGCCGTCGTGCCCGACCGGGATCCGCCCGGCCGGTCAGAAGCGCCAGCCCGCCCCGATCGAGTACAGGAACGGGTCGACCTTGACCTTGGACACCGTCGCGCCGCCCGCCTTCACGTCAGCCCCGATGGTCACGTACTTGGCATCGACGTTGACGAACCACTGCTTGTCGACGTTGAAATCCGCGCCCAGCTGCAGCGCGTAGCCCACGCTCGATTTGCTCAGGTCGAGCGAACCGACGCCGGGCACCTTCAGGTCGACGCTCGAGATCAGCGTCAGGTTGAGGCCCGCGCCGACATACGGATCGAACGTGGTCCCCGGCATGAAGTGGTACTGCGCGAGCAGGGTCGGCGGCAGCTCCTTGAAAGTGCCGATGTCGGTCCCGCTCAAGGTCACGGTGTGCTTCTGCGGATAGGTCAGCACCAGCTCGCCGACCCAGTTCTTCGTGAAGCTGTACAGCACATCGATCTCGGGGATCGTCTTGGCGCTGACGTGAATCGCGTCCGCCGGGACGCCCAGCGCCGGAATGGCGTCGGACTTGTTCGCCGGCTCGAGACGCGTCAGCCCCGCCCGAACCGCCCATCCTGTGTCCTGCGCGACCGCAGCGAGCGGAAATGCCGCTGCCACGCCGAACCCGACCGCCCACAAAGCCGAACCGTACTTCCTCTTCATCACGTGCTCTCCCACGCTGAGTTGGAAAAAACCCTTGGGGAGTGTCAGATGAGGCCCGGCTCATACTATTGATGAGCGTCAAGGCGGTCGGGATGACGGCACCTGGCCGTTGCCGGATCGCCAACGCATCATCGGCGTGGCTGGCCGTGAGTGATTCGCATTCGCCGCGGGTGTTCTCACCGCTCGCGGGCGCGCGCGGCTTCGCGCAAGACTGACTGAGACTTACTTCGGGACCGGGCGGTCGAGCGGCGCGCGCCGGTCGGCGTCGGCCGGTTCGTACCGCCAGTCGCGCTTCCAGGCCGCGAGCACGGCATTCGGGTACTCGGGCAGGCCCACGCTGCCGTTGTAGCGGCCGAGAGCGCGGAACAGGTCGCCCCCTTCGCGATCGAGGTAGTGGCGCAGGATCACGCAGCCGTAGCGCAGGTTGGTGCGCATCTCGAACAGCTTGTGTTCGTCGCCGTCGCCGATCACACGCGTCCAGAAGGGCATCACCTGCATGTAGCCGCGCGCGCCCGCGAGCGAGATCGCGTACTTGCGGAAATTGCTCTCGACCTGGATCAGGCCCAGCACCATCTGGCGGTCGAGGCCCGCGCGCGTGCACTCGTAATCGAGCGTGCGAAGAAGGTCGACGCGGACCCTGTACTCGAGCGACCGCCGCGCCCTCAGCCGCTCGGACATCTCCGACAGCCAGTCGACGAACCGTACCCGGTCCTCCATGCGGTCGAACCGGCGCACCGGTGGCGCCGTGTCGGCGATTCGCGCCGCCAGCGCGGTGCGCACCGAGTCGGCGAGCGGCTCGTACTCCTGCGCGCCGGCGCGGGCCTTTCGCGGCAGGCCCGCGAAAGGGAGCGCGCCCAGCGCCGCCAGCAGGCGCCGCCGGGTGTCGCGCTGACTATCCCGCTGCCGGCCGCCCAAGGCGCTCGAGAATGAACGATCGCGCATCGGCGACCCCGATCATCGCCGGCTCGAGCGTGCGCCGCGGCACGTATTCCAACTGGCCCTGCTTGAGGCCCCTGTCGCCGACCGTCACCCGGTGCGGGATGCCGATCAGCTCGATGTCGGCGAACATCGCGCCGGGGCGCTCCCCGCGGTCGTCGAGCAGCACATCGACGCCCGCCGCCGCCAGCTCGTCGTGCAGCCGGTCGGCCGCCGCACGCACCGCTTCGGACTGCCTGTAGTTGACCGGGCAGATCGCCACCGTGAACGGCGCGATCGGCTCGGGCCAGATGATGCCGCGCGCGTCGTGGTTCTGCTCGATCGCGGCGCCCATGATCCGGGTCACGCCGATCCCGTAGCAACCCATCTCGATCACGCGCGGCTGCCCGGATTCGTCGAGATAGGTCGCGCCGAGCGCCTTCGAGTACCGGGTGCCGAGAAAGAACACGTGCCCGACCTCGATGCCGCGCTGGATCGCGAGCCTGCCCTTGCCGTCGGGCGACGGGTCGCCCGCCACGACGCTGCGGATGTCGGCCACGCGATCGGGCGGCGGCAGGTCGCGGCCCCAATTGACCCCGGTGTAGTGGTAGCCCTCTTCGTTGGCGCCGCACACGAAATCGCTCATGTGGTCCACCGTGCGGTCGGCGACCACCCGCACCGGCTTGCGCGTGGCGATCGGCCCCAGATAGCCGGGCACCGAGCCGAAGTGCTCCACGATCTCGCCCTCGGTCGCCAGCCGCCAGCCCGATTCGAGGCCGGCCAGCTTGCCGACCTTCACCTCGTTCAGTTCGTGGTCGCCGCGCAGCAGAAGCAGCCAGATCTCGGTCGCGATGGCGCCTTCGGCGTGCCCGTCCTCGCGGTCGGCCGCGATCACGATCGACTTCACGGTGCGCTGCAACGGAAGCCCGAGCAGCGCCGCGACGTCGACGCACTTCGCGCATCCCGGCGTCGGCGTCTTCGCGAGCGGCTGCGCCGGCGCCTCGCGGCGCTCGATCAGCGGCAGCGCCTCCGCCAGCTCGACGTTGGCCGCGTAGTCGCTGTCGGGACAGTAGGCGATCTGGTCCTCGCCGCTGTCGGCGATGACCTGGAACTCGTGCGAACGCGACCCTCCGATCGCGCCCGTATCGGCGGCGACGGCGCGGAACCGCAGTCCCATCCTGCCGAATATGCGCACGTAGGCGTCGTACATCACCTGGTAGCTGCGATGCGCCGCGTCGGCGTCTCGATCGAAGGAGTAGGCGTCCTTCATCGTGAACTCGCGGCTGCGCATCACGCCGAAGCGCGGACGGCGCTCGTCCCGGAACTTGGTCTGGATGTGATAGAAATTGACCGGCAGCTGGCGGTAGCTGCGGATCTCCTGGCGCGCGATATCGGTGATCACCTCCTCGGAGGTCGGCTGCAGCAGGAAATCGCGCCCGTGCCGGTCCTTCAGCCGCAGCAATTCGGGACCGTACTTCTCCCACCGGCCCGATTCGACCCACAGCTCGGAGGGCTGCACGACCGGCATCAGCAGCTCGATCGCGCCAGCGCGATCCATCTCCTCGCGCACGATGGCCTCGATGCGCTTGATCGAGCGCAGTCCCAGCGGCATGTAGGTGTAGATTCCCGCTGCGAGCTTGCGGATCATGCCGGCGCGCAGCATCAGCTGCTGGCTGGCGATCTCCGCGTCGGCGGGGGCCTCTTTCTGGGTCGAGATGAAGAATGCAGAAGCTCGCATGGCCCACTATTCCCGGTTTCGGCCGCGACGGACGGGCCATATAATCGGGCGGAGATGATATAGCTTCAGGTGTTGGCATGCTGGACAAAGACGGCTATCGCCCGAATGTCGGCATCATCCTGCTCAACGACCGTAACGAGGTGTTCTGGGGCAAGCGGGTCAGGCAGCATTCGTGGCAGTTCCCGCAGGGCGGGATCAAGCATGGCGAGAGTCCCGAGCAGGCGATGTACCGGGAGCTGTACGAGGAGGTCGGCCTGCGCACGGAGCACGTCAGGATCATCGGCCGCACGCGCGAGTGGCTGCGTTACGAGGTGCCCGAGCAGTGGATCCGGCGCGATCTGCGGGGCAACTATCGGGGCCAGAAACAGATCTGGTTCCTGCTGCGCCTGCTCGGGCGCGACTGCGACGTCTGCCTGCGGCGCAGCGAGAAGCCCGAGTTCGACGCCTGGCGCTGGCACGAGTTCTGGGTACCGCTGGACGCCGTGATCGACTTCAAGCGCAGCGTCTACCAGCAGGCGCTGCTCGAGCTGTCGCGCTTCGTGTTCCACCCGGGCCGGCACATGCGCCGGCACCATGGAGGCGAAGGCGGTGACGAAGCGCGAGGGGCGGGTGAGCCCCCGATCGGCGACGCCGGGAAGCACTGAGGCGAACTGGTCTCCGAGGTCGTTCGGGCGTTCACGGCATGCGGGCGTCGTCCGTAGCGGGCGTCATCCGTAGCGGGCGTCGTCCGTAGCAGGCGTCATCCGTAGCAGGCGTCGTCCATAGCGGGCGTCGTCCGTAGCAGGCGTCATCCCCGGGCGCAGTCCCGGGGATCCACGTCGGCGCAAGACGAAGCATTTCCAGTTCGCACCGACCCCCGGGACAAGCCCGGCCATGACGATGCTATTGGCGTCCCCTGTAGCAGCCGTGGACCGTCGCGGGGATCCTT
>CAZEIW010000146.1:0-3403 GCA_964512305.1 uncultured Burkholderiaceae bacterium | reverse complement strand
ACCGCAGTCTGCGGCGGCGGCCGCAACCGCGTGAGTCGCGGCGGGCCGCCCGCGTCGCGCGAGCGTCGCGGACCGGCCGCGATCCCGCGCACTACCGATGAAACCGCTGCGCAATCCCGAACGCGAGGTCTTCTACTTCCGCACGCGACTGCTGGTCGCCTCGGCCATCGTGCTGGGGGGCTTCCTGCTGCTGTTCGGCCGCTTCGTCTGGCTGCAGGTGATACGGCACGACGATTTCTTCGCCCGGGCCGAGCAGAACCGGATCGCGCTGGTGCCGGTCACCGCCAACCGCGGGCTGATCAAGGACCGAAACGGCACGATCATCGCGAAGAACTATTCCGCCTACACGCTCGAGATCCTGCCCGGCAAGGTCGCTGACATGGACGCGACGATCGACGAGCTGGCCAAGGTGATCGACATCGAGACGCGCGACCGGCGGCGCTTCCACAAGCTGCTCGACGACTACAAGCGCCTCGATTCCGTGCCGATCCGCACCCGGCTGACCGACCAGGAGGTCGCGCGCTTCGTGGCGCTGCGCTACCGCTTCCCCGGGGTCGAGCTGAGGGCGCGCCTGTTCCGCCAGTACCCGCTGGGCGAGACGGCCTCGCACCTGCTCGGCTACATCGGCCGCATCAGCACGAAGGACCAGGAGCGGATCGACCGCTTCTCCGATCCGGACGACTACAACGGCACCGAGTACATCGGCAAGATCGGCGTCGAGTCGAGCTACGAGGAGCCCCTGCACGGCACGACCGGCTTCGAGCAGGTGGAGATCACCGCCGGCGGCCACCCGATGCGCACGCTCGCGCGCACGCCGTCGGCGCCCGGCGACAACCTGATCCTGTCGGTCGACATCAAGCTGCAGCAGATCGTCGAGCAGGCCTTCGGCGACCGCCGCGGCGCGCTGATCGCGATCGAGCCCGCGACGGGCGACGTGCTGGCGTTCGTGTCCAAGCCGACCTTCGACCCGAACCTGTTCGTCGACGGCATCGATCCCGGCAATTGGGACGCGCTGAACGCCTCGATCGACAAGCCGCTGCTCAACCGCGCGCTGCGCGGCACCTATCCGATCGGCTCGACCTACAAGCCGTTCCTCGCGCTGGCGGCGCTCGAGCTCGGCAAGCGCCGCTTCGACAGCGTGACGCTCGACCCGGGCTACTACTCCTACGGCGGCCACCTGTTCCGCGAGAGCGGGCCGCCCGGAGGCCACGGCGCGGTCGACCTGCATCGCTCGATCGTGATCTCGAGCGACGTGTACTACTACGCGCTCGCCAACGACCTCGGCGTCGACGCGATCCACGACTTCATGCAGCCGTTCGGCTTCGGCCAGATCACCGGCATCGATCTCGAGGGCGAGGTCTCCGGCGTGCTGCCGTCGACCGAATGGAACGAGCGGCGCTACCACCAGAAGTGGTACGGCGGCGAGACGATCTCGATCGGCATCGGCCAGGGCAAGAACGCCTTCACGCTGCTGCAGCTCGCGCACGCGACCGCGACGCTCGCCAACCGCGGCGTCGTGATGAAGCCGCACATCGTCAAGGCGATCGAGGATCCGCGCACCGGCACGCGGACGCCGACCGTGCCGAGCGAGAGCTACCGGATCCCGCTCAAGGATGCCAACGTCGACTTCGTGCGGGCGGCGATGGTCGGCGTCACAACCGACCGCACCGGCACCGCCTATGCCGCCTTCGTCGGCGCGCCCTACCAGACCGCCGGCAAGACGGGCACCGCGCAGGTGGTAGGGATCGGACAGAACGAGAAGTACGATGCGCGCCGCATCGACGAACGCCACCGCGACCACTCGCTGTTCATCGCCTTCGCGCCGGCGGAACCCGGCGCGACGCCGCGCATCGCGCTCGCGCTGCTGGTCGAGAACGGCGGCTGGGGCGCGCTCGCGGCGGCTCCGATCGCGCGCCAGGTGATGGACTACTACCTGCTGGGCAAGGTCCCCAACGGGCCGGCGCCGACGCGCAGCGACGAGCCGCCTCCACCCATCGAAGCCGGGCACGACGCGGACTCGCCGAAAGCGGCGTTCGCCGCCGCGGCGACCCCGCCACCGGCCCGGGTCGCGCGGTAGAGGGAGACTGAAGATGAAGGATTCCTCGATCGCCGGCATGCGCGCCTGGCTGCTGCGCCGGGCCTCCGTGCTCGATCCCGCGCTGCTGTCGCTGGCGGGCGCGCTGGCGATGATCGGACTGATCACGCTGTACTCGGCCGCGTCCGACAACCCGGGGCGCTTCGGCGATCAGGCCCGCAACTTCATCGTCGCCGGGGTGGTGCTCGTGATCTGCGCGAGCGTGTCGCCGCAGGTGCTCAAGAGGCTCGCCGTGCCGACCTACGCGGTGGGGATGGTGCTGCTGCTGGCGGTGCTGGCGGCCGGGGTTTCGGTCAACGGCGCGCAGCGCTGGCTCGATCTCGGCTTCACGCGGATCCAGCCGGCGGAGATCATGAAGCTCGGCGTGCCGCTGATGCTCGCCTGGTATTTCGATCGCCGCGCGGGCGGCGTGCGCGCGGTCGACTTCCTGGCCGCCGGCCTGCTGCTGCTCGCGCCGGTGGCGCTGATCGCGCGCCAGCCCGACCTCGGCACGGCGGTGCTGGTGCTGGCCGCGGGATTCTTCGTGATCTTCTTCGCGGGCCTGCCGTGGAAGTGGCTGGCGACCCTGGTCGCGGCATTCCTGGCGCTGCTGCCGGTCGCCTGGACCCTGATGCACGACTACCAGCGCAGCCGGATCCTGACGCTGTTCGACCCGATGTCCGACCCCCTCGGCAAGGGATTCCACACGCTGCAGTCGATGATCGCGATCGGCTCCGGCGGCGTGTTCGGCAAGGGCTGGATGCAGGGCACGCAGACCCACCTCGAGTTCATCCCGGAGCGCACCACCGATTTCATCTTCGCCGTGTATTCGGAGGAGTTCGGCCTGATCGGCAATCTCGTGCTGCTGATCCTGTTCTTCGTGCTGATCGCGCGCGCGCTGGCGATCGCCGATCATGCCGCGACCTCCTTCTCGCGCCTGCTCGCCGCCTCGATCGCGATGATCGTGTTCACCTACGCGTTCGTGAACATGGCGATGGTGAGCGGGATTCTGCCCGTGGTCGGCGTGCCGCTGCCGCTGATCAGCTACGGCGGCACGTCGCTGGTGACGATCGGCATGGCGTGCGGGATGCTGATGAGCATCCAGCGTCACCGGCAGCTGGTCCAGAGTTAGTGCCGCTGCATTCCTGTCCCTCACCCCTGCCCCTTTCCATGAACCGTAGCTCCGACGGGCGGCGGAGCAGGACGTTTGGCGCCGGCAGCTTCGGAACCGAAAAGCGGGAGGATCGGCTTCGAGGGGTGGCTGCGCCCCCCCTCGAGCACCCCCCGCGGCATTCACGGGCGTCATTCTTGCTGCCACTCGGTTCATGG
>CAZEIW010000145.1:0-19555 GCA_964512305.1 uncultured Burkholderiaceae bacterium | reverse complement strand
CCCCCGCGGCATTCACGGGCGTCATTCTTGCTGGCACGCGGTTCATGGTCCGTGTGCCGCCGCCGAAGCGGCAGCAGGCTCTCCCGCAAGCGGGCGAGGGGAGGTCGTTGAAGCTCCCCTCTCCCGCTTGCGGGAGAGGGGCTGGGGGTGAGGGTGAGCGTGAGTGGTCAGTTCGCCCGCACGGCCTCGCCGACGCGCTTGCACCCCGGCTCGCCGTACAGGAAGCCGTTGCACGCCGCGGCGAAAGGCGCCAGGCGCTCGAGGTGAGCCGCAGCCTGCCGCCCTTCGATCCGGCGATCGAGCACGTCGCGAAACAGCGCCGCCACCGCGACCATGTCGATGTCGTGCGGCGACAGCCGGAACGACGCCACGCCGTCGCCCGCGAGCGGCCCGACTTCCGCAGCGAGGTTCACGCACGCGTGGCTGAGCGTCTGCACGCCGTTGATCGCGACGAACTTCTGCCCGTCGAGCGTGTCGACCGCCAGGCCGTCGGCATCGCGGCCGCACACCATCTGGCAGGTGTCCTTGGAAAGGCCGAGCAGGCGCGCGTGGTAGCAGCGCGCGGAGATCGCCAGCGGCGCGCGCCCGAAGGCCCACACTTCGACCGCGACCTCCGGACCGCCCGCAACCGCCAGCCGCGCGGCGGCCGTGCGTGGCAGCTCGGGCGGCAGGCACACGTGGACGGCACCGAGCCGCGCCAGGCACGCCAGCGTGCCCTCGTTGTACACGTTGACGAGCGGCCCGATCGCGTGCGGCCGGCCCGCCAGCCTCGCCAGGACCGAGACGTCGTTGGCCTCGATCAGCACGCCCGGGATCGCCATCAGTTCCTGCAAGAGCGCGCGCTCCCGCGCCAGCGTCGGCAGCGCCAGGCTCGACAGCCACACGGTCTTGCCGGCGCGCTGCAGGCGCTCGACCGCGGGCGCGAACTCGTCGACCAGGAAGGGCATTCGCTTCGAGCAGACGACCTCGCCCACGGCGACGCGGTCGAACGGCGCCTCGTCGGCGATGCGGGCGTAGAAGTCGCGCCAGCGCGCCGCCGGCCAGTTGAAGAGGATGGGGCCGAGCGTCAGGCCCGGCGCGCGGTTCCGAAGCGGCGGGGCCGCGGCAGCCGTCATCGCCACGCCTTCCGGTATGCGCCGGTGGTGGTGCTCTGCCCTTCGGTCAATGCCGTCAGCAGCCCGGCGGGGATCGCCTCGCCGCGCGCATGCCGGTCGACCGCTTCGCGGAACGCGCGCACGACCGCCTCGGTGTAGCTGCGGCTGCGCTGGCGCCCCTCGATCTTCAGCGCGGTGACGCCGGCCTCGGCCAGCGCCGCGATCTGCGTGCTCGCGTCCAGGCTCGCCGGATCCTCGAACAGGTAGCTCGCAGCGCCGCCGGCGACGAAACGGCCCTTGCACAGCGTCGGATAGGCGAGCGGCTCGCCGCGCCCGGCGCGGTTGATCGTGAAGCCGCCCAGCCGCGAGACGAGCTCGTCGCCCTGCTCGCGATATTCCACGTGCGAGGCGGGCGAGCACACGCCGTTCATGTTGGGCGAACGTCCCGTGGCGTAAGACGAAAGCGAGCAGCGGCCTTCCGCCATCACGCAAAGCCCCCCGAACACGAACACCTCGGTCTCGCAGCGGATCTCGCGCTGGATCGCGGCGATCTCGGCCACCGTCAGCACGCGCGGCAGCACGACGCGCCTGACGTTGAAGCGCTCCGTGTAGAAGCCGATCGAGTCGGCGTTCGCGGCCGCCGCCTGCACGGACAGGTGCAGGCGCAGCTTCGGATGGCGGGTCGCGGCGTAGTCGAGCAGGCCGATGTCGGCGACGATTGCGGCGTCGGCGCCCATCGCGGCCGCATCGTCGATCGCGGCGTGCCAGGCCCGCGGCTCGCCGGCTCGCGGAAACGTGTTGATCGCGACCAGCACCTTCACGCCGTGGCGGTGCGCGAGGTCGATCGCGGCCCCCAGCTCGGGACGGCTGAAGTTCAGGCCCGGAAAGTTGCGGGCGTTGGTTTCGTCGTTGAAGCCGCAGTACACGGCGTGCGCGCCGGCGTCGACGGCGGTCGCGAACGCGGCGGGCGTGCCTGCCGGACAGACGAGCTCGAGCGCGCGGCGACGGGTCATCGCGGCGCCCCCGCGGGCCGGACGAGGGCGATGCCGGTCGCGCGCTCGAACAGCGGCGCCGCACGCCGCGCCAGCCGCTCGGCCGGGGTCGAAAACGGACCGAACACGGCGGCGATCTCGGCCAGCACATCGATGCGGGCGTCGTCGAGCGCATTGCGCAAGGCGAGCACCGCCGAAATGTCGCCCTCGACCGCGATGTCGCGCGAGAAGAACAGCGCGTCGCCGTCGAAGTCGCCGTTGAGCAGGCCGAGCAGCGCCGAAAGCCGGCCCGTGATCCGGGCATCGAAGCGCAGGCCCGCGCGCGAGCGCGCCAGGCGCAGGAGCGCGTGCGCGGTGTCGGGCACCATCAACGCGACCAGCGGCAGATCGGTGGGCTCGATCAGGAAGCGCCGCCCGGCGTGCTCTCCCAGCCGCACGAAGAGCGACGGGTGACGGCGGGCGAGCGAGCGCGCAACGAGGTTGGCGGCCATCTCCAGCGGCGCCAGCGGCAGGCCGCGCAGGCCGAACGCGATCGCCGGAGAAAGCGCCGGAAACGATTCCGAAGTCGTGTTCATCGCCCGGCAGATTGGACGCCGGAGGATCGAGGCGGGCCTTGATTCAAATCAACGGCCAGTGGCTTGGGTACAGCAGGCGTCATCCCCGGGGCTTGTCCCGGGGATCCACGTCGGTGCATAACGCGGCGCTTCGCCTCACGTCGACGTGGATGGCCGGGACAAGCCCGGCCATGACGATGCTGATCAGCGCCCTCCGTAGCAGGCGTCATCCCCGGACTTGACCCGGGGTCGGCGCGCTGGCACGCCGGAAAATCAGGAAAACCAGCGCAGGAACGCCGCCGCGGCGAGCGCGGTTGCCGCGAGCGCGATCAGGCCGGTCCAGGCGCTCCGGATGCGGGACTCGTCCCACCGCGATTCGCGCGCAAGGTAGATCGCCGACAGCACGAAACCGCAGGCCGCGCAGGCCATCTTGAGCAGCAGCGCCGCGATCGCGATGCCGTGGATGTCCGGCAGCCGGCCGTAGCTGGCATAGCTGATCGTGCCGAACGCGGCGCCGCTCGCGGCCTGCGCCGCCCAGCCGCCCAGCGCGCACCAGGCCAGGCGGCGCAGCGTCGGGCGCTCGCGGCCGCGCTCGGGCCAGCGCGCGAACACAGCGCTGCCGGCCGCGGCGACGGCGCCGAGGTTGTGAACGACCTGGGTCAGCGCGTAGGCGAAGTCCTGCGCGTCGACGATCACACCGACGCTACCTCACCTTGACGTGGATGCACTTCTCGACGCCGGTCGGCATGTGGCCGTGGTCGACGACCTTGATGCAGAGCGCGTGGTCGCCCGCGGTCAGATGCTTGACCGTGTAGCTGCCCTTCAGGCTGCGGATGATGCCGGTTTCCTCGCCGTCGACGTAGAAGTGGATGTGATCGCCCTTGCCGCCGGGCACGACTTCGTAGTCGACCTTGTTGGATGCCTTGGCATCGAGCTGGGCGCCGTCGGCGGGCGACGTGATCGTGACCGAGCCCTGCTGGGCGAACGCGGCGCCGCCCGCGCCGAGAGCCAGGACGAATAGACCGCAGCGCCGCCAGTTCAAGGTTCCCATCCTCCGTCGCATGCCACCGTCTCGAACGCGGGTTCCCAATATAGCAGCCGGGCGGTCGGCCGCGGCCGCGGCGCGTCTCAGTCGGCGAGCCGGAACATCGCGACCGCGCTGCGCAGGCCGTCGGCCTCGCCCATCAGGGCCTTGGCCGCGACCGCGGAGTCCTCCGCAAGCGAAGCGTTCTGCTGCGTGACGCCGTCGAGCTGCATCACGGCGCTGTTGATCTGCGCGAGGCCCTGGGCCTGCTCGACCGAAGCGTGCGTGATCTCGTCGATCATCTCGGCCACCCTGCGCACGTTTTCCACCACCTGCCCGATCGTCCGCCCGGCTTCGGCCACGACGCCTTCTCCGCCGGCGACGATGCCGGCCGAGTTCTCGATCAGGTTCTTGATTTCCTTGGCCGCCTGCGACGAGCGGTGCGCCAGCGTCCGGACTTCGGCGGCGACCACGGCGAAACCGCGCCCCTGCTCGCCGGCGCGGGCCGCTTCGACCGCCGCGTTCAGCGCCAGGATGTTGGTCTGGAACGCGATGCCTTCGATGACCTGGATGATCTCCGACATCCGGCCCGAAGCGCCGTTGATCGCGTGCATGGTCTCGACCACGCGCTCGACCGCCGTGCCGCCCGCGCGCGCGATCTCGCGCGCCTGGGACGCCACTTCGTTGACGCGCCGCGCGGTGTCGGTGTTGTTCTTGACGGCGCCCGAGAGCTGCTCGATCGCGGCGGCCGCCTGCTGCAGGCTCGAGGCCTGGGTCTCGGTGCGCGCCGACAGATCGACCCCGCCGCGCGCCACTTCGTGCGCGGTGCGGTCGACACCCGTCACGCCGTCGGAAACGTCCCCGGCAAGCGCGCTCAGGTTGACGCTGAGCTGGTTCAGGGCGCGCGCCAGCTGGCCGATCTCGCCGCGGTCGTCCGACTGCACGCGCACGGTCAGGTCGGCCGCCGCCATCCGATTGGCGCTGTGAGCGAGTTCCCGCAGCGGCTGCGTCACGCGGTGCCTCAGCCAGAACACGGCCGGAACGGCGACAATGAGGCCCGCCGCGGCCGGTATCAGCGCGTCGGTGACGCCGGCGCCGGTCGCAAGGCCGGCGGCCAGCACGGCGCCGAGCAAAGCCGAGAAGGCAAGCACGATCTGCCCGACCGTCCCCAGCTGCAGCCACTGCCGCAGCCGGCCGGCAAGCGTGTGCCGAACCACGAACCCCGCTTCGAGCGCCGTCTTGCGCTTTCCGGCACGTGCCTCGGCGTTGAGCAGCGCGTACAGGCCTTCGGCGGCCGCGATCTGGGCGCGCGTGGGCTTGGCGCGCACCGACAGATAGCCCACCGGCTTGCCCTGGCGCAGGATCGGGGTGACGTTGGCGACGACCCAGTAGTGGTCCCCGCTCTTGCGCCGGTTCTTCACGATGCCCGTCCATGGCCGGCCGCGCCCGATGGTCCGATACAGGTCGCGGAAGGCCTCCGGCGGCACGTCCGGGTGCCGCACCATATTGTGGTCCTGACCGAGCAACTCCTCGCGCGAGAAGCCGCTTATCTCCGTGAACGTGTCGTTCACGTAGGTGATGCGGCTCTTCAGGTCGGTCGTCGACACGATCACGCGATCGCCGGACCAGTCGAACTCGCGCTGCGTCACCGGAAGGTTGATCTTCATCTCAGCGTCCTGGAAATCGTCGCAGCCCCCGGGCCCCCGCGGGGCAAGGCCAAGCCGGCGCGGAGCGCCCGGAAAAGCATGGCCTTGACGAGGATTATTCCCAGGACCTGGCTGCGGCCAACCCGCGAAATGCGGCCCGAAGGGACGGCAGTTCGGATCGTCCGTGCGAGACGCCGGGGCTGGGCGGCTCCGCGGCCCCCCGCCTCAGCGGCGCCTGCCTCGCATCGCGTTGATGTCGCGCTCCAGCGCGCGCTTGATGCGCGACTGCTTGTTCTTTTCCATCTCGTCGAAAGCGCGCTTGCGGTCAAGTCCGGTACGCGGCTCGATCACCTCGAACCACACGAGGGCGAGCCCGAACGGAAGCGCCACCCACCACCAGGACAGGCTCGCGAACCAGCCGATCTGGAACCAGCGCAAGGCTAGGAAGGCGACCCCGATCCAGACCAGCCACATTTCGTTGCCGCGACGCTTCGTTCAGGAGACGACCGGACGAACTATAGCCGGCCGGCGCGCGATCGCCAGCGGCCGCGCGGATGAGAATGCAAACGGCTTCGCATTTGCCCCGTGGGCTCCTCTCCCGCGGATTCGGGGGCCCTTCGCGGGCGGCGTCAACGGCACGGCACCCGCAACGTTAAACTTGCCGTTTCCCGCAGCGCACACACGCCCCGGATAACCACCACCCCCGGCTGTTCACCAACGAGGAGAGTTTCAAAATGAGGAAGATCCTGTTCGTCCTGGCCGCCGCGATGACCGGCACGCTGTTCAGCAGCGCCGCGCTGGCCCAGATGGACCTGGCGAAGCAGAAGAATTGCCTGGCCTGCCACGCGGTCGACAAGAAGCTGGTGGGCCCCGCGTACAAGGATGTGGCGGCCAAGTACGCGAATGATGCCGGCGCGGTCGCCAAGCTGGCGAAGAAGGTCCGCGAAGGGGGCGTCGGCGTGTGGGGACAGGTCCCCATGCCCGCCAACCCCCAGGTCAACGAGGCCGAGGCTACGCAGCTGGTCAAATGGGTCCTGTCCCTGAAGTAAGCCCCGGGCAGCGGTCGCGCCTGGGCTTCGTGCTTCTCCCGCACGGGGACGAGGTCTTTCAGTCGCGCGTACAATCGCGCGCTTTGTCGGTTCGAATCGAAGAACCAAACGTCAGTTCAACCATCGATCGCCGTCGGCCTGGGTACATGCCCGCGCGCACCGCATAGCGGCCGGCGCCGATCACCGAGGAGGATCCCCGAATGCAAAGTTTGATCAGAAAGATCGCCCCGCTGGCGATCGTGGCCGCGGTCGCGCTCGCCGCCTGCGGCAAGAAGGAAGAAGCCGCGTCGGCCAAGAAGGAAGAAGCCTCGGCCGCCGGCGACGTCATCAAGATCGGCCACGTGGCGCCGCTGACCGGCGAAATCGCCCACCTGGGCAAGGACAACGAGAACGGCGCGCGCCTGGCCGCCGACGAGATCAACGCCGCCGGCGGACTGAAGGTCGGCGACAAGACCTACAAGATCGAGATCGTCGCCGAGGACGACAAGGCCGACCCGAAGGAAGGCACGCTGGCGGCGCAGAAGCTGGTCGACGCGGGCGTGGTCGCGGTGGTCGGCCACTTGAACTCCGGCACCTCGATCCCGGCCTCGAAGATCTATTCCGACGCCAACGTCACGCAGATCTCGCCGTCGGCGACCAATCCGAAGCTGACCGAACAGGGCTTCAAGACGACGTTCCGCGACGTTGCCAACGACAATCAGCAGGGCTCGGTGCTGGCGAACTACGCCGCGGACGAGATGAAGGCGAAGACGATCGCGATCATCGACGACCGCACCGCGTACGGCCAGGGCCTGGCGGACGTGGTTGAGCGGGTCGCGAAGGAGAAGGGCCTGAAGGTCGTGGCGCGCGAGTTCACCAACGACAAGGCGACCGACTTCAACGCCATCCTGACCAAGATCAAGTCCGTCAAGCCCGCCGTCGTGATGTACGGCGGCATGGACGCCACCGCCGGCCCGATGGCCAAGCAGATGAAGCAGCTCGGCATCAAGGCCCCGCTGCTGGCCGGCGACGGCGTGTGCTCGCCCGAGTTCATCAAGCTGGCCGGCGACGCCGCCAACGTCCTGACCTGCTCGATGGCCGGCGAAGCGGTCGACAAGCTGCCGAAGGGCGAGGAGTTCAAGGCCAAGTACAAGGCGAAGTTCGGCACCGACGTCCAGATCTACTCGCCGTACTCGTACGACGCAGTCTTTGTGATCGCCGACGCGATCAAGCGCGCGGGCAAGGTCGACCGGGCCGCGATCACGGCCGCGATGCCTGCCACGAACTACACCGGCCTCACCGGCACGATCTCGTTCGACGAGAAGGGCGACCTGAAGAACGGGGCGATCTCGATGTTCAAGGTCAAGGACGGCAAGCTCGACTACCTCGCCACGTCGCGCTGATCCGCATGCCCTGCCCCCGGCCCTGCGCAAATGCCTGGCCGGGTTGACTGTGGCGGGAACGGCACCTTCGGGTGCCGTTTTTGTTTGCCCGGCCCGGCGCGCGGTGTGCTTGTGCCTTACAAATTGCTAGGATGGCAGGAATGGAGCTCGTTCCGGACCCGGAACGGCCCGCCCGGAGACGGCGCTTGATGGTCAGGGAGGATCCCCGCTAATGGACACTTTCATCCAGCAGGTCATCAACGGCCTGGTGCTCGGCAGCCTTTATTCGCTGATCGCGCTCGGCTACACGATGGTGTACGGGATCTTGAACCTGATCAACTTCGCGCACGGCGACGTGCTGATGGTGGGCGCGCTGACCTCGCTCAGCATGATCCTGTGGCTGCAGACGCACTGGCCGGACATGCCCGGCTGGCTGCTGATGATCGTCGGCATGGCGGCCGCGATCCCGGTGTGCATCGTGCTCAGCCTGATCATCGAACGCGTCGCCTATCGCCCGCTGCGCAACGCGCCGCGCCTGGCGCCGCTGATCACCGCGATCGGCGTTTCGCTGCTGCTGCAGACCATGGCAATGATCGTCTGGGGACGCAACTACCTGACATTCCCGCAGCTGCTGCCTTCCGATCCGATCCCGGTCGCCGGCGCGACCGTGACCGTCACCAAGCTGCTGGTCGTCGCGCTGTCGGCGGCCATCATGTTCGGGCTCACGCTGCTGGTGAACCGCACCAAGCTGGGCCGGGCAATGCGTGCGACGGCCGAGAATCCGCGCGTTGCCGGATTGATGGGGGTCAACCCGAACTTCGTGATCGCCGCCACCTTCGCGATCGGCGCCGCGCTGGCGGCGGTCGCCGGCGTGATGCAGGCCGCGGTGTACTCGGTCGCGCACTTCTACATGGGGTTCATCCCGGGGCTCAAGGCGTTCACCGCCGCGGTGCTGGGCGGCATCGGCAACATCGCCGGCGCCATGCTCGGCGGCATCCTGCTCGGGCTGATCGAGGCGCTCGGCGCCGGCTATATCGGCCAGCTCACCGGAGGCGTGCTCGGCAGCAACTACCAGGACGTGTTCGCCTTCATCGTGCTGTGCGCGGTGCTGATCCTCAGGCCGTCGGGCCTGCTTGGCGAACGCGTCGCGGACCGCGCCTGAACCCTGCGGAGGATCGCCGTGAGCCTCTTCTTCCCCCGCCTGCGCAACCGCCCCGGCGCCGCCCTGGCCGCAACCGCCGGGATGGCGGTGGCGCTGATCGTCCTGCCGTTCGCGGTCGGCATGTTCGGCGCCGCCTGGATCCGCGCCCTGTCGTTCGCGGCGCTGTACGTGATGCTGGCGCTCGGACTGAACATCGTGGTCGGCTTCGCCGGCCTGCTCGACCTCGGCTACATCGCCTTCTACGCGGTGGGCGCCTACACGTTCGCGCTGCTCGCTTCGCCGCACCTGACCGACAACTTCCCCGTCATCGCCGCGGCGTTCCCGCACGGGCTGCACATCCCGATCTGGTTCGCGATCCCGCTCGGTGCCGGACTGGCCGCGATGTTCGGCATCCTGCTCGGCGCGCCGGTGCTGAAGCTGCGGGGCGACTACCTGGCGATCGTGACGCTGGGCTTCGGCGAGATCATCCGGATCTTCCTGAACAACCTGAACGCGCCGCTCAACTTCACCAACGGACCGCAGGGGATCACCCTGATCGACCCCGTCCGCTTCGGCAGCCTGCTGGATCTGTCCAAGCCGCAGGTCGTGCTCGGCGTGCACTTCACGTCCGTGCACATGTACTACTACCTGTTCCTGGCGCTGGCGGTGGCCTCGGTCCTGGTGTGCATCCGCCTGCAGGACTCCCGCATCGGGCGGGCCTGGATGGCCATCCGCGAGGACGACGTGGCCGCCAAGGCGATGGGCATCAACACGCGCAACATCAAGCTGCTCGCGTTCGCGCTCGGCGCCACGTTCGGTGGCGTCTCGGGCGCCATGTTCGCGGCGTTCCAGGGCTTCGTGTCGCCGGAGTCGTTCGCGCTGATGGAGTCGATCATCGTCCTGTCGATGATCGTGCTCGGCGGCCTTGGCCACATCCCAGGCGTGATCTTCGGCGCCGTCCTGCTCTCGGTCTTCCCGGAGTTCCTGCGCCACACGGTCGGCCCGCTGCAGCAGCACTTGTTCGGCCGTATCCTGATCGATTCCGAGGTGCTGCGGATGCTGCTGTACGGCCTGGCGATGGTGGCGGTGATGCTGTACCGGCCGAAGGGCATGTGGCCGGCGCCGGAGCACGGCGTCAACCCGGCGCAGATGGACAAACCGGCCGCCGGGCGGCCGCAGGCGGCTTGAGGGGCGGCCGATGGAATCCACCGCCTCCAACCTCCTCCTCAAGGCCGCCGCCGTCAGCAAGCGATTCGGCGGCCTGCAGGCGCTCGCGGAAGTCGGCATTGCCATCGGGCGCGGGCAGATCTACGGCCTGATCGGCCCCAACGGCGCGGGCAAGACGACCTTCTTCAACGTCCTGACCGGGCTTTATACGCCCGACAGCGGGACGTTCGAGCTCGACGGCAAGCCTTACTCGCCGGCCGCCGTGCACCGCGTGGCGGAGGCCGGGATCGCGCGCACGTTCCAGAACATCCGCCTGTTCCCGGACATGACGGTGCTGGAGAACGTCATGGTCGGCCGCCATGTGCGCACGCGCGCCAACGCGCTCGACGCCGTGCTGCGCACGCCGCGTGCGCGGCGCGAGGAAGCCGAGATCCGCAGCCGCAGCCTGGAGCTGTTGAGCTACGTCGGCATCGACCGCTACGCCAACGTGCAGGCGCGCACGCTCGCCTATGGCGACCAGCGCCGGCTCGAGATCGCGCGCGCGCTCGCGACCGACCCCAAGCTGCTGGCGCTCGACGAGCCCGCCGCGGGCATGAACGCGACCGAAAAAGTGTCGCTGCGCGGCCTGCTGGAGAGCATCCGCAAGGACGGCGTGACCATCCTGCTGATCGAGCACGACGTGAAGCTGGTGATGGGTCTGTGCGACCGCGTCACGGTGCTCGACTACGGCAAGGCCATCGCCGAGGGAACTCCCGCGTCGGTACAGCGCGACCCCACGGTGATCGAGGCTTATCTGGGGCGCGCCAAGCACGGCGCGGACGGCGAAGGCGGCAAGACGGCGCAGCAGGCGGCGTGAACCGGGGCAATCGCGGTCATGAGTGAAGTCATCCTGAAAGTCAGCGGCCTGAAGGTCGCCTACGGCGGCATCCAGGCGGTCAAGGGCGTCGACCTCGAGATCCGCGCCGGCGAGCTGGTGACGCTGATCGGCGCCAACGGCGCCGGCAAGACGACGACGCTCAAGGCGATCACGGGCACGCAGGCCTGGAGCGGCTCGATCGAGTACATGGGCCGTTCGACCCATGGCATGGCGCCGTACCAGCTGCTGCAGCTCGGGTTGGCAATGGTGCCGGAGGGCCGCGGCGTGTTCGCCCGCATGACGGTGACCGAGAACCTCCAGATGGGCGCGTTCGTGCGCAACGACGACACCGAGATCGCGCGCGACATCGAGGAGATGTTCGAGACGTTTCCGCGGCTGAGGGAGCGCGCGCGCCAGCTCGCGGGCACCCTGTCGGGCGGCGAGCAGCAGATGCTGGCGATGGCGCGGGCGCTGATGAGCCGGCCGAAGCTGCTGCTGATGGACGAGCCGTCGATGGGGCTGGCGCCGCTGATGGTCGAGAAGGTCTTCGAGGTCGTGCGCTCGGCCTCGGCGCGCAAGATCCCGATCCTTCTGGTCGAACAGAACGCGCGCCTCGCGCTCGAAGCGGCGCACCGCGCCTACGTGATGGACTCGGGACAGATCACGCTGTCGGGCGTGGCGTCGGAGATGCTGAACGACTCGAAGGTGCGCGAGGCGTACCTGGGCGAAGCGGCCTAGCCGCGATCCCAGCGACGAACTCGTCGCTCGGGATTTCCGGTGACGCCTGCTAAAGAAGACGCCAAAGGCATCGTCATGGCCGGGCTTGTCCCGGCCATCCACGTCGGCGCGAAACGAAGCGCTTAAGCCTCGCACCGACGTGGATCCCCGGGACGAGCCCGGGATGACGGATTCACTTCCTCAAAAGTTATACCCCACCGACAGCACCCACGCCGCCGGATTGAAGTTGATGGTCGTCTTCCTCACCACCCCCGCCGTGTTGGCTTCCTCGTCGCTGCGGACCTTCGACCTCGAATACGACCCCTGCACCGTCCAGTTCGACTGCACCCGGTAGGTCACGCCGACGGTCGCCGCGGGCCCGATCGAATCCGACAGCGAAATGGTCGTCGGCCCGCCCGCGGCGGCGTTGCCCGCCGCGGTCGAGGTGCGATCGTAGAAGTGCGTGTAGTTGATCCCGAGGCCGGCGAACGGGCGCCAGGCCGACGAGTCGTCGAAGAGCTTGTACTCGATCAGCACCGTCGGCGCGAACCACTTCGACGTCGCGATCACCTGCCCGTTGTACGGCACCGACCCCACGGCCGCCGGTCCCTTGCCGACCGTATCGGTCTTCGGCGGCCACCCGCCCGCGAATTCCAGGTCGAAGTGTTCCGACAGCCGCCGCAGGTAGGCGAAGTACACCGTGTTGACGTTCTTGACGTCGATGTTGAGATTGGTGCCCGCCGGAATGAAAGGCCCCGACAGGTCGTCGGCGCTCACGTGGTACTGGACGACGTAGATGCCGAGGCGCACCGAGTTGCTGGTCTGCGCCGCAACCGGAGCGCAGGCCAGCGCCGACAGGCAGGCGCCGATGGCAATCGTCATGGCGTGCCGGGTCATCGCCACGCTTCGGGGTGTCGCAACGCGCATGGTTGTTCTCATTGTCGATCTCAGGGGATGGCGGCGAAGAAACCTTTCGCGGCGACCTCGCACGCGACCTGTTCCGACGGGAAGTGGGTGTAGGCGACGGTCGCGAGCAGGACGTCCTGCCCCATGGTCACCGGGTTGGTGACGCCTGTTCCGTTCGCGTAGTAGGTCACGACCGCCTGCGCCGCAACCCCCGCCAGCGCGCCGACGAAGATGCCCTGTGCATCGATCGGAACGGCGCCGGAGGCGCTGATGCTGAAATGCGCGGCGAACGGCGTGATCGCCGCGATCTGGACATCGGCCGCGATCTGCACGGGGTTTGTCACCCCGTGCGCGAGATCGGTCCCGAATGCCGTCGCGGCCGCGTTGGCGATGGTCGTCTGGACACCGCTGGCGCTCGTGTCCGGATCGACGTCGAGCACGGTAACGAGGTTGTTTGGCGTCGTGCCGAACGGAGCACTGTTGATGTACGGCGCCCAGAAGTGCGTCATGACGCCCGTATCGGCGGCGAACGGGACCTCGGGATCGTCATGCCCGCCGCAGAGCAGCATCGGCACCGTCGGCGCCCAGTTGGTGCGCAGGTCGTTCGTGCGCGCGTCCGCGCGCAGCCCGTAGAGCGGCGTCGTCGTCGACTGTGCGACATCGGTGAAGCCCGACCAGGGCGCCAGTGAATTGAAGGGTGCAACGGCGCTGAGCCCATGATCCGGATTCGTGAACGCGTCGTTGGCGTAGAGGATCCGCACGGAATTGTTGAGCAGATAGGGATTGCCGAAGCCCAGCGCCGCGATCGGGCTGGCCGCGGTGATGCCGGCCGTCAGGTTGTCGATCGCGGCCACCCCGGTCGGCGTGCTGCTGAAGAGCGCGAACTGCGGCACCTTGCCCGCGGTGACCAGCGTCGTGAACGTGTACGACCCGGGGATCAGCGTGTCGATGCCGGTGGCGTAGGTCGACGAATAGATGTCGGTCAGCGCGCTGTAGACGTTGCCGTAGGTGTTCTGCCAGGAGTTGGCGATCATCGGGAAATAGATCGGCGATCCGAGCGTGACCTCGCCCATGACCGCGGCGTCCAGCAGCGCTTCGAGCGCGTACGGTCCGGACATCGGCGACACCGCCGTGACGGTCATGTTTGCGGCCTGCATCGCGCGGTAGGTCGCCATCGCGACGTAGCCGCCCTGCGAGTAGCCGGTGATGAAGAGGCGGCCGCTGTCCGAGACTGCCGACGGCAGCCCGCTCTTGATGGCCGTGCGCGCGGCAGCCAGCGCGTTCATCATGTCCTGCGACTGCTGCGCGCCGACCAGGTACGGGTGGTACGGCAGCGGCGAGCTGTCGAACCCCGCGTAGTTCGGGGCGACGACGATGTAACCCTGGGCGGCGAACATCGCGGCGATGATCGGCCCCTCGCTGCCGCCGTCGGCGGTCGACCAGGCCGGGTTGTTCGGATCGGCGGGGTTGGCAAGGTTGTAGCTCCGGGTCACCGCCGTGCCGTGCGCGTACAGGAGGATCGGCAGCGGCCCCGTGCAGCCTGCGCCACCGGTGGGCGCCATGATCGCGCCGGACGCCGTCGTCTGCTCGCCCTTGCCCCCGACGGTCTGGTACTGGAAGTTGTGGAAATCGATCCCGCACTTCGGGGCCCCGGCCAGCGCGAGCAGCTGCTGTCCGGCCGCCGTGGCGCCGAGCTGCGCCGCGAGCGCGGCCGCGTTCAGCGACGCGGTCCGCAGGGGCGGGTTGTAGATCAGCGTGCCGGCCTGCGTGCTGCTGCTGACGGTCGCGCCGGAATTTCCCTCGCCGCTGCAAGCCGCCAGCACGCTGGCGGCAAGCGCGACGGCGCCAAGACACTTCGCACTGCGCATCGTGGATCTCCCATATGGCCGCACGCCGCGCGCCGGCCTGCGGTCGATCTTGTTGAACGCGCACCGAACGCGCCGGGAGCGCGGGCGGCATTCTGGCACGGCCCGCACGAATGCGGGATTTCGGTCCACCGCAGCGCAGCACGAGCGGATTGCGTATCAGGACGGCGGATCGACCAGGCGCAGCCGGTGCATCCAGCTCGCGACCCCGCTCCCTGCCGCACCGCCCTCCCCCAGCGCCGAGGCCACTCGCGCGCGGTCCTGCGCAGGGCGGTTCTGGCTCAGCTTGAACTTCGCGTCCCAGCGCGTCACCTCGGCGCGCAGCCCGACGATCGCACCCAGCATCCGATCGCGATAGGCGCGCTCGAGTCCGTCCCACTGCGCCGCGTAGCCGGGATCGAAGGTGGCGATCAGACGCTTCAGGATGGCTTCCTTGCCGTCGGGTTCGTGCACCGTCGCGAAACGCAAGTGCAGGTGCGCGACCATGTAGTTCCAGGTGGGCACCGCCTCGAGCGTCGTGTACCACGCGGGCGACACATAGGCATCGGGACCGTGGAAGATTGCCAGCGCCTCGGGTGCCGACTCGAGCCCGCGCCAGTGGGGATTGGCCCTGGCGACATGTCCGACCAGCGCGAGGCGATCGCCGTCGCGTTCGGCGAGCAGCGGCAGGTGGGTGACGGTGGGGTCGGGGCCGCCGCTCAGCAGGGTCGCTAAAGGATTCTCGGCGATCAACTGGAGCAGCGTGGGCTCGGTGTCGACGCGGAACGACTCGGGTTGGTAGAGCGGCATGTTCACTCTCCTCGCTGTGCCCAGCACCGACGTGGATCCCCGGGACAAGCCCGGGGATGACGATTGCTATAAGCCATCGCCCCTGCCACCAGACGGCGCCAGCACGGGTACTTGGCATAAGTCTGGTCATCCCCGGGCTTGTCCCGGGGATCCACGTCGGCGTGCAACGATGCGCCTCTCACTTCACCACCACCAGCGCCCGCTCGAGCATCTCCACCATCCGATCGATCTCGCCCTCGCTCACGTTCAGCGCCGGCATCAGCCGCAGCAGGCTGGGCCGCGGCGAGTTGAGCAGCAGCCCTTCGGGTTCGAGCGCGCGCGCCGCGTCGACCACCTGCGCGGCGATCGGGCGCCCGAGGTCGAGCGCGCGCAGCAGGCCGCGGCCGCGCTCCTCGCCCAGGCCGCGGCGTGCCGCCAGCTCCTTGAGCCGGCGCTGCAAGTGCGCGCCGCGCGCGCGCACACCCTCGAGGAACGACGGCTGCGCGACGGCATCGAGCACAGCCGACCCGACCGCGGCCATCAGCGGGTTGCCGCAGTAGGTGCCGCCCTGGTCGCCATGGGCGAAGCAGGCGACCTCGGCACGCGCGAGCAGCGCCGACAGCGGCACGCCGCCGCCCAGGCCCTTGCCCAGCGTCATGATGTCGGGCTGCACGCCGGCCTGCTGCCAGGCGAACATCGTCCCGGTGCGGCCGATGCCCGTCTGCACCTCGTCGAGGATCAGCAGCAGGCGATGGCGGTCGCACAGCGCGCGCAGGTGCCGCAGGAACTCGTCGTCGGCCAGGATCACGCCCGACTCGCCCTGGATCGGCTCGAGCATCACCCCGACCGTGCGCGGCCCGATCAGCCGCTCGACCGACGCCATGTCGTTCAGGCGCGCCTTCGGAAAACCGGGCACCTTGGGCTCGAACAACTGGTCCCAACCCGCCTTGCCCGAAGCCGACATCGTCGCCAGCGTGCGGCCGTGAAACGCGTCGGCGAACGTGACGATCTCGTAGGCGCTTTGTCCCTCGGGCCCGCTCTTGTGCAGCTGCCCCCATTTTCGCGCCAGTTTCACCGCGCCCTCGTTGGCTTCGGCGCCGCTGCTGGCGGGAAATACCCGCGTCAGCCCCGACAGCCGCGCCAGCCGCTGCGCCA
Source organism: uncultured Burkholderiaceae bacterium (assembly GCA_964512305.1). Classification (GTDB taxonomy): domain Bacteria; phylum Pseudomonadota; class Gammaproteobacteria; order Burkholderiales; family Burkholderiaceae_F; genus CAZEIW01. The sequence continues at coordinate 3,260 of CAZEIW010000145.1, read as the reverse complement.
GCCCGATGGCCGCATCGTTGAAGAAGGCGGCGCTCGGGCTGATCAGCCGGCGCGCCTGCGCTTCCAGCGCGGCCGTGATCTCGGGCGGGCAGTGACCGAGCGCGTTGACGGCCCAGCCCTGCACGAAGTCGAGATAGCGCTTGCCTCGATGATCGATCAGCCAGGACCCGCGCCCTTCGACGAACACGAGCGGCGGCCGGGCCGCGATTTCCATGAGGGCGTCGGTATCGAACCGGTCGATATTCATCGAAATCTCCGTCACCTGGGAACGCAAGAGCATCGAGAAACGAAAAAGGCCGCACGGGAGGCGGCCTTTTCGCGGGGGGCAGGCTTGCGCCTGTCTGTTGCTGCGATCACGCGCCGCCGCGCGCTCTGGAGGCGATTTGAAGGCGGCGTCGGCGGGTGTCGAGCATCATGGGCGCCATATTACCTCAAGCCGCCGCGAGGTCGGCCTGTGACGTGAAGGCGTCGGCGAAGAACTGCTCGGGCGGCAGCCCGCAGTGCGCGACGAAGTCCCGGCGCGCGGAGTCGACCATGATCGGCACGCCGCAGGCGTAGACCTGGTGGCCCGAGAGGTCGGGCAGGTCCTGCATCACGGCACGATGCACGAAGCCCGTGCGGCCGGACCACTGATCGTCCGGCGTGGCCTCGGACAGCACGGGCACGTAGCGGAAATTGGGCTGCTCGAGCTCCCAGCGCCGCGGCAGCTCGTCGCGGTACAAATCGGCGCGTTTGCGGCAGCCCCAGTAGAGCACGACCGGCTGCGCAGGGAGCCCATTGACAGGGTCGTCACGGTTCAGGTCACGGAAGAAGATCGTCTCGGCGATCGCCTTGATGGGCGCGAACCCGGTGCCGCTTGCCAGCAGCACGATCGGGCGCGGATTGTCGTCGCGCAGGAAGAAAGTTCCGAGCGGCGCCTCGATGCGCAGCAGATCGCGCTCCTTGACGGTGAAGCCGCCCGCCCCGAAAAGCGCGTCGGTGAAGACCCCGCCGGGCATGTGCCGGATGTGAAGCTCGATCGGTCCCTCGTCGTGGGGCGCGGTCGCGATCGAATAGCTGCGGCGCGCCCCGTCCTTCAGGATGAATTCGAGGTACTGTCCGGCGCGATACCGCAGCCGGTCCGCGGCCGGCAGCTTCAGCGTCACGACCGCGACGTCGGCAGTGCGCTCGATGCGCTCGATCCGGCACGGCATCTTGCGCGCCGGGAAGTCGCCGGCACCGGCAACTTCGCGGACCTCGACCATCAGGTCGCCCTGCGGCCGCGCGCAGCACAGCAGCGCGGAACCGGCCGCCTGCTCTTCGGCGGTGAGCGCGGAAGCCGAATGGTTGCCGTGCACGACGCTGCCCGACAGCAAACGGGACTTGCAGGTGCCGCAGGCGCCGTTCTTGCACCCGTACGGAAGCCCGACGCCGGCGCGCATCGCTGCAGCGAGCACGGTCTCGCCTTCGTCGACCGTGAATTCATGCCCGGACGGGCGCAGCGTGACTCTGACCGGGAAGTTCGGCATCGAAGCTTGAATAAAATACGGACATGAAGATCGGAGCGCCCGCCGCGGCGCAGCGCAAGCAGCGAGACGCCCGCAGAAGATTGGGTCGACCGCGGCTGCTGATCGTCGGCTGCGGCGACATCGGCCTGCGGATTGTCGCACGGCTGGGGAGCCGCTTCCGCGTGTTCGGCCTGATCGCCGGTCCCGAGCGCGCCGGCGACCTGCGCGAGGCCGGCGCCGTGCCGATCGTGGTCGACCTGGATCGCCCGGGCGGGCCCTCGGCGTGGGGACGCCTGGCGCCGCGGCTGATCGACCTGGCGCCGCCTTCGCCCGACGGCGCCGGCGACCGCCGCACGCGCCGGCTGCGGGCGGCGCTGCGCGAGCCGCCCAGCCGCCTCGTATACGTGAGCACCACCGGCGTGTACGGCGACCATGGCGGCGCGCACATCGACGAGACGGCGCGAACGCAGCCGGCGACCGATCGCGCGCTCAGGCGCCTGGATGCCGAGCGGCAGCTGCGCGCGCCGCCGTGGAGCGCCGTCGTGCTGCGCGTACCCGGCATCTACGGGCGCGGGCGCCTGCCGCTCGACCGGCTGCGCCGCGCCACCCCGGCCCTCGCGGCCGACGACGACGTGGTGACCCATCACGTGCACGCCGACGATCTCGCGCGAATCTGCATCGCCGCGTTGTATCTCGGCGCGCCCGGCCGGGTCTACAACGCGGTCGACGATTCGTGCCTTCCGCTGGGAGATTATCTCGACCGGGTCGCGGACCGCTTCGGACTGCCGCGCCCGCCGCGCCTGCCGCGGGCGCAACTGCAGCAGGCCGTGTCGCCGATCCAGTATTCTTTCATGGCCGAGTCGCGCCGCCTCGCGAATCGGCGGCTCAAGCGGGAACTGCGGGTGCGGTTGCAATTCCCGGATGTCGACGCCGGTCTCGCGGCCATTGCGGCGTCGGCCGACGGCGGGTAGCCCCGTTGGAGAGCTTGCACGCCCACCCCGCAGCAGCCATGCTCGCCGCACCGCTGCCGAAGGCGGCAGTCGCCACCAAGGAGCTTTCGATGAAGCACCGTGCGTTGATCGCGGCCGCCCTGGCGGCCCTCGTGCTCGGACTCGCCGGCCGAGCGCCGGCGCAGACGGAAGGGCCTGCCGCGACAGTGCCGGCCAAAGTCGTGTTCCAGGTCAGCGACGGCGATCCCGCGAAGTGGAACCTGACCCTCAACAATGTTCGCAACCTGCAGCAGGACGTCGGCGCGGGCAACGTGACGATCGAGGTCGTGACGTACGGACCGGGCATCGGCATGCTCAAGCGCGGCTCGGCGGTCGGAGAGCGCGTCGCACAGGCGCTGCACGACGGCATCGGCATGGTCGCGTGCCAGAACACGATGCACGCGATGGACCTCACCGAGAAGGACATGCTGCCGAACGTCGGGTACGTGGCATCCGGGGTTGTCGAGCTGATGCGCAAGCAGCAGCAGGGCTACGCGTACATCCGGCCGTAGCGGTGCAAGTTTTGCCTCGCGCCGAACTCCCCTCTCCCGCTTGCGGGAGAGGGGCCGGGGGTGAGGGCGACCGCCCGAAGCTCCGCTCGCAACCCTCACCCCCACCCCTTTCCATGAACCGTAGCTCCGAAGGGCGGCGGAGCAGGACGTTTGGCGCCGGCAGCTTCGGAACCGAAAAGCGGGAGGATCGGCTTCGAGGGGTGGCTGCGCCCCCCCTCGAGCACCCCCCGCGGCATTCACGGGCGTCATTCTTGCTGCCACTCGGTTCATGG
>CAZEIW010000144.1:0-4358 GCA_964512305.1 uncultured Burkholderiaceae bacterium | reverse complement strand
ACCCGGCGGCGCTGGCGCTCGGCGCAAGCGCGGTGCTGCTCGAGCTGAATCTGCTCAAGGTCGCGCGGGCATACAAGGCAATCCCGGTGAAAGGCCACGAGGCAGCCAGGGTTGCTCCCGGCACAACCTGATCGTCGAGATGAGGTCTGTGGCGCCGCGCGATCGAGGGCAGGCGCAGATGATTCTTTGTCGCACTCTCGTGATATTCGTCAGTTCATCGAGAAAACGCTCCCGATAGGATCGAACGATGCCATGCACGTGGCCGCAGCGCCTTTCGGATTCGTCGGTCTTGGAAGAATCCCCATGCAGGAAGTGAACGATTCGCCGGAAGGCCCGCGTACACGCTCGATCGGGGCAGTCAAGCAACGCCTTTGGCGGGAATTCGAAACGAGCGGCCTTGCGCCGCTGCGCTTGGGAAACAGCACCCTGTTGCCGATCATTCAGGGCGGCATGGGAGTCGGCGTTTCCGCGCATCGCCTTGCGGGTACGGTCGCCTCGCTTGGCGCGGTCGGTACGATTTCGTCGATCGACCTGCGTCGCTTGCATCCCGATCTCATGGATCGGACCCGTGCTCTCGGGCCCGGCCCGGAGACGCGGATCGCCATCGAGCAAACCAACCTGATCGCGCTGCGGCGTGAGATTCAGGCCGCGCGCGCCCTCGCCGATGGCGGGGGGCTGCTCGCGGTGAACGTCATGCGAGCCGTGTCGCAGTACAAGGATTACGTGCTGTGCGCGCTCGAGTCGGGGATCGACGCCGTCGTTGTCGGTGCCGGGCTGCCGCTCGATCTTCCTGAACTGGCCGGCGATTTCAGGCACGCGCTCCTGATACCGATTCTTTCGGAAGCCCGTGCGATCCAACTGGTCGTGCGGCGCTGGGAAAAGCGCGGGCGTCTGCCCGATGCCATCGTCGTCGAACACCCCCGGCTTGCCGGAGGACACCTGGGTGCCGCGCGCATCGAGGACCTCGGCGACACGCGCTTCGATTTCGAAAACGTGATCCCTCAGGCAAGGGCATTCTTCAAGAGCGCAGGCATCGAAAGGGAGATCCCGCTGATCGCGGCTGGCGGGATCAATTGCCTGGCCGACATCCGTCGCTTGCAAGGCTTGGGTGCGGCGGCCGTGCAGCTTGGCACGGCGTTCGCGGTGAGCGCCGAGTGCGACGCCGATATCGCCTTCAAGGAGATCCTTGCGGGAGCCAAGCTGGAGGATCTGGTCGAGTTTGTCAGCGTCGCCGGGCTGCCGGCGCGCGCAGTGCGCACGCCGTGGTTCGACAAGTACGAGAAGGCGCAACCTCGCCTGAAAGAGCGTGCCCGCGCCAAGCCGCGCTGCACGATGATGTTCGATTGCCTGCAGCAGTGCGGATTGCGGGACGGCCTGCCCGAGTGGGGGCAGTTCTGTATTGACAAGGTCTTGGGTTCAGCGCTTAAGGGCGACACGCAGCATGGGCTGTTCTTTCGTGGCGGAGGCACTCTGCCCTTCGGCTCTGAAATTCGCCCAGTGCATGACCTGATCTCGTGGCTGCTGACCGGCCGCGCGCCCGCGGCGCAGACGTAGCGGGCTGTCGTCCCCTCTCCCGCTTGCGGGAGAGGGTCAGGGTGAGGGTCGGCAGCGGAGCTCCGGCCCGCCGCCCTCACCACCGGCCCCTCTCCCGCAAGCGGGAGAGGGGAGTTCGAGCGACGGCTTAAACTGGCCGTCTGTCACCTGCGGGAGGTCCGGAGCCGATCGCCGCTTCGGATGCGCCCGGCCCATTCGTGTCCGACTCAGTTCCGATCCAGGACGACGAGCATCCTCGTGCGGGCGCCGCCGGGCATCGCCGGGTCGACGCCGCGCTGGGTGCGCTCGTCCTCGGCGCGCTCGGCGTCGTCTACGGCGACATCGGCACCAGCCCGCTTTACACGCTGAAGACGGCCTACGACTGGGCGGGCAGCGCTTCGCCCGAGGTGGCGCTCGGCCTGCTGTCGCTGATCGTCTGGACCCTGATCATCACCACCTCGATCAAGTACGTGGCGCTGGTGATGCGGGCCGACAACGATGGCGAGGGCGGGATCCTCGCGCTGATGGCCCGCGTGGGGATGAGGCGGAGCGACGGCACCGGGCGCGGCCGGCCGGCGATCATCGCGCTCGGCATCCTCGGCGCCGCGCTGCTGTACGGCGACGGCGCGATCACGCCCGCGATCTCGGTGCTGAGCGCGCTCGAGGGGCTGAAGCTCCCGCTGCCCGCGCTCGCGCCCTTCGTCCTGCCCCTGGCGGCGGTGATCCTGCTGGGCCTGTTCCTGCTGCAGCGAAAGGGCACCGCGGTGATCGGGCGCCTGTTCGGGCCGGTGATGGTCCTGTGGTTCCTGACGATCGGCGTGCTGGGGACGATCGCCGTCCTGGAACATCCGTCGGTGGTGATGGCGGTCGATCCGCGCTTCGGCATCCGTTACCTCGGCGCGCACGGGTTGGCCGGATTCACCGTGCTGGGTGCCGTATTCCTGAGCGCGACCGGCGCCGAGGCGCTGTATGCCGACATGGGTCACTTCGGCGCGCGGCCGATCCGTCTCGGCTGGTACGGCATCGTGCTGCCCTGCCTGCTGCTCAACTACGCCGGGCAGACCGCGCTCGTGATCGAGGGAAAGGTGCCCGCCGACGCGAATCCGTTCTTCCTGCTCGGCGCGGCGTGGCTGCAGCTGCCGATGGTGCTGCTCGCGACCGTCGCGACCATCATCGCGAGCCAGGCGATCATCAGCGGCGTGTTCTCGATGACGCGGCAGGCGATCCAGCTCGGCCTGAGTCCGCGGCTCAACATCACGCAGACCTCGGCCGAGGGCTATGGGCAGATCTACGTCGGATCGGTGAACTGGCTGCTGATGATCTTCACGCTCGGACTGACGCTGGGCTTCGGGTCTTCGGACCGGCTTGCGGCGGCCTTCGGCATCGCGGTTTCGATGACGATGCTGCTGACGACCCTGCTGATGTACCGGATGATGCGCGAACAGTGGCGCTGGGGCCTTGCGGCCGCGCTCGCGGTGGCGGGCGCGCTGAGCGTGGTCGACGCTTCGTTCGTCGGCGCCAACCTGACCAAGGTCCTCGACGGCGGCTGGGTGCCGCTGATCGCCGCGGCCGCGGTGTTCACGCTGATGAGCTCCTGGAATACCGGCCGGGCCGCGATGCTGAAACAGCTCGAGCGCGAGACGATGCCGCTCGCGCTTTTCATCGGCGGCAGCGTCGAGATGCGGCGGGTTCCGGGCACCGCTGTCTTCCTGTCCCGGCGCGAGGACGTGGTCCCGGTCGCGATGCTGCACAGCCTGAAGCACTACAGCGTGCTGCACGAGCGCAACGTGATCTTGCACGTCGAGACCGAGCAGGTTCCCCGGATCGCGCGCCGCGAGCGCGCCGCGGTCAGCGCGCTCGGGGGGCGGTTCTACCGGATCGTGCTCCGCTACGGCTTCATGGAGCAGCCCGACATACCCGCGGCCTTCGCCGGCCTCAAGCTCGACGGCGAGGGATTCGACCTGATGCGCACGACCTTCTTCGTGTCGCGCGCGACCCTGTGCGACGCGCCGCACGGGCGCCTCAATCCGGTCGTGCGGCGTCTGTTCATCTGGATGCATCGCAACGCCAGCGATGCCACGGAGTTCTTCCGGATCCCGCGCAACCGCATCGTCGAGCTGGGAGCGCGCATCGAGCTCTGACGGGCCGCCGGGGCGCGTGGTCGCCTGCGCCTTGACGAGCCGATCGCACGGGCGGGATACTGCGCGGTCGCCATGCACATCCCCGGGGAGGTCGCGATGAGAATGGCAGTCGTCGGTCAGTGGCTTGCAGGTGTCGCGCTGTTCGGCCTCGGCGTTGCAACCGGACTGGTCGCGCAGCCCAGCACCGATTCGCCCCAGCGCGTCGAGCTCAAGCGCACGGACCTGAGCGGTGCGCCGGGCATGGAAGTCATCGCCTCGATCTCCGAGTACAAGCCGGGCGACGGCATCGGCCTGCACTCGCACCACGGCGTGGAAGCGGCGTACGTGCTGCAGGGCGGGCAGGTGCAGCTTCCGGGCAAGGATCCGATGACCCTGGCCACGGGAACGTCCATCATGAATCTGCGCGACGTCAAGCATGCGGGCTGGAAGGTCGTCGGCGACACGTCGTTGAAGATCTTCACGGTGCACGTCGTCGACAAGGGCAAGCCCCTGTACGACTACGCGAACTGAATTTCGCTTCCCTCGATACGATGACTGTCCCGCGCGCGCGGAAGACCGCGCATGCCAGGCGCATGGATCCGGTCGATGTCACCTGGCTGCGCATGGATCGGCCGGCGAACCTGATGACCATCGTCGGCGTGCTGATCCTCGCCGGACCCGTGGACGTCAACCGGATCGAAGCCA
>CAZEIW010000143.1:0-12488 GCA_964512305.1 uncultured Burkholderiaceae bacterium | reverse complement strand
CGCTGGTCGTGATGCCGTTCCTCGGCTGGGGTGACCGGCCGCGCAGCCCGGAGGGATGGCATGCGATGGGTCAGCGGCTGGCGCTCATCGGCCGCAGGTTCGCTGCGGACGGCATCCGGTTCGCGTATCACAACCACGATTGGGATTTCCTGACCTACGGGGACCGCGCCGGTCTTGCGTGGCTGTTCGACGCCGCCGCACCGCAGGACCTGGGCTGGGAAGTCGATGTCGGCTGGCTGGTGCGCTCGGGCCAGGATGCGGCCGCGTGGATCGCGCGCGAGGGTGGACGCCTCGCGGCCGCGCACGTGAAGGAACTGGCGCGGGAGGGCGAGGCGAGCGACGAGGATGGTTGGACGACACTCGGACGCGGGGTCGTGCCTTGGGACGAGCTGACACCGATGCTTCGAGCGCACACCGACCTGTTCGTGCTCGAGCACGACAATCCGAAGGACCTGGAGGCTTTCCTGCGCGACAGCCTTGGTTTCATGCGAAGGCACTTCGCCTGAGCTGACTTCAACGGCCTGCTAGTGACGCTTGTGGCGCGCCGCTAATTCCCTCATCAGATTTTGGCGATATCGATCCGTCGTCCAACGCTCGGGACTCCAGAACTCATGCACTTCGAAGTCGTCCTCGCCCCGGCGGATGGCCCAGTGGTAGTACTGGGGCTTGGTGAAATCGTTCCAACCCAGACAAACGCAACGTCCATGTATTTGCGTTCCCTGAAAAGCCTGCCAGTAGCGCTGAGCGTTTTCCGGGACCGGTTCGGGCAGGCTGTCTCCAAACAGTTGTCGGAAGGCCTCGATAAAGCGCTTCGCGCGGGCGCACAGGTCTTGATCGACCCTCCATTCGAACAGTTCCTGCTTGGGTGGAAGCCCTCCGAACGCATCTTCGGCGTAAAGGACCACGGACTCCCGAACGGCGGCGATAGCCACGGCATCTTTCGTCATAGCGGCCACGCCGACGAGTGAAATGTCGTCGGTCTCCCGCGCTAGATCGCAGGCCAGTACGACCAACCGCTCGAGGGCCCAGCCAGGGGCCGTTTGCACTAGTGCCGTCGACAAGGGGTCCCTTCCTTTTGCCAACAGCGTCCTGCCCTCACGTACCGCGGACCCGAAGATCGGCGCGCTGGTCACCTCATCGAGGCGCCGAAACTCCTGCAAGTGTTCGACTTCGGAAGTCCGGTCTTTGTCGACCGCTTGCAGGGCCCGGACGAGGCGGAAGTATTCGGTCAAGAGATCGTCTTCGGCGTAGTACCCCTCGATCGGCACGTTGGCGGGCGCTGTCTTCAATGTCGCTGACACTTTCCTGGCGCAAGCGAGGAGTTCTTCGCGCTCATGTCTCTGCATCCGATCCCTGTAAAGGTCATCCAGACCGAGGATGAAAACGCGGTTGTCGACAACACGATGAATCGGCATTTTCAGCATCACCCCATGTGAAACATCCGCCGCAGCGGCTGCTGGCGCGGCGAACCGTCGGCGTTGGTCTCCATGATGTCGCCCATGTGGCGCCACCAGCGCTGCATCACCTCCGCCTGCGGCAAGGCGTCCATGCGGTGACCGGAGGTGCGCCGCAGCACCGAGAAAAGGGTGTGGGTCGCGTCGTCGAGAAAGATGCTGTAGTCGCTGATGCCGGCGTCGCGCAGCAGGCCGAGCAACTCCGGCCAGATGCGATCGTGGCGAAGCCGATACTCGTCCGCCATCCCGGGCTTCAGGAACATCTTGAACGCGATCTGTTCCATCTTTCAATGCCTCCTGGCGGACGTGCCGCCGCGCAGCAAGACCGGCACGGTGATGGTGACGAGCAGCAGCGACCCGATCACGATCGTCATCAGGATGCCCGGCACGTTGGCCAGGCCCAGCCCGTAGGTCACCATGCCCAGCGTCAGAACGGCGAGCATCACACCGGCGATCGTGCCGCTGCCGCCGGCGATGCTCACGCCGCCCAGGATCACCATCGTGATCGCTTCGAGTTCCCAGCCCAGGGCGATGTTGGGGCGGGTGCTCCCAATGCGGCCCGTCAGCAGGACCGCCGCGAGCCCCGCCATGGCACCGGTCAGCACGAACAGCGCGAATCGGTAGCGATCGACCGCGATGCCGGAGAAGCGCGCGGCCGTCGGGTTCGAGCCGATGGCGAAGATGCGCCGGCCGAACGTGCTGGCGTGCAGGCCGGTTGCGAACAGCGCCGCGAAGACGAGCAGGATCACGAACGAGCGCGGGATCGCGCCGAAGAAGTAGCCCTGCCCCCAGTCCCCCAACGCCGCCGGATAGCCCGTGTAGGCCTGGTCCCCGAGCACGACCTGGGCGATGCCGCGGAACAGCGACATCGTGCCGATCGTGACGACGATCGACGGGATCGCGAAGCGCGTCACCAGCAGGCCGTTCAGCGTGCCGCACAGCGCGCCGACCGCGATGCCGATCAGCGCCAGCCCCGGAGCCGGGACCCCCAGCGTGTTGGCGAAACCCATGGCGACCGAGGACACGGCGAGAATGCCCGATACCGAGATGTCGATCTCGCGCACGATGATGAGCAGCGCCATTGGCAGCGCGATCAACGCCTTCTCGCTGAAGTTGAAGGTGCTGTCGGCCAGGTTGTAGGGGTCGAGAAAGCCGCTCAGCCGGCTTCCGCCGACGATGACCACCAGCGCCAGCAGCACGGCGAGCAAGGACTCCCATCGCCGCAGCACGGCACCGAGGCTGCGCGGCGCCCGGTCCTCGATCCGGTGCCTGACGACGGCGCTCATGTTCCCTCCCGGGCGGCATGCAGCGGCAGGATCTGCTTGCCGGCGCGCCGGCCCTCGCGGGCGTTGAACACCACCGCGACCACGATCACCGTGCCGGTGATCGCGCTCTGCCAGAACGGCGACACCTGGACCACCGGCAAAGCGTTGCTGATCACGCCCAGGAAGAGCGCGCCCAGCACCGCCCCGGCCACCGAACCGACGCCGCCGCCGATGCTCACGCCGCCGATCACACAGGCCGCGATCACGTTCAGCTCGAAGCCGTTCGCGATCTCGGTGAAGGCGACCGCGTAGCGCGCCACCCAGAGGTAGCCGCACAGCCCGGCGACCATGCCCGAGATCGCGTAAACCGCGAACACGCGCCGGCGCACCGGGACGCCGACGTAGCCGGCCGAGACCGGGTGATTGCCGATCGCATACAACTCGCGCCCGAAGCGGGTGTGGCGGGTCACGAACCAGGCCAGCAGCGTGGCGCCGATGGCGCACCAAACCAGGTGCGTCGGGCCGAGCAGGCGCTCGAGCGGGAAGCCGATGAACTGCGGCGTCATCTGGTGCGACGACACCCAGGCCCCGCCTGAGAGCACGAAGATCATGCCGCGGAACACGCTCATGCTGCCGAGCGTGACCACGATGGGCGGCAGCCGCAGCAGGCCGATCAGCGCGCCGTTGATGGCGCCAAGCGCAGCACCGAGCGTCATCGCGACCAGGATCAGCGCGCCCACCGGCAGGCCGGGCAGCTGCCGGCCCAGCAGCGCCACGGCCATGCCGCACAGCGCGAGGTTGGCCGCGACCGAGAGGTCCACGCCGCGCGTCAGGATGACCAGCATCTGCGCCAGCACCATCATCACCAGAATGGCCGAATCGGTGAACAGGCTGTCGACGCTCTTCAGGCTCAGGAAGACCGGCGCACGGATCCCGATGACGGCCACGAGCAGCGCCAGGATGATCGCCAGCTGCACCTCGCGCAGCTTGAGCGGCGTCGCATTCATGCGGCGGTTCCCAGCGCAGCCCCCGCCACCGACTCCGTGCTCGCCTCGTCGCGCGCGAACTCGCGTCGCACACGGCCCTGGTGCATGACGATGATGCGGTCCGACATACCCACCACCTCGGGCAGTTCGGAGGACACCATGATCACCGCGAGCCCCTGTTTCACCAGCTCGCTGATGAAGTGATGCACCGCGGCCTTGGAACCGATGTCGATGCCCTTGGTGGGCTCGTCGATGATGATCACCTTCGGGTTGGTGGCGAGCCATTTGGCCAGCACGACCTTCTGCTGGTTGCCGCCCGACAGTTCGGCCACGGCCTGCCCGAAGTTCGCGGCCTTCAGCTCGAGCCGCTCGCAGAAGCGCCGCGCCAGCGCGAGCTCGTCGCGCCTCTTGCCGAGCAGCCGCCAGCCGAAGTCGCCCAGCCGCGGCAGGCTGACGTTGTCGGCGATCGCCATGCCCAGGTGCGCACCTTGATGTTGGCGGTCTTCGGGCACGTACGCGATGCCGGCGGCGATCGCCTCGTACGGTGTGCGCGCCGCGAGCGGCCGGCCGTCCAGAATCACGCTCCCGCGGCTCGGCGTGGTCAGGCCGAACAGAGCCTGCATCAGCTCGGAGCGGCCGGCACCGATCAGGCCGTAGAAGCCGAGGATCTCGCCACGCCGCAGCGTGAAACTGATGCCGTCGAATTCGGTCGGGTGCGACAGGTCGCGCACCTCGAGCACGGTTCCGTCGATCCGCGCCGCCTGCTTCGGGTAGACCTGCGTCACGGCGCGGCCGACCATCAGCGAGATGAGCTGCTGCTCGGTGGTGTCGGCGATGCGGCCCTCGGCGACGAACTCACCGTCGCGCAGCACCGTGTAGCGGTCGGCCACGGCGAAGATCTCGTCGAACTTGTGGGTGATGAAGATCACCGCCGTACCCTGCGCCTTCAACTGCCCGACGATGCGGTACAGCTCGTCGATTTCGCGGCGCGAGAGCGCTGCCGTGGGCTCGTCCATGATGACCACCCGCGCGTCCTGCGACAGTGCGCGGGCGATCTCGATGAAGTGGCGCTGCGCGATGCTGAGGTCGCGCACCTTGGCGCGCACCGGCAGCTTGACCTCCAGCCGCTCGAACAGCTTCCCGGCCTGCGCCTCCATGCGCCGCCAGTCGACGCGCGGCAGGCCGCCCGTGCGCGGGTGGTGGCCCATGAAGATGTTCTCGGCCACCGTCAGCTCGTCGAACATCACGGTCTCTTGGTGCACGGCGGTGATGCCGGCGCGCATCGCCTCGAGCGGACTGGCGAACGACAGCGGCCGGCCATCCAGCGTGATCTCCCCGGCGTCGGGCCGGTGGATGCCGGTCAGGATCTTCACGAGCGTCGACTTGCCCGCGCCGTTCTCGCCGATCAGTGCCAGCACCTCGCCACCGCGCACCGACAGGCGCACGCCGTCGAGCGCGCGAACGCCGCCGAAGCGCTTGCCGACGCCGCGCAGTTCGAGCCGCGTCGTTGCGGCGCCGCTCGCCGGGTCCGCTTCGACCGGCGCCGGCGCCAGGGCATTCATCGCAGGTCCGCCCTCAGAAGATCTTGGCGAACTTCTCGACGTTGCTCGCGTCGTAGGTGAACGGCGGTGCCATCGCCGCCTCGCCGTCGCCTTCGAGGGTGATCTTGCCCATGCGGCCGACGGCAATCTGTTCGCCCTGCTTGCCGGTCGCCTTGCCCTTGACGAAGGCGTAGGCCAGCTCCGTCGCCGTGTAGCCCAGGTCGATCGGGTTCCAGATCGCGAAGGTCTTGACGGCACCGCTCTTCACGTGGCCAGCCATCTCGGACGGCAGGCCGAGCCCGGTGACGTAGACCTTGCCGATGAGCTTCTCGTCGGCCACCGCCTTGGCCGAGGCGACGATGCCCACCGTCGTGGGCGCGACGATCACCTTCAGGTTCGGGTTGCTGCGCAGCAGACCCAGCGCCTCGCGGTAGCTTTTGTCGGACTGGTCGTCGCCGTAGACCGTGTTGACCAGCTTGAGCTTGGCGAATTCGGGCCTGGCCAGCGCCTTCTTCATCTCGCCGATCCAGATGTTCTGGTTGGTCGCCTGGGCGGTGGCCGACAGGATCGCGATCTCGCCGGAGCCGCCGGCCGCGTCGCTGGCCATCTCGACCAGCTTGGTGCCGATGAGCGCGTTGTTCGACGGGTTCAGCTGCATCAGCCGGCCGGCCGGCGCGATGCCGCTGTCGAACGAGATCACCTTGATACCCCGCTGCATCGCGCGCTTGGCGATCGGTACCAGCGCATCCTTGTCATTGGCCGAGATCACCAGCGCATCGACCTTCTGGCTGATGAGCGAGCTGATGACCTCGATCTGCGCTTCGGCGGTCGGGGCGGTCGGGCCGGTGTAGATCAGCTCGACGTCCCCGAGCTCTTTGGCGGCGGCGTTGCCGCCTTCGTGCGCCGCGTCGAAGAAGCCGTTGCCCAGGCTCTTGACGACCATCGCGATCTTCACCTTGTCGGCCGCAGCCGCCGTCGTGCTCGCCGCGGCCAGCGCCATGGCGGCGGCGATCGCGGCCAGAGTCTTGAGAACGTTCATGCAGGTCTCCTTGGTTGTCGGCTCGTCGAGCCGGTTGGGATGACGAGGGGTCAGATCCGGTAGACGCGTTCGGCGTTGGCGCGGAAGAGCGCGTCGCGTTCCGTGCTGCTCATGTCGGCGACGATTCGTTCATAGGCCGACCAAAGGTCGGCATAAGTGCCGTAGAGGCCGTCGACCGGAAAGTTGGACGCGAACATCGCGCGCTCGACCCCGAAAGCATCGATGGTCTCGAGGGCGTAGGGGCGCAGGCTTTCGACCGTCCAGTCGTGATCGATCATGCCCAGGCCGCTGATCTTGGCGCAGACGTTCGGACAGCCCGCCAGCATCCGCATGCCGTCGCGCCAGGCGCGCCAGCCGGCCACGCTGCCTCGATCGACGAACATGCCGGTGTGGTTGAGCACGATCGTCGTGTCGGGATGCTCGCGCGCGAGCGCGGCGGCTTCGGGCATCTGGCTGGGATAGATCTGAAGGTCGAACGACAGCCGGTACGAGCGCAGCAGCGCAAAGCCGCGCCGCCACGCCGGCTCGCTCATGAAGTTCCGGCCGACGTAGTCGTAGTACGGATTGGCGTGCACGTTCAGCGTCTGGCGGATGCCGCGCACATTGCGACAGGCGGCATGGGCCGCCAGCAGCCGTTCGACGTCGGGCAATGACAGGTCCGCATAGGCGACAATGCCCTGCGGCATGCCCGGCGAGCCCGGCGCATCGGCAAGAGACTGCAGCCACTGCGTTTCCTTCAGCGGCGCTGCCGGATCGTGGGCCGCGTCGATGTGCACGACTTTGAGCACCTCCACGCCCTGCGCATCGGCCAGGAAATCGCCGACCTCGTGCGTCTTCAGGATCGGTTCACACGGCCCCATGAAGGTGCCGCCCGCGCGTTCCATCCACGGGTAACTCAGCTTCTCCCGATTCCACAGGTGGATGTGAGGGTCGACCACGCGCAGCATCGCCGGCTCCGCGCTACTGCAGGTTCACGAACATGCCGCCGTCGACCAGGATTTCGGCGCCGGTGACGTAGCGCGCCAGGTCGGAGGCGAGGAAGACCACGCTGCCTGCGATGTCCTCCGGCTGGCCGAGCCGGCCGAGCGGGATGCGCTTCTCGAAGTAGGCGGTCTTCTCCGCCGTCAGGTCGTCCCGGTTGATGTCGGTGACGATGGTGCCGGGCAGCACGGAGTTGCAGCGGATGCCGTAGCGGCCGAGCGCGATCGCGGCCGACTGCATCAACGAATGTTGCGCCGCCTTGGTCGGCGTGTAGTGGCTCTGGAATTCGCCGCCGACCAGCTTGCTGATCGAGCTGATCGCGATGATCGATCCACCGCGCCCCTGCTCCCTCATGCGCTGCGCCGCCGCCTGAGCGACGAAGTAGGTGCCCTCGAAGTTGACGCCGACGGTACGCCGCAGCAGCTCCGGCGGCATGTCGAGGAAGGCGTGGAAGTCGCAGATGCCGGCGTTGGCCACGCAGACGTCGACACCCCCGAACTCGGCCACGGCGGCCCCGACCAGGGCCGCCGCCGCGGCGGGGTCCGCGACGTCGCCCTGGCAGGCAAGGGCCTTGCGGCCGAGCGCGCGGATCTCGGTCACGACCTCGTGCGCCGGGCCGGCCGCGGCCGCGTAGTTGATCGCGACATTCGCGCCGTGCTGCGCGCAGCCGATGGCGATCGCACGCCCGATCCCGCGCGACGCGCCGGTGATGATGACGGACTTGCCTTCGAGCAGCATGCGGGTCTCCTGCGGTCGGTCCGGCGTCAGTGCGGGTAGGGTCGATGCAGCTTGCTCTCGGGGTTCAGCCGCACGCCGAAGCCGGGTTTGTCGAGCACCGAGGCCTTCATGCGTCCGTTGAGCGGCACCGGCTCGTCGAGCAGCTGCGGGTGGAACATCGGGACGATCTGGTCGGCTCCGGGCGACATGTTCAGGAACTCGGCGAACGGGCTGTTGTGGCGCGTGATGACGAAGTGGTAGCTGTAGACCGACGAGCCGTGCGGCACGACCAGCTTGCCGCGCGCGTCGGCCAGCGCCGAGATCTTGATCAGTTCCGTGATGCCGCCGCACCAGCCGACGTCGGGCTGCAGGATGTCGCAGCATTCCATCTCGAGCAGCATGCGAAAGCCCCAGCGGGTCGCCTCGTGCTCGCCCGTCGACACCAGCATGCCGCGCGGCACGTTGCGGCGCAGTTCCGCATAGCCCCAGTAGTCGTCGGGCGGCAGCGCCTCTTCGATCCACTTCAGGCCGAACTCCTCGTGCGCCCGCTTGGCCAGGCGCGTCGCGTACTCGATGTCGAGGCTCATCCAGCAGTCGTACGCCAGCCAGAAGTCCTTGCCGCATTTCTGGCGCATCTCGGCGAGCAGCTCGAGGTTCTTGCGCAAGCCCTCCTCGCGCTCCGCGGGGCCGTGGTGCAGCGGCAGCTTGCCGCCGAGGAAACCCTGCTGCTTCGCGAAGTCGGGCCGCGCGCCGGTCATGTAGAAGCTCAGCTCGTCGCGCACCGGGCCGCCCAACAGGGCGTGCACCGGTTCCTGGCGCACCTTGGCGAGCAGATCCCACAACGCCAGGTCGACGCCGGAGATTGTATTGATGACGATGCCCTTGCGGCCGTAGTAGAGCGTCGCGTAGAACATCTGGTCCCACAATTTCTCGATGTCGGTGACCTTCTGGCCCTCGAGAAAACGCGCCAGGTGTTTCTCGACGATGAAACAGCCCAGGTCGCCGCCGGTGGTCACCGAGAAGCCGACCGTGCCGTCGCTCGCCTCGATCTCGACGACCAGGGTGCCCAGCACGTTCAGGCCGAAGCTCTGCCGGCTCTGACGGTACTCGGGGTAGCGCGCCATGGGCGTCGAGATGTGGTCGTCGATCCAGTGGCCCGCCCCCTGATCGTGGTAGTCGGCGCCGGCGCCGCGCAGCGTGAACGCGCGAACGTGCTTGATGGTGGGCATGGACATGGTGCCGATCCCTGTCGGAGTGGTGGGTGGCTCGGTTCGCGCGAAACCGGTTAGTAGGTCGCGCGTCCGCCGGACAGGTCGAACACGGCGCCGGTGCTGAAGGCGCAGTCCGCGGTCGAGAGCCAGACGATCATCGCGGCGGCCTCGTTCACCTCGAGGAAGCGTCCCATCGGGATCTTCGACAGCATGAACTCGATGTGCTCGGGTTTCATCGAATCGAAGATCGGCGTCTTCGCGGCGGCCGGCGTCACGGCGTTGACCAGCACGCCCGTCTTCGCGAGCTCCTTGCCGAGCGACTTGGTGAGGCCGATCAGGCCGGCCTTGGAGGCGCTGTAATGCGAGGCGTTCGGGTTGCCTTCCTTGCCGGCCACCGAGGCGATGTTGACGATCCGGCCGTAGCCTGCCGCGATCATGTGCGGCACGACGCTGCGGCAGGTCAGGTAGCAGCCGATGAGGTTGACCTCGATGACACGCCGCCAGACGTCCGGAGCCAGTTCCCAGGTCGTGCCGTTGCCGCCCGTGATTCCGGCGCTGTTGACGAGGGCATCGAGGCGGCCGAACTTCTTCAGCGTGGCCTGCGTGGCGGCCTGGACCGAGGCTTCGTCGGTGAGCTCGACCACCTCGGTGCCGACCTTGCCGAGCGTGGCCAGCGCCCCGCCGGCCTTTGCGAGCTGGGCTTCGTTGATGTCCCACAGCGATACGGAGGCGCCGGAGCGCAGCATTCGTTCGGCAACGGCGTAGCCGATGCCCTGCGCGCCGCCGGTGATGACCGCGACACGGCCCTTCATGTCGAGCTGGTTCATCGCTCGCTCCCCGTATTCGCCGGCACCGTCCGCTGGCGCTGTTCGCCCAGTCCACCGATGCCCAGGCGCATGGTCTGCCCGGCCTTCAGGTACACGGGGCTCGGCTTCTGGCCCATGCCGACGCCCGGCGGCGTTCCGGTGGAGATCACGTCGCCCGGCTGCAGGCTCATGAACTGGCTGACGTAGGACACCAGCGTTGGCACGCCGAAGATCATCGTGCGCGTGCTGCCGTTCTGGTAGCGCCGGCCGTCGACCTCCAGCCACATGTCCAGCGCCTGCGCATCCGGCACTTCGTCCCGCGTGACCAGCCAGGGCCCTAGCGGGCCGAAGGTGTCGCAGCCCTTGCCTTTGTCCCACTGGCCGCCGCGCTCGAGCTGGTAGGCCCGCTCCGACACGTCGTTGACGATGCAGTAGCCCGCTACGTACTCCAGGGCCTGATCCTTGCTCACGTAGCGGGCTGGCCTGCCGATCACGACGCCGAGCTCGACTTCCCAGTCGACCTTCTGCGCGCCGGGCGGGATCTCGACATCGTCGTTCGGCCCGCAGATCGCGCTCGTTGCCTTGAGGAACACCACCGGTTCGGTCGGCACGGCCATATTGGCTTCGGCGGCATGGTCGGAGTAGTTCAGCCCGATGCAGACCATCTTGCCGACGGCACCGACACAGGGGCCAAGGCGGGGCGAACCCTGAACCAGCGGCAGGCTGGCCGGATCGAGGCTGGCGAGGCGGTTCAGCACCGCGGGCGATAGGGTGTCGCCGACGATGTCCACCACATGGCCGGAAAGGTCACGCACGCGACCCTGGCGGTCGATCAGGCCGGGGCGTTCCTGCCCCGGCGCGCCAAAGCGCAGCAGCTTCATCACGTCTCCGGTTGCGTCGAACAAGGACGCAACTGTAGGATCGCGATCGATATCGATCCAATCAAAAGATTCGACGGACCCATTCCGATTTGGAATGTCTTGGCCGAGTGGAGCCCACCATGTCCCTGACCCCGCGACTCGTCAACCGCCTGCGCCTCAAGCACTGGTCGCTCCTCAGCGCGCTCGGCGAGGCCCCTACGCTGCACCAGGCGGCGTCCAGGATCAACGTCACCCAGCCGGCCGCGACCAAACTCCTCGCCGACGTCGAGCAGGCGTTCGGATTCCCGTTGTTCGATCGCCATGCCCGGGGCATGCGGCCCACGCCGCTGGGCGAGGAAGTCGTCGGCTACGCCCGGCAGGCGCAGGCCACGCTCGATCGTTTTCTCGAGGGCTTGGACATCAAGCGCCGTGGCGGCCACGGCCACCTGGTGTTCGGCGCGATCATGGGCGCCGCGCCGGATCTGGTCGCCCGCGCCGTCGCCGAAATCAAACGCGAACGGCCGCGGCTCAACGTCCGCATCCTGGGTGAGACCAGCGACCAGATCGGCGTGCTTCTCGAGCGCCACGAGATCGAGCTCGCCGTGGGTCGTTTCACCGGGCCGCTGGAGCACAACAAGTTCGACTTCGCGGCACTGTCGGACGAACCGATGCGGGTCGTGGTCCGTCGCCGCCATGCGCTGGCCCGGCGGCGGGCGCTCGACTGGTCGGAACTGGTGCGCTGGCCCTGGGTGCTGCAAACGATCACTTCACCCGCGCGCGTCCTGCTGGAAGACGAGTTCGCCCGCGCCGGCGTGTCGACGCCCCAGGACATGATCGAGTGCACCTCGATCTTCGCGACCTTGCAGCTGGTGCAGTCGAGCGATGCGATCGCGATGCTGCCGGAGTCGGTCGTCCGGGATCATGTGAAGGCCGGGTTGTTGCATGCGCTGCCGATCGTCGTCGGCCACGACCTGAAGGCGTTCGGGGTCCTCACGCGCAAGAATGAAGCGCTGTCCGACGTCGCGAATGAGTTCGTCGAGCGCTTGAAGCGGAATGCTTCGGCGGCGCCGATGGCGACCGCAGTGGTCCATCAGCGTGCCGGGATTGCGCGAGACGAGCTTGGCTACCGCCGTTCGAGCAGGACCCCGTCGGCGGGCCCGAGCCGGTCACGCGCGGTCAGCAGCTGATGCCAATACGGGTAGATGAGCGGCGGTGCGCTGACCGCGTCGAGGCGGTCGCGATCCGCCGGCGTCAGCTCGAGGCCGGCCGCGGCCAGGTTATCGCGTAACTGCACTTCGGTCCTCGCGCCGATGACCACGCTCGACACCGCCGGCCGGCCGAGCAGCCATGCGATCGCGACCTGGGCGCTCGAGCGCCCATGTGCCGCGCCGATCGCCGCCAGTTCGGCGACGATGCGCCAGAGGCGATCTTCGTCCCGGATCGGCGGCTCCTTCCAGCCGGCGGTCAGCCGCGTGCCCGCCGCCGGTCCCGAACCGCGGCGGTGCTTGCCCGACAGCAGGCCGCCGGCGAGCGGACTCCACACCAGCACGCCCAGGCCTTGGTCGACCGAGATCGGCAGCAATTCGTACTCCGCCTCGCGCGCCTCCAGCGTGTAGTGGATCTGCTGA
>CAZEIW010000142.1:0-95605 GCA_964512305.1 uncultured Burkholderiaceae bacterium | reverse complement strand
CACCCGCGCCGGCGGCGGGTATTCCGGCGGCGTGGGGTAGACGACGCAGCCCGACGCGAGCGCCGCCAGCAGCAAGGAAAATCGCTTCATGGCCCTCTCCTTGAACCGTAGCTCCGAAGGGCGGCGGACCAGGACGTTTGGCGCCTGCAGCTTCGGGACCGAAAAGCGGGAGGATCGGCTTCGAGGGGTGGCTGCGCCCCCCCTCGAGCACCCCCCGCGGCATTCACGAGCGTCATTCTCGCTGGCACGCAGTTCTGGGTCCGTGTGCCGCCACGGGCGTCGTTCTTGCTGCCACCCGGTTGGGTCGTACAGGGAACAACGCGTCGGCCGGCGATACGCTGACCGACGCGGTGCGGCATTTGCTACCCTTTGTAATCGCCTTCGGTCTGCGGCGCCCCGCCGTCGCGTGGCGGGTGCATCAGCGGTTGCGGCGAGGCAGCATCAGCAACAGCGCATTGTCGTGCCGGACGTGATGGTGATAGAGGGCCGCGAGCGTGTGCAGGCCGATCAGGAAGTAGCCGGCGTCCGCGACCGTCTCGTGGATGTCCTTCAGCCGCCGCGCCAGCTCCTCGCTCTTGCCGGTCAGGGCCGGCCAGTGCATGCCGAAGAAGGGCACCGGATCGCCTCTCGCGCTGAGCGTCAGCCAGCCGAGCAGCGGCAACACCAGCATCATGGCGTAGAGCGTGAGGTACATCAGGCGCGCGCCGACCAGTTGCCAGCGCGGCGGCTGCGGTTCGATCACGCCGGTCGGCCCGAGCACGCGGGCGGCGAGCCGCACCCAGACGAGGCTGAAGACGAGCAGGCCCAGCATGTAGTGCCAGGCGTCCATCGCGGCGCGCCCCGGGCTGTGCTTCGGGAACACGAAGTTCAAGTCCTGCGCGGCATATGCCGCCGCGACGAGCACCAGCATCAGCCAGTGCATCAGGATCGACAGCGAACCATATCCGTTGTGTGAGATCTTAAGAGTCATTCAGAATTTCCTGACGGTGAGTCGGCATCATGGTAAATCACCCGCACCCTCGTCCCTTAACTGGTGACGACTCATCCTCGGTCAGAGTGCATGAGAGGCGCTCCCTCGGGATGCGGATGCGGTTCATCGCGCGACACCGTCCGAGTCGTGCGAGCGCAGCCGGGCACGCGTGCGATGGCGTCCAATCCTGCGGCGGCCGCCCCGCGGCGTTCGATTGCACAAGGCAGGGTGCTGGTCTAGGATCGGCGGGCAGTTCCGCATAAGCCGTCAGGAAACCGGGGCATGAGCAAGACCTTCGCTTCTCAGGCGGATCTGGACGCCAGGAAAGTCTCCTTCGAGCAGCTGTCCGACCACGCGTACGCGTATACGGCGGAGGGGGATCCGAACACGGGGATCGTGGTCGGCGACGACAGCGTCATGATCGTGGACGCGACCGCGACCCCGGTGATGGCGCAGGACGTGATCAGGCACGTACGCCGCGTCACGGACAAGCCGATCCGCTACGTGACGCTGACGCACTACCACGCGGTCCGGGTGCTGGGCGCGTCGGGCTATCGTGGCGAAGGGCTGCAGCAGGTGATCGCCAGCCGGGATACCTACGATCTGATCGTCGAGCGCGGCCGACAGGACATGGAGTCCGAGATCGGCCGCTTCCCGCGCCTGTTCCAGGCGGTCGAGAGCGTGCCCGGCCTCACGTGGCCGACGATCGCCTTCACCGGCGAAATGACGCTGTGGATGGGAGGGCTCGAGGTCCGTCTGCTGCAGCTCGGCCGCGGGCATACGAAAGGCGACACGGTCGTCTGGCTGCCGGCGGAAAGGACGCTCTTCTCGGGAGACCTGGTCGAATTCGACGCCGCCTGCTACGCCGGCGATGCCTATCTCGCCGACTGGCCTGCGACGCTGGACCGGCTTGCGGCGCTCGAGGCGCTCAAGCTCGTTCCCGGCCGCGGTCCCGCCCTGACGAGCCCGCAGCGGGTCCGGCAGGG
The DNA here is from genome assembly GCA_964512305.1 of uncultured Burkholderiaceae bacterium. GTDB lineage: Bacteria > Pseudomonadota > Gammaproteobacteria > Burkholderiales > Burkholderiaceae_F > CAZEIW01. Next base: position 93,649 of record CAZEIW010000142.1, on the reverse strand, counting down.
CATCGAGTACACGCGCGAGTTCGTGAGCTCGCTGTACCAGGCGGCGCGCGAGGCGGTCGCCCGCGGTTTCGATCTGAAGGCGACGATGGCTTATACGCGCGGGAAAATGGACCCGAAGTTCGGCAGCGTCTTCATCTACGAGCACTGCCTGCCGTTCGACGTCTCACGCGCTCATGACGAGGCCTCGGGTATGCGCGATCCACGGATCTGGACCGCCGAGCGCGACCGGCAGATGTGGGACGCATTGCAGAACTGAGGGGCGATCGCGGTTGCGCGCGGCGCGGGGCCGTACGCCCGGTTGCCGGCCCTGCGGATCGGGACGAGACGAATCCAGGAAGTTGCGCTTGCTCAAGACCTACACGTACCCCAGGTTCGCGTTCTCGAAGCCGCCCGAGCTCGCGGGCCGCGCGGCCGCGCCCGGGGACCGGCGCTATCCGCTGGTGATCGTCGGCGCCGGGCCGGTCGGCCTGGCTGCGGCTGCGGATTGCGTGATCCACGGCATCCCCGTCGTGCTGATCGACGAAGACGACACCGTTTCGACCGGCTCGCGCGGCATCTGCTATGCGAAAAGAACGCTCGAGGTGCTCGACCGCCTCGGGTGCGGCGAAGCGGCCTGCCGCAAGGGGGTCAGCTGGAACGTCGGCCGCACGTTCTTTCGCGACCGCGAGGTTTACCGATTCGACCTGCAGCCGGAGCCCGACTACAAGCGTCCCGGCATGATCAACCTGCAGCAGTACCACCTCGAGGAGATCCAGGTCGCGCGCGCGGTTGAACTGGGCGTCGACCTGCGCTGGAAGAGCCGTGTGGTTTCGGTCGAGGCCGGACCGGACCGGGTCGGGCTCGAGGTCCAGACGCCGGACGGCAGCTACCGGATGACCGCCGACTGGCTGATCGCGGCCGACGGCGCGCGCAGCGCGATCCGCGGCATGCTTGGCCTGGAGGTCGAGGGGCGCGTGTTCCAGGACCGGTTCCTGATCGCCGACGTGGCAATGAAGGCCGACTATCCGGCCGAGCGCTGGTTCTGGTTCGACCCGCCGTTCCATCCGGGACAATCGGTGCTGTTGCACAAGCAGGCCGACAATGTCTGGCGCATCGACTTCCAGCTCGGGTGGCAGGCCGACCCGGAGCTGGAAAAGCGGCCCGACCGGGTCATCCCGCGCATCCAGGCGATGCTCGGCGCCGAGCGCGAGTTCGAGCTCGAGTGGGTCAGCATCTACACCTTCCAGTGCCGGCGAATGCAGCGCTTCAACCACGGCCGCGTGCTGTTCGCGGGAGATGCCGCGCATCAAGTGTCGCCTTTCGGCGCGCGCGGCGCCAATTCGGGCTACCAGGATGCGGACAACCTGGTCTGGAAGCTCAAGCTGGTGATGGACGGCAGGGCGCCGCCGGCACTGCTCGACAGCTACTCCGAGGAACGCGGCCAGGCCGCTGACGAGAACATCCTGAATTCGACGCGCTCGACCGACTTCATCACGCCCAAGAGCGCAGTGAGCCGGACCTTCCGCAACGCAGTCCTCGCGCTCGCGAGCGAGCAGCCGTTCGCGCGCAGGCTCGTGAATTCGGGCCGGCTCTCCGTGCCGGCTCACTACGTCGATTCGCCCCTGAATACCGCCGACCGGGACGATTTCGCCGGCGGCGCGATGGTTCCGGGATCTCCCGCCGAGGATGCGCCGATCGCCGACGGCGGCCGCCCTGGCTGGCTGATCGACCGCCTCGGCAACCGTTTCCAGCTGCTGGTGTTCGCCGATGATCCGGCGCGGATCGCCGCCGCGACGGTGCGCGGTTTCGCGGCGCTTTCCGATGCACGGATCCCGATCGAAGCGCTGGTGCTCGGCGCGCGCGATGGCGCGATCCCCGGCGCCACGGTGCTGCATGACTGCCGCGGCGTGGCCGCGCGCCGCTACGACGGGACCGACGGAACCACCTACCTGGTGCGGCCGGATCAGCACGTGGCGGCGCGCTGGCGCCGCTTCGACCCGGACCAGGTGCGCCAGGGTCTGGCGCGCGCGACGTGCAACTCCTGAGGTCTCCGATGCCGCCGCCGGACCTGACGCCGAGCGTGAACGAGCCTGGACGCGCGATCGGCGAGGCGGTTGCGCTGCCGGACCCGTCGAACAGCCTGCGCCGCCTGCTTGCGCTGCGCTGGATCGCGGTCGTCGCCGAGGTCGCACTCGTGTTCCTGACGCGATCGTGGCTCGCGGTCGGGGTTCCCTTGCAGCCGGTGCTGATCGTCTGCGGCGCCCAGGTGCTGGTCAACCTGGTTTCGATCTGGCGCAGGCGCCCGGGCCAGCCGGTGGCGGCCGAACGGCTGCTCGCGCACATGCTGTTCGATACCGGCGCGCTGACGGCGATCGCCTACCTCGCCGGCGGTTCGATCAACCCGCTGATCACGCTCTACCTGCCATGGGTCGCGGTCGGCGCCGCGATCCTGCCGGCACGGATGGCCGCGGCGCTGGCCGCGATCTCGATCGGCTGCTATTCGTTCGTGAGCTTCGAGCACAGCAGCGTCCACATCCACGATCCCGAGCGCGCGTTCGAGGCCCACCTGTTCGGCATGTGGTTGATCTTCGTGTTCTCGGCGGTGACGATCTCCTGGTTCGTGGTCCGGATGACGGCGGCGATCCGAAGCCGCGACGCCGAGCTGGCCGCCGCGCGCGAGGCCGCGCTGCGCAACGAGCGCGTGGTGGCGCTCGGTAACCTGGCCGCCGGCGCGGCGCACGAGCTGGGCACGCCGCTGGCGACGATGGCGGTGCTCGCCGGCGAGCTGGCGCGCGATCCGCAGCTGCCGGCGCCGCTGCGCAAGGACGTCGAACTGATGCAGGCGCAGCTTGCCGAATGCAAGCGGATCATCACCCAGCTCGCGGTACGCGCGGGAAGCTCGCGCGCCGAAAGCGCGCAACCCGCCGCCCTCGACGACTGGATCGCCCAGCTGATCGATCGCTGGCGCCTGCAAAGGCCGCGGGTCGCTCCCGAGGTCGATCTGAGCGGCGCCCATCCCGGGCCGAGGATCGCGGCCGATGCGACGCTCGAGCAGGCGCTGCTGAACCTCTTCAACAACGCCGCCGACGCGAGCCCGAACAGCGTCGAGATCCACGCCCGCTGGAGCGAAGCCGAGCTGCGGCTAGCGGTGAACGACCGGGGGCCGGGCATCGCGGCCGACATCGAGCCTCGTCTCGGGCGCGATCCGGTCACGACCCGCGACGACGGGCACGGTTTCGGCGTCGTGCTCGCCTACGCCGCGATCGAGCGCAGCGGCGGCCGCCTCGCGTTCGCACCCCGCCCTGGAGGCGGCACGACCGCGCAGGTGACGCTGCCGCTGGCCGGCATGCTCGCGGGATGACCTGCCGATGTCCGAGTCCACCCAGGCTTCGATTGCTCAGCAGCGCGACGTGCTGCTGGTGGACGACGACCCGGTGTTCACCCAGGTGCTGGGCCGGGCGCTGACCGCGCGCGGGTTCACGGTCCGCTGCGCGGGATCGCTCGACGAGGCGTCGGGCCTGCTCGGGGACGCGCATGGCTACGCGCCCGGCTGCGCGATCCTGGACCTCAACCTGGGCGGCGAGTCCGGCCTGAAGCTCATCGGCGCGCTCAAGCGGGCCAACGCCGGGTGCAGCATCGTGGTGCTGACCGGCTACGCGAGCATCTCGACCGCGGTCGACGCGATCAAGCTCGGCGCCCAGCAATACCTGGCCAAGCCGGTCGATGTCGATGCGATCGTCAAGGCGCTGCTCGGCGGGCAGGAGCCCGACGACGAAACCGCGCCCGAGGAGACCCTGTCGGTGCCGCGCCTCGAATGGGAGCACATCCAGCGCGTGCTTGCCGACAACGACGGCAACATCTCGGCGACCGCGCGCGCGCTCAAAATGCACCGGCGCACCTTGCAGCGCAAGCTCGGCAAGCGCCCTGTCAGGGATTAGTCCGGCGTTTCAATCGAAGAGCTGCGGCGCCTCGTCGGGCTGCTGGCCGTCGGTCGAGTGGCCGGGCGCGGAGTGGCTCAGCGAATCGACGCGCACGCCGAGCAGGCGTATGCGGCGATCCAGCTCGACCCGCTTCAGGCAATCGCCGGCGGCGCGCCGTATGGCCGCCGCGTCGTCGGTCGGCGCGGCCAGCGTGCGCGCGCGGGTGACGGTGCGGAAGTCCTCGAAGCGAAGCTTCAGCGCCACGGTGCGCCCGACGTAGCGCCTGCGCCGCAGGTCGCCGCTCACCTGCCGGCACAGCTCGGTGAAAATGCGGCTCAGCGCGGCGCGATCGCGCACCGGGTGCAGGTCGTGGTCGAACGTGGTCTCGCGGCTGATCGACCTCGGTTCGCTGAACACCACGACTTCCCGATCGTCGCGCCCGTTGGCGGCGTCGTCGAGCCACGCGCCGTAGCTGGCGCCGAAATTCGCCACCAGCCAGCGCCGCTCGCACGCGGCCAGCTCGCCGACGGTCGCGATGCCAAGGCGCTGCAGCTTCGCGCTTGCCTTCGGACCGACGCCATTCAAGCGCCGCACCGGCAAAGGCCAGACCCGCGTCGCCAGCTCGTCGCCGGTGATCAGAGTCAGGCCGTCGGGCTTGTCGAGCTCCGAACCGATTTTCGCGAGCAGCTTGTTGGGCGCAAGGCCGATCGAGCAGCCCAAGCCGGTCGCGGCATGCACGGCCTGCTTCAGTTCGGCCGCGACCTCCCGCGCGCACCACCAGGCGTCCTCGGCCGACTCGACGCGGGCGGCCACGACTTCGGTCAGGTCGATGTAGATCTCGTCGATGCCCCGATCCTCGATGCGCGGCGCGATCTCGCGCACGGCCGCCTTGAACAGGCGCGAGTAGCGGCCGTACTCGTCGAAGTCGGCCGGCAGCAGGACCGCATCGGGTGCCAGCTGGGCGGCCTTCATCAGGCCCATCGCGGAGTGCACGCCGAGCGCGCGCGCCTCGTAGGTCGCGGTGGTCGCGACGCCGCGGCCGGCGTAGCCGCGCAAGCGCGCGAACCTGAGCCGGGTCCCGCCGCTCGCGTCGACCTCGACGCGCGGCTGGTGCCGCTGCCCGCCGCCGACGACGACGGGCAGTCCGCGCAGCTCCGGATAGCGCAGCAACTCGACCGACGCGTAGAACGCGTCCATGTCGAGGTGCGCAATTACACGAACAGGTGCGGTAGCGATGAGCACCCTCCTTCGCGCCTTCGCGCTTCGGAGGGCATGCTACTAGCCCCATCGCGGCCGCACCGGAGGCCGGCCGAAGGCCGGTCCTCCGAAGCGCGCAAGCGCGAAGGAGGAAAGCTATTTCTTCAGGTAGGTGATCAGCGAGATCGTCGCCCCTTGCGGATCGCTGATCGTCGCGAAGCGGCCCACGTTCGGGATATCCTGCGGCTCCACCAGCACCCTCGCGCCCAGTCCTTTCGCGCGCTCGACCACCTTGTCGACCTGGTCGACGGTGACGTAGGGCCCCCAGTTGGGCGGCATTCCCTTGGCCTTCGGCGGAATCGCCATGATGCCCCCGACGTCCTGCCCGCCGGCGTTGACCAGCGTGTAGGTCATCCCGCCGCCCATGTCCATGTCCTTGAACTGCCAACCCAGCAGCTGCCCGTAGAACTTGCGCGCCGCCGCGGCGTCGGTGGTCATCAGTTCGTTCCAGCTGAACGTGCCGTGGGTCTCGGTTGCGGATGCCATGAGGTCGCTCCTTTGCGTCGGATCATTCGCCGGCTTGACGAATACGTAAGGAAAAGGTTACATTTGCAGAAGGTCAGTGTCAAGAGGCATGTCACCACGATTTCCCGAAGCGCGCAATCCGTACCGAAAGCTTTCAATTACATTTCACATGCATCGAGCCCGCGCCGACACCGATGTCTTTCGCGCCATCGCCGATCCCACCCGGCGGGCGATCCTGGACCGTTTGCGCGCCGGTCCTGCGCCGGTCAACGCGCTGGCGGCCGATTTCCGCCAGACCCGCCCCGCTATCTCGCAGCACCTGCGGGTGCTTCGAGAGGCACGCCTGGTCACCGAGCAGCGCGCCGGACGGGCGCGGCTGTACCAGCTTCAATCGGCGCCGCTGCAGCGTGTGGCCGGATGGGTCGCGGGCTACCGCTCGTTCTGGCAACTCAATCTCGACAGCCTGAAACGCTACGTGGAGGGGAAATGACGTCTGCCGCAAGTGCACCGGCCGCGCGCGCGGTCGCCGATATCGGCCAAGGCACCATCATCGCCGCGGTCGTCGTCGACGCGCCGATCGAGCGCGTCTTCGCCGCGCTGACGACGCCGGAGGAGTTGCTGCGCTGGTGGGGTTCGAGCGACACCTACCGCAGCACCGAGTGGACAGCCGACCTGCGCGTCGGCGGCCGATGGCGCGCGGTCGGCCGGAGCGTCGATGGCCAGCCGTACGTGGTCGAGGGCGAGTTTCTCGAGATCGAGCCGCCGCGCAAGCTGGTGCAGTCGTGGAAGCCCAGCTGGGACGCCGGTCACGAGACGAAGCTCACCTACCGGCTCGACCCGATCGCGCAGGGAACCCGCGTGACGGTGCGGCACGAGGGGTTCGCCGGCCGCGGCGATTCCTGCCAGGCGCACACCGCGGGGTGGGAGCGCGTGCTGCAATGGCTGCAGGCGCACGTGGCTCCGCGCCGCGATTCTGCCGCACCGCGCCAGTACTTCCTGTTGCGGCTGCTGCCGCCGCGGCCGACGTTCGCTCTCGACATGACGCCCGCGGAGAGGAGCGTGATGCAGGAGCACGTCGCCTACTGGCAGGGCCTCGTCGCCCAAGGCAACGTGATCGCGTTCGGTCCGGTCGCCGACCCGAAGGGCGGCTGGGGGGTCGGCCTGATCGAGGTCGACGACGCCGCGGCGGCCGCGGCGCTGCAGAGCAACGACCCGGCGATCCGGGGTGGTATCGGGTGCACGTATGAGGCGCTGCCGATGCCGCGGGTGTTGATGAGGGGTGGGATGTAGCCCGGCGACCGCCCTCACCCCGGCCCTTTCCATGAACCGTAGCTCCGAAGGGCGGCGTGCCTGGACGTTTGGCGCCTGCAGCTTCGGAACCGAAAAGCGAGAGGATCGGCTTCGAGGGGTGGCTGCGCCCCCCCTCGAGCACCCCCCGCGGCATTCACGGGCGTCATTCTTGCTGGCACGCGGTTCATGGTCCGTGTGCCGCCGCCGAAGCGGCTGCAGGCTCTCCCGCAAGCGAGAGGGGAAACCGCTACGCGCGCTTCAGCGCTTCGGGATCGATCGGGAGCTTCCGGACCCGCACGCCGGTCGCCGCGAAAATCGCGTTCGTCAGCGCCGGCGCGAGCGGCGTCAGGCCGGGCTCGCCGACGCCTCCGGGCGCTTCGCTGCTCGGGACGATGTGCACTTCGACCGGCGGCACTTCGCCGATGCGCGGCACCGGATAACTGTCGAAGTTCGACTGCTCGATCCGCCCGTCCTTGACCGTGATCTTGCCGTGCAAGGCCGCGCCCAGGCCGAACACGAGCGCGCTTTCCATCTGCCGCTTCACGATGTCCGGATTGGCGGTCAGTCCGCAGTCGACCGCGCAAACCACGCGGCGCAGCGTGACCTGGCCGTCCTTGTCGACCGAGGCCTCCACGACCTGCGCGACGAAGCTGCCGAACGACTGGCCGACGGCGATGCCGCGCGAGACGCCCGCCGGCAGCGGCTTGCCCCAGCCCGCTTTCTCCGCCGCGAGCTCGAGCGCGCCGCGGTAGCGCGGCGCCTTGCCCAGCAGCGCGCGGCGGTACTCGAACGGATCCTTGCCGGCCGCGGCGGCCATCTCGTCGATCAGGCTCTCGGCGAAGAAGATGTTCTGCGAATGGCCGACCGAGCGCCAGAACCACACGCCGAGCGGCGCTTCGCTCTGGCTCCACTCGACGCGCACGTTCGGCGTGTCGTAAGGCCACTCCTTGAGCCCCTCGACGGCGAACGAATCCAGACCCTTGTCGAGCGGAAAGCCGGCCGCTTGCGCGATCGACGAGCACACCGTGTGCATCTTGACGGCCGATGGATTGCCGCGGTCGTCGAGCGCCCCCTGCAGGCGCACGTACGCCGCGGGGCGGTAGAAGTGCCCCTTGATGTCGTCTTCGCGCGCGTAGACCAGCTTCACCGGCACACCGGCCGCCTTCGCGATTTCGGCCGAATCGATCACCATGTCGAGCCCGAAGCGGCGCCCGAAGCCCCCGCCGAGCATCGTCGTCGTGACCTTCACCTGCTCGGGCTTCATGCCGAACATCTTCGACAGCACGGTCTGCACCAGGCCCGGCGCCTGCACGCCGCCCCAGATGTGGACCGCGTCGGGCTGGATCCACGCGGTGCAGTTCATCGGCTCCATGCACGCGTGCGCCAGGTACGGCACCTCGTAGACCACGTCGAGCTTCCGGCCGGCCGCCGCCGACAGCGCCGCATCGGCGTCGCCATCGCTGCGCGCGGCGACGCCGGGCTTCGCGGCCGCTTCGACGAACTGCTGGCGGATCGAGTCGCTCGACAGCGTGGCATACGGACCGTCGATCCACGTCACTTCGAGCGCGTCGCGGCCCTTCTTCGCGTTCCAGTAGCCGTCCGCGACCACCGCCACGCCCGAGCCGACCTGGACCACGTACTTGACGCCGGGAACCGCCTTTGCCTTCTCGGCGTTGAAGCTCGCGACCTTGCCGCCGACCACCGGCGGCCGCGCCAGCACGGCGGTCAGCATGAACGGCACGCGCACGTCGAGACCGAACTGCGCACTGCCGTCGACTTTGCCCGGCGTGTCGAGACGGCGCGCACCCTTGCCGAGGATCTTGAAGTCCTTCGGATCCTTGAGCCGGACCTCGGCCGGCACCGGCTGGTGCGCCGCGGCGCTCGCGAGCCGCCCATACGACAGCGACTTCCCGCTCTTGTGCAGTACCCGGCCGCGCTCGGCGCGGCACTCCGAGCGGGGCACCTTCCAGTTCGCGGCCGCGGCGCCGATCAGCATTTCGCGCGCAGCCGCCCCGGCCTTGCGCAGCGGCTCCCAGTGCGCGCGCACGGAGGTCGAGCCCCCGGTGGCCTGCATGCCGAAGATCGGATTCTTGTACGCGGGATCGGCCGGCGCCTGCTCGAACCGGACCTTCGACCAGTCGGCCTCGAGCTCCTCGGCGACCAGCATCGGCAGCGACGTCAGCACGCCCTGCCCCATTTCCGACATGCCGACGATCACGGTCACGCGATCGTCGGGCGTGATCCGGATGAATGCGTTGGGCGCGAACGGTTCCGCCGCTTCGGCGCGGCGCACGATGCCGGGGAGAGCGACGCTCACGAGCAATCCGCCACCCGCCAGCGCCGAAGTCTTCAGGAAGTCCCGGCGCGATGTCTCGAATACTGCGCTCATGGTCAGGCCCCCTTCGACAGCGCGGCGGCCGCATCCTTGATCGCGGCACGGATCTGGTTGTAGGTGCCGCAGCGGCAGATGTTGCCGCTCATCGCGGCCTCGATGTCCTGATCGGACGGGTGGCGGTTCTGCTGCAGCAACGCTGCCGCGCTCATGATCTGCCCCGACTGGCAGTAGCCGCACTGCGGAACGTCGTTGCGGATCCATGCGGCCTGCACGGCCTTGCCCACCGCGCCGGCGCCGATGGCTTCGATGGTCGTCACCTTGCGGCCGGCTGCCGCCGACACGGGGGTGGAACACGAGCGGACAGGCGCGCCGTCCAGGTGCACGGTGCAGGCGCCGCACAGGGCCGCGCCGCAGCCGAACTTGGTGCCCGTCATGTGAAGCGTATCGCGCAGCACCCAGAGCAGGGGTGTGTCGGAGGCAACGTCGGCGTTGATTTCCTTGCCGTTGATATGCAATGCCACCATCGTGGGCTCCCTTTCTTATGGTCCGGTCGCGCCGGTTCGGACCGGGGAGGCAAATGGTACGCCGTGCATTCCTGTCGCGGTGACGCGTTGCGATCCGGCGTCGTACGTGATGACCGCGGCGGTGACCTTGGCTTCGTTGGTTGGCAAGGGCTTGGGCATAATGGCGCCGTCCGGTCCTGCTCGGGGCCTTCTTCGCGGAAACCGCCATGCAGACTCGCCCAGCGCCGCCGGTCTGGCGCCAGCCGGACGGCTCGCCCGTCTCCTGCCTCGAGAAGATCAAGGTCCTGAACGACAACTACGCGGAGCTGCGGCAGATGGCGCAGGATGCGTTCGAGGATGCGCTGCTGATGGGCTGCAGCGAAACGCAGATTCGCGATGCCCTGCACCAGCTGATCGACGAGCTGGCGAACCCGTACCCGCGGGGTTAGGGCGCCCTCACTCCCCTCTCCCGCGCGAAACGCGGGAGAAGGGAGTTCTCTATGTGGCGCCGAGCCTCAGGCGGAACACCGACGAGTCGATCTGCACCAGGCTGGAAGTCTTGTCGCCGAGCTCGATGAAGACGCGGTCGCCATAGCGCGCCAGGCGCGTCAGCAGCTGCTGGAGGTCGTCGAGCTCGTGCTCGAGCAGCACGTCGATCCGCAGCGTGAGCGACGAGCGGGTCTTGCGCATCAGGGTCTCCAGGTGGCGCGCCGAGGCGGTCAGGAAACCCCGGCACGCGCCGCCCTGAAGCGCGATCGAGACGTCCGGCATCGATGGCGCATGGTGCGACAGCACCACTTTCACGTCGCTCCAGGAACGCAGGGCGAGTTGCTGGATGTCGGCAAACAGCCGGGCGACGCGCCCCTCGTCGGCGGCCGGGACGAAGAAGTGCCGGTCGACGTAGTCGCGCATCGACAGCCCGACGATCCAGTCGACCAGCACCAGGTAGCCCTTGCGCGGCGCGAGCCACGGGAACGTCCGCAGGAAATGCCAGAGCCGGGAAGGCCCGCCGCGCAGCACGCCGCGCCACAGCAGCCGCGCGACGATGCCGAACTGCACCGCGGCCGGGTAGTCGCCGTCGTAGACGGGAGTCGGCATGAAGCGCAGCTTGTTGCGCACGCGCTGCGCGATCGCCCCGTTCGAGGTCAGGCGCCGATACAGGCGCTCGTAGCCTTCGACCAGCAGCTCGTAGCTCATCCCCTTGGGCACGACGTTGGTGGCTGGCTTGGTGTTGTCGTTGCCCTCCATCTCGCGCAACCGACCCTCGGCGGCCAGCCGCTCGTACAGGGGCGTCTTGGGGAGCGCGGTCAGTAGGCCGATCATCGCGACCTGGATGCCGGAGTCGATGACGAAGCGATACTGGTGCTCGAAAGTCTCGACCGTATCGTTGTCGAAGCCGACGATGAAGCCGGCCAGGACGTCGATGCCGTACTCGTACAGCCGCCGCACCGAGGTCAGCGTGTCCTCGTGCGTGTTCTGCGTCTTGCGCGTCTGCCTTAGGGTCTCGGGGTCGGAGGATTCGATGCCGACGAAGACCCAGGTGAACAGCGCGTCGCGGAACAGCTCGAGCAGGTCCTTGTGCTGGGCCAGGTTGATCGACACCTCGGTGCCGAATCGGAACGGGTACCCGTGGCGCTTCTGGTAGTCGACCAGGAACCGCAACAGCAGCCGAGCCACCTTGATGTTGCCGATCAGGTTGTCGTCGACGAAGAAAACGTTGCGCACGCCCTGGGCGCGAAGCGCGTCGAGCTCGCGCTCGACCTGGGGCAGCGCCTTGTGGCGCGGCTTGCGTCCGAACATCACGATGATGTCGCAGAACTCGCACAGGTACGGGCACCCGCGCGAGAACTGCAGGGTCACGGTCGTATACCGGTCGAGCTTGAGCAGGTCGAAGCGTGGCGTCGGCGAGTCTTCCAGCTGCACGGTGCCCGACTCCCGGTACAGGCGGGCCGGTTCGCCGCGCTCGAACTCGGCGCAGAACCGCTTCCAGATGTACTCGGCCTCGCCGGCGACCACCGCGTCGGCGACCGTTTCGTAGCGCTCGGGGCACAACGACGCGAAGCTGCCGCCCGCGACGACGTAGTAGCCGGCGCGGCGATAGTGCTCGAGCAGCTCCTTCTGGCGCTCGAACTGCACGCCCATCCCGCACACGCCGATGATGTCCGCCTGGGGTGCCAGCGGTATCGTCTCGACGTTCTCGTCGACGATGGTGATGTCCCAGTTTGGCGGCGACAGCGCCGCCAGGGTGGCGAGCCCGAGCGGCGGATTGACGGAACGCTTGCCGGGAAGCACGTCGTTGACGGCCCAACGCAGGCTCCAGAAGCTTTCGGGAAACCTGGGATTGATGAGCAGCAGCCGGACCGGCGCGCCCTCACGCCGCGCGCCGACGGGGCGGCCCGCGCCGTTCGGAACCGGATCCGGGAGTAGGTGGTGCTCGGCCGCACTCGATGCGGGTTGGATCCAGGTGATCCGGTTCATGACACCCCCTGCCGCCCGTTCGCACGGCCGGCACTCGTTGGCTGCGGTGGCCGCGGTGGCCGCGGTGGCCGCGGTGGCCTTTGTGGCGCTGCGACAATCGGACCGGGCAGCATAAGGCAAACTCGCAAGGCCGTGGGTGCAACCGCGACCCTCTGCGTCCGCCTGCCGGTGCATAGGGTTCCGGGAGACAGGAACAAGAACCAATACAGCGCGGCCGTTTCTCCCTGATGACAGGACCACGCGCCGAACCCCGACCATGCGAATCCTTCTCGTAGAGGACAATCGCGCGCTGGCCGACTGGCTGGGCCGGACGCTGCGGCGGAGCAACTACACGGTCGAATGGGCCGCGACCGGGGCCGACGCGGACCTGCTCCTTCGCACCCAGGCCTACGACCTCGTCATCCTCGACCTGGAGCTCCCGAAACTGCACGGGCACCAGGTGCTGAAGCGGCTGCGCAGCCGCAACAACAACGCGCCGGTCCTCGTCCTGACGGCGACCAACACGGTCGAGGGCCGCGTGGCGGAGCTCAACGAGGGCGCCGACGACTACATGAGCAAGCCATTCGAGGTCGCCGAGCTCGAGGCGCGGATCCGGGCGCTGTTGCGCCGTGTCGGCCAGAAGAAGAGCCCGGTCCTGCGCTGCGGCATGCTGAGCTACGACAGCAACAGCCGCGCGTTCTCCGTGGGCGACGACGCGCTGTCGCTGACCCCGCGCGAGCACGCCGTGCTCGAGGTGCTGATCATGAAAATGGGCAGCACCGTGAACAAGCAGTCGATCGCGGAGAGCCTGTTCGCGCTGCACGAGGATGTCTCGCCGGATTCGATCGAGATCTACGTGCACCGCCTGCGCAAGAAGCTCGAGGGCTCCGACGCGCTGATCATCACCTTGCGCGGCCTGGGCTATCTCCTGAAGCAGCGACATGCCCCGTAGCAGCCTGCGCGCCCAGCTGTCGGCCTGGCTGCTCGTGCCGCTCGCGCTGATCGTGGCCGCCAATGCCTGGCTGTCCTACCGCAACGCGGCCGAAACGGCGACCGTGGTCCACGATCGGCTACTGATCGGCTCGGCCCGTGTCATCGCCGAGGCCGTTCGCTACGAGGACGGAGCCTTCCAGGTCGAGATACCGCCTGCCGCGTTGGAGCTATTCCAGTCCGCCTCTCACGATCTCGTCTACTACCGGATTGTCGCGCCCAGCGGCCTGCTCCTGTCCGGCTACGCGGAGCTGCCCACGCCGCCGCACCCGGTGAACGTCGAAGAGACCGTCTTCTTCGATTCGAGCTTTCGCGGCGAGCCGGTCCGCGTCGTGGCTTTCGGCCAGCCGGTGTTCGCCGCGCGTGCCGACCGGCCGCTGCTGATCGAAGTAGCGCAGACCCTGCGCGCACGGGGCGCATTGGCCCAGCAGATCTGGGCGCAGTCGCTGCGGCAGCAACTGCTCATCTTTCCGCTCGTCGTGCTGTTCGTGCTCGTCGGCTTGCGCAGGGGCCTGGCACCGCTGCTGCGGCTGCGGGAGACCGTGCAGAGCCGCCGCCCGGGTTCGCTCGAGCCCCTGGATGCGGCGGGAGTGCCGGCGGAGCTGGCGCCGCTGGTCAACGCGCTGAACGACTACGTGCGGCGGCTCGACGATCACATGTCCGCGCATGGCCGCTTCATCGCGAATGCCTCGCACCAGCTGCGCACGCCGCTCACCCTGCTGAACACGCAGGTCGCCTACGCCCTGAGCAGCAGCGATCCGGTCGAGAAGCAGGAAGCCGAGCAGGCGATCCAGAGGAGCGTGCGCTACGCAGTCCGGGTCGCGAACCAGCTCCTGATGCTCTCCGCGGCCGAGTCCGGGGTCGGCCATCCGCCGCGGAAGTCCGACGTCGATCTCGTGCAGGTGGTGCGGCAGGTGCTGGAGGAACTGGCGACGTTCGCCGAGGCCAAGTCGATCGACCTCGGCTTCGAGCCCCATGACGGCTCGGCGGTCGTGCTTGCCACGCCATCGATGCTGCACGAGCTGGTCGCCAACCTCGTCGACAACGCGATCCGCTACACGCCGAGGGGCGGCCGGGTGACCGCGGAAGCGCTGACCGGCGATGGCGTGGTCGTGCTGCGGATCGAGGACAACGGGCCGGGCATCCCTCCCGAGGAGCGGGAACGCGTCTTCGAGCGCTTCTACCGGCTGCGCGAGGACCGCTCCGACGGCTGCGGCCTGGGCCTTGCCATCGTGCGCGAGATCGCGGCCGCGAGCGAGGGGCGGGTCGCGCTCTCCGCTCCTCCCTCGGGCACGGGCCTGGTGGTGACCGTCACCTTTCCCGTCGGACAGACGCCCGCGGCCGCGCGCGGACTTCCCGCGGCGCGCCGCGAGGCGGACGCGCTTCAGTAGCCGACATCGGTGAACTGCGGCGGGCGCCACTTCAGCAGCCGGTTCTCGAGCTGCGAGATCAGGTACTCGGCCGCGAGCGCCACGACCGCCAGCACGATCATCGCGGCGAACACGCCGGCGGCGTTGAAGGCGCCCTGGGCGGTCGCGATCAAAAGCCCGATTCCCTGCCGCGACCCGAGGAACTCGCCGACCACGGCGCCCACCAGCGCGAAGCCGAAGCTGACATGGAGGCTGGCGAGGATCCAGCTCATCGCCGAAGGCAGGACGACCGCGTAGGTGACGCGCCGCTTCGACGCGCCGAGGATGTGCGCGTTGGCGATCAGGTTGCGGTCCGCCTCGCGCACGCCCTGGAACGCGTTGCCGAACACGACGAAGAAGACCATCACGACGGCCAGCGCCACCTTCGAGGCCATGCCTAGGCCGAGCGCGATGATGAAGACCGAGCCGAGCACGACCCGCGGCACCGAATTGGCGATCTTGATGTAGATGCTGAACACGTCCGCGAGAAGCTTGTTGCGCCCCAGCGCGATCCCGGCGACGACTCCCCCGGCGGCGCCGATCAGGAATCCGAGCGCGGTCTCCTCCATCGTCACCAGCACCTGGACCCACAGCGGCCCCTGGGATGTGCCCTCGACGAGCCAGGTGTAGATCTGCATCACGATCTGCGACGGCATCGAGAAGAAGAACGGATCGATCCACCCGACCCGGCCCGCGAGCTCCCAGCTGCCGAGCGTGACCCCCAGCACCGCGAAGCGCAGCGCGATGACGAGCGCCCTGCGGCGGCGCAGCCGGATCTGGGCCAGCCGCTCGACGTCGCGCGCCTCGCCGTCCTGCGCGGCGATCCCGGTCCGCACGGTGCTCGCCTCTCCGTCTGGCGGGGAGCCGCTCATATGTGCACCTCGTCCTTCAGGTCGGTCCAGATCCGATGCGCGAGCTCGATGAAATCGGGGGAGTAGCGGATTTCGGACACCACGCGGGGCCTCGGCAGCTTGACGTCGTAGACCCGTTTCACCGTGGCCGGCCCGGCGGTCAGCACGAAGACCTTGTCCGCCAGGCCGATCGCTTCCTCGATGTCGTGGGTCACGAACACGACCGACGCGCGCTTCGCGCTCCAGAGCTGCAGCAGCTCGTCCTGCATCAGCGCCCGCGTCTGCACGTCGAGCGCCGAAAACGGCTCGTCCATCAGCAGGATCTCCGGATCGTTGATGAACGTCTGCGCCAGCGCCACGCGCTTGCGCATCCCGCCGGAAAGCTGGTGCGGATAATGGTGCTCGAATCGCGAAAGGCCGACGCGGCGGATCCAGTCCAGCGCCTTTTCGCGCGCCTGCTCTTTCGGCACGCCGCGAAACATGGGTCCGGCGGCGACGTTGTCGAGCACGTTTCGCCACGGGAAGACCGCGTCGGCCTGGAACACGAAGCCGATCCGCGGATCGATGCCCTCGACCGGCTTGCCCCAGATCTCGACCGATCCGGCGCTCGGCCGCGCCAGTCCCGTGATCAGGGATAGCGTCGTCGATTTGCCGCACCCGGTCGGGCCGACGACGGCGCAGAACTCGCCGCTTTGCACGCTCATGCTGAAGTCGCGCAGCGCCAGGATCAGCTTGCCTTCCGGGCTGATGAACTGGCGCCTGACGCGCTTGAGCTCGATGGCGGGCGACCCGCGGCCGACGCCGCCCTGAATGCCCTCGATCACGGTTTGACTGGACATCGTATGCGCGCCGACGCCGTCACTTCGCGGCCGACACGAATTCGGTCGTGTAGGTCTTCGAAAGATCGATGGTCTTTCCCTGCAGCGCCTTGTTGAACTCGGCGAGCACCTTCAGCACCGTCGGAGGTCCGGACGCCGGCATCACGCCGTCCGGCGTGAACATCGCCTTGCCGTTGGCGAGCGCCTGGATGTAGAGATCCTTGTCGCCGGCGTAGTAGTCGGCGGGCATCTTGGCGGCGATCTCGGCGGCGCTGTGGCTCTGGATGTACTTGAGGGTCTTCACGAAGGCGTTCGCGAGCTTCTGCACTTCCGGCTTGTGGCTGTTGATCCACGAAGTCTGCATGTAGAGAGACGCGGCGGGGTACAGCCCGCCGAGCGCCTTCTGCGTCTCCTCGGGCGAGCGCAGGTCGACGAGAACCTTCGCTTCGCCGGTCTTGAGCATCCGCGACACCGTCGGCTCGGTGGTCATGCCCGCATCGATCTTGCCCTGCTTCATCGCCGCGATGAAGGTGCTGCCGGAACCGACCGCGACCGTCGTGATCTCGCTGGTCTTGAGTCCGTTCCTGACCGCCAGATACTGGGTCAGGAAATTGGTCGACGACCCGAGGCCCGTCACGCCCAGGGTCCGCCCCTTGAAGTCGGCCGGCGACTTGACCTGGTCGGCCAGCCTGCTCGCCACCAGCTCGACCTCGCCCGGCGCCTGGCTGAACTGGACGACCGATTGCAGCGCCTTGCCCTTGGCCTGCAGATCGATCGTGTGATCGTAGAAGCCGACCACGGCCTGCGCCGCGCCGCCGAGCAGCTCGTCCTCGGCATTGACGCCGGAGGGCTCGCTCAGGAGCTCCACGTCGAGGCCTTGCTCCTTGAAGTACCCCAGCTGTTCGGCGAGCTTGGCCGGCAGGTAGATCTGCTTTTCCATTCCGCCGACCATGATGGTGATCTTCTCGTCCGCAAGCGCGCTGCGGCCCAGCAAGCACAACCCGAGCGCGACCGACGTCGCGCACATAACAGCCCGTCTCATGTCTTCTCCTTGAATCTGAGGAATCGCCGGCGGCCGCGGAACGCAACGTCCACGATTCGAAGCCATGCTAAGCGGCGTCGGCTTTCAGTTCGCTTTCAAACGTCGCGGCCGCTGACGCAAAGAGGGGACCCGCGCCGCGCCATGCGAGCCCGGGCGAAATTGAAAGCCGTTGGAAAGCTTCGTCCATCTACATTGCCCGCCGTCGGGGGGTTGCGCATCGTCCACGATGCCGCGACCTGCCTACTCACTTCGCCCGACTCACATACTAGGAGGAGCCTGATGAAAGAGACCCTGCCAGAGAACGGCGCTTCGAGATCCGCGGGCTCGTTCGCCGCACCGCTCGCCATGCTGGGCTGCGCCGCCTGCCTCGCCTTCGCCGCCGCGCCGGCGGCCGCCGACGAGATTTCCGACCTGAAGGCCGAGATCGAGGCGCAGAAGGCGCAGTCCGAGGCGCAGAAGGCCAGGCTGGACGCCCTGGAGAAGAAGCTGCAGGAGGCGAGCGAGCACATGAACATGCAGCCGGCCATGCAGCCCGCGCCCGCGGCGGCCGCGACGCCCGCGGCGCTGGAAACGGACCAGAACGGCGTGAAGCTCGACCCGGCGTCGAACCCGGTCACGCTCTACACCAGCAGCACGACCCGCCTGCGGATGTACGGCATCCTCGAGCCCACGATCAGCTACGCCGACCATCAGACGCCGACCGGCGGCACCGCTTTCGGGTTCCAGGTGTCCTGGTTCAGCGGCAACCGGCTCGGCTTCGACATCGACCACGCGCTCGACTTCGGCGACAGCATCGGCCTGCCGGCGCTCAAGATCATCTCGAAGCTCGAATCCGAGGTCGAGCTTCCGACCGGCAACATGGACACGGCGAACGTGTTCTTCAATCGCGACGCCTGGGTCGGCTTCTACAGCCCGGACCTCGGCAAGCTGACCTTCGGCCGCCAGAACACCCTGACCCGGGACTTCACCCAGAACTGGGGCGACGCGTACGGAAGCGCCGAGGTCACGCTCAAGGAAGGCGGCTATTCGAACGTCAACAACTTCAAGCAGCTGATCTTCTACTCGGCGGGCCCCAACGGGACGCGCGCCAACAGCGCGATCGAGTGGAAGAAGAAGTGGGACGAGCATTGGGTCACCGGCCTGGCCTACAACTTCGGCTCCGGCGGAAACGGCGGCAGCGGCGATGTGGGCAGTGGCGGCACGCTGCCGGGCGACGTCAACCGCGGCACGGCCGAAGCGGCGTCCGTCGCCTACAACCACCTGCCGGCAGGTCCGGGCCGGTTCAACCTGAACGCCTCGTACGATCGCGCCAACAACCACGATCTGATCCACCAGTCGGAGCTGGTCGGCGGCAACTATGTCATCGGCTCGGTCCGCGTCAACGGCGGATACATCCACTACACGGCCCAGCAGGGGATCGGCAACAGCGCCGGAAACCGCACCGACAACGCCTGGACGGTCTCCACCAGCATCCTCGTCGGCAAGACCGACTACGCGCTGGGCTACCAGGACTCGAGGGGAACGAACGCCGGCTATAACGGCGCCGGCGTCACGCTCAACCCGTTCGGCAACACCGCCGGCGTCACGACGACCGGCAACGGCTCGAAGAGAGCGGTCTTCGGATCGGTCATGTTTCACCCGGACAGGCAGGTCGATATCTATGTCGCCGCCGACTACATGAAGATCTACGACGGCTGGGCGGTGCACGACGCGCAGGGCAACGGCGACGTCTTCGGCCAGGGCGGCCCGTATCGCGACGAGCACGAGCTCGCGACGGGCGTCCGCTTCAAGTTCTGAGTCTGCAAGACGCGTGAAAGGGCGGCGGGCCGGTCCCGCCGCCCTGCTGCGGCAGGCTGTCCGGCCGCACCCGTCCGCTTTCGATTCCCGGAGGTCCGGATGAACATCGCGGGAATGCTCCATGGCTCGCGGCTCCTTGCACACGTGGATTTCCCCGCCGCGGAAGTCCTGGGCCCCGGGGCGACCGAGGACGAGATCCAGGATCTCATCGCGCGCCACGGGCAGATCTTCATCAAGCCGGTCTTCAAGGGCGGGATCGGCAGGAAGGGCAAGTCCGGACTGATCGGCCGGGCGGCGGACCTGAAGGCCGCTCTCGCCGAGAAGGAGCGCCTTTACTTCGCCGAGCACCGCCACGGCAACGTCGTGGCGAAGGCGAACGGCGTCACGTTCGAGGGCGGCGTCCCGGCCGAGCACGAAGTCTATTTCGCGATCACGGACGCGACCGAGTTCCGCGCTCCCACGATGACCCTCACCCACCTGGGCGGCGTCGACATCGAGGAGCTGGAAGCCAGGCACGTCGCGCGGATCCCCTTCGAGGCCCTGACCGGCCTGAAGGCGTTCGTGGTCGCCAACGCGCTGGCCGACATCGGCGCGCCGCGCGAGGTCATCTCGCCGCTGGTGCAGCATCTGCCGAAGCTGTGGGAGCTCGTGCACCACTATGGCATGACGACGCTCGAGCTGAACCCGATCCGGATGCGGCCGGGCGCCGAGGGGCGCCTGACGCCGGTCGCCTGCGACTTCAAGTGCGGGTTCGACCGGGACGACCCGCGCTGGCAGCGGCTCGAGCTTCCCGACCACCTGTTTACCGCCGACGCCTCGGAGTTCGAGCACGAGATCAACCGCCTGCGCACGCACCAGGGACAGTCGGACGTCTATGTCCTCAATCCGCAGGGCACGATCCTCGCCCCGACGTTCGGCGGCGGCGCCAACTCGCTGGTGACCGAAGTGCTCGGGGACGCGGCGATCATCTCGTCGGACTTCGGCGGCAACCCGCCCTACGAGAAGATGAAGGACGTCGCACGGATCTGCTACAGGCACTGGCTGAAGCAGACCAACGTACTCTTCATCATCGGCGGCAAGTCGAACAACACCGACATCCACGAGACTTTCCGCGCGATGGCGGATGCCTTGCGCGAACACTTCAGCCGGGAAGGCCGATCGCCCCTGTACGTCGTCGTGGGCCGGGGCGGACCGAACCTCGTGCGGGGAATGGGCGCGCTGGCCGACGTCTGCGATTCGCTCGGGCTTCCCTACCGCTTCTTCGGTTTCGACAGCGCGATCTCGGAGGTCGTGAACTACGCCCGGGGTGTCGACGAATGGATGCGCGCCGGCGGACGCGACGAGATCGCGGCCAAGCTCGGTCTGCGCGCCGGGCGGCCCGCCTGACGGAAGGGGGAGCGCACCATGTTCAAGAAGGGCATCGAGGGCTTCCCCTACTACCTGGGTATCGGCACGCTGGAGCAGGTCGCGACCCGCGCCGACCGCGTCTGCGTGCTCAACATACTCGGCGGCGAGTCGCGGCAGGTCACGCCGGTCAGTCACGCGTTCTCGGGCGGCAACGTCGCGTACGGCACTTCGCCAGGCCGCGGCGGCCAGGTACTGCCGACCCCCGCCGGCGACATTCCGGTCTACAACAGCGTCCGCGAAGGCCTCAACGACGGCCTGTCGTTCAACACCGGCGTCGTCTACCTGCCGCCGTCGGGGGTCCGCGACGGCGTCGCCGAACTCGTGCGCGTGAACCCGGGCCTGGAGAAGATCGTCATCATCACCGAGAAGGTCTCGGTGCACGACGCCCGGGAGATCCGCGCGATCGGTCAGGCCAACGGCATCGACATCTTCGGCGCGAACTGCCTCGGCATGGCCGACACGTGGAACCGCGTGCGCCTAGGCGGCGCGCTCGGGGGCGACGATCCCGCCGAAGTGCTGCTCAAGGGTTCGATCGCGGTGTTCTCCAATTCCGGCGGCTTCACGACCACGATCGCCCAGTATCTGGCCACCGGGGGATGGGGAACGACAACGCTCGTCTCCTCGGGCAAGGATGTCTACATCCATTTCGCGGCGCGCGACTTCGCGCACGCGTTCAACCGCGACGCCCGCAGCCAGGCCGCCGTTCTCTACGCCGAACCCGGCGGCTACTACGAGCGCGGGGTCGGATTCGAAAAGCCCGTCGTGGCATGCGTCGTCGGGCGCTGGAAGTCCAGGCTCACCCGGGCGGTCGGGCATGCAGGGGCGATGGCGGGTTCCGGCGACAGCGCCGCCGACAAGGAGCGCTGGTTCATGGAGAGCTTCGGGGTGTCCGGCGTCTTCACTCCCGAGGAACCCGTCGTCTCGGCCCGCGGCGCGGTCGTGACCAACATCGCGCACATCCCGGCCGCGTTGACGGCAGTGATGAAACTCAACGGCGTCGTGCCCGACTTCGCGCCGGCCGGCAGTCTTGCGCTGAAGCCGTGGATGGCCAACGACCAGGGGCTGCGCCTGCCCCGGCACCTTGCGCTGCCGCCGGTCGAGGCGATCTCGCCGTACAACGGCCAGATCAGGGCGCTCGGGCGGCAGATCGGGGCGGTGGTGGCGCGCCAGAACATGAAAGACCGCTCCGGCGCGAGCGTGATGGACGCGAAGACGCAGGCGACCCACGTCCACGGGCACTCGGTGCTCGACCTTGCGCTGCTGCCGCTCGAGGCCAACTTCGCGCTGCCCCTGGTGCACGAGATCGCCGGCGAGAACGACCGCGTCATGCTCGACATCGCCGTCGCGGCGGAGACCAATCTGGTCGGGGACCCCGCGCTCGCAGCGGCGGACGCCGCGCGCGAGGCGGGCAATTCTCCCAACACGGTGATGGCCGCCGCGGCCGCGCTGATCGGTCCGAAAAGGGTCGAGCGCGCGCTGGCCTGCGCAGCGCGGCTGATCGATCTGTTCGCCCATCGCGGCCTGCTCGACGCGCGCGATCAGGAATTCGACTTCAGCTCGATCGAGGTCGATCCCCAGACCCGCGCGCTGTTCGCCGCCCACGCCTCCGAGGCGAACGATCCGCGTCCGGAGGCGATGCTGAAGGCCGTCCGCGACCGTGGAGGCAGATCGCTGTTCCTGAAATTCATCGAGTCGCTCGGCGTGCGCCCGTCGCGCGATGCGATCCTCGCCGCGATCGCGACCACGATCGCCTGGGGCCCCCTGATGCGCAAGCGGATCTCGCGCCTGACCGCGGAATCGCTGCCCTGGTACCTGAGGCTTTATGGCGTGATGATCGGCGCTTCGATCCCGCTTCGGCACCACCGGCACGGCAGCCTGTGGGGGATCTCGCGCGAGGACCGGTTCAGCCGCTGGTCGATGGCCGACGTGCTGTTCCTTGCGCTCACCGGAAGAGAGCCGGGCGGAGGCGAGGCGCGCCCGCTGCAGATCCTGATCGGCCTTCTGATCTCGAACGGGCCAGGCTCGATCTCCGCGCAGGGGGCCAAGGGCGCGGTCTCGGCCGACGGGCCGCAGACCCCGGGGCGCGTGCAGATCAACAAGGCCATGGTGGGGTTCCTGTCGCACAGCGGTTACAGCCACGGCGGCAACGGCTTCGAAGGCATCGCCTTCCTGCTGGAGCAGTTCAGGGACACCGGCCTGAAGGACCCGACCGACCGCCATCACGGAATCGATCTGAAGGCCATGGCCACGAGGTTCGCCGAAACCTACCTCGATCAGAAGTCGCGCTCGAAGGAGTCGGGGCTCGACGGCCCGCGCGCGCTGCCGGGAGTCCATCACCCGATCTTCAAGGGCAAGCCGGTCAACTTCGATCCGCGCGAGCGCTTCATCGCCGCCTTCATGCAGGAGCGCGGCGGCTACAACGTCTTCCACGCGTTCTACCGGGAGCTGGTCCAGGCCCTGTACGACACCGGCGCCAGCCGGTACGTCTTCTGCGTCAATGTCGACGCCGTGATCGCGGCCTTGCTGCTCGGGCTTCTCTGGAAGGAGTACCGGGACGGAGCGCTCACCGAGAAGGACCTCGAGACGGCGGCGTTCAACGTCTTCCTGTACGGCCGCATGATCGGCGCCGCTGCCGAAATCGACGATCACCTCAATCGCGGGCGGAACATGGACACTCGAACGCCGCAGGAGCAGTGCGGATTCGTGGTCTGAGACCACTTGACCGTGACAGGAATTGCCGTCATCCGGTGGCGATCACGTAAGTAGGTCTGTACTGCGCCCAGCGCCCGAGTTTGGTATCAACATCGCTGTTACGCGGAACCCGAGACCACGGTCCCGGGGGATACCCATACTCACCGGGAACCTCAATGAACGAAACCATCGATCAAACCGGCGTAACCGGTAGCTGGATCTACCTGGTCGAGGACGACGCCGCCGTACGCGGTTCACTCGCGCTGCTGCTCCAGCTGCGGGGGTTCAACACGTCCGGGTTCGGCAGCGCCGAGGAGTTCCTCGCCTCGACGAGCGAGCCCGAGCGGCCCGCGTGCGCGCTCCTTGACGTGCGACTGCCAGGCATCTCGGGGCTCGAATTGCAGCAACGGATGCGGCGCGAGGGCAAGGGAATGCCCGTGGTCGTCATGACGGCGCACGGCGATGTCGCCACGGCGCGCGCGGCGCTTCGCCAGGGCGCGGTCGACTTCCTGGAGAAGCCGGTCGACGAGAGCGAGCTGCTCGAAGCGGTGACGCTCGCGCTGCGAAGCGACCTCGAGCAGGTCGAGCTGGCGCGCGAGCGCGAGGAAATGCTGGCGCGCATCCAGAAGCTCACCGACCGCGAGTTCGAGGTGTTCGAGCGCGTGACCAGCGGACGGCACAATCGCGAGATCGCCGAGGAGTTCGGCATCAGCCAGCGCACGGTGGAAGTCCATCGCTCGCGGCTGATGGAGAAGCTTCAGGCGCGGCGGGTCGCGGACCTGTTCCGGCTCCGTTTCGAGCTCGACGAGCGCAACGCCGCGCTGCGTCCGGCAGTTTCGGGCGCCGAGCTCGCGCGCGGGCGGGCCTGACACGCTCCTGCGCCGCGTCGCGCAGAATCGGCCCATCCATCCGGCCGACCGCGAGCGGTCGCCGCCGTCCGAAGAACACGCGCTAGGGGCGACTGCGTAAGCCAACGCCGGATCCGGTGTCCGATCGGCGTGCGTAACTTTCGCGCCCTCGAATCGGACAACCCAAGTGCTGGCGAAATGAAACATCGACTGGCTTCCCAATCCTCGCACGCGGCCGCCGCGACCGTTGCCTCGGTCGTGGTGCCCCAGAGCTCGCGCGTCGCGGTCCTGGCCGCGGCCGACCCGGACAACGCCGACCTCGCCTGCGAGGCCCTGCTCAAGCTCGGCCGCGATGCGACGCCCGATAACATCCTGGTCTTCTGGACGTCACCGGGTCCCGGCGCCCGCGCCTGCGCCTCGCGCGAAGGTCCGGCGCCGCCCCTCGTCAGCGAGCGCATCGAGACGACGGCCGAGGCCGCCCGCCGCAGCCTGATACGGCACGGCTTGAACGCCGCAGTGGTCGCGGGTGTCTGCGAGGCCGACGGCCTCGGCAAGCTGGTCGACGACGCCGGCGTCGAGTGGATCGTCGTGCCGCGCCCGCGGCCGGGCGGAACCCCGGCCGGCAGCGAGTGGTTCGAGTTGTGGCAGTCGTTGCGCGACGTGGCGCACCCGGTGCTGCTCGTCTGATGGGCCTGGCGCGAAGACGGCCGGCGACGCCGGCCTAATCCTGCGCGGCGGCGTGGCCGGCGTCGTGTTCCTCGGTCGCCGCTTCGTGGTTCCTGATCGCGAGCTTGACCAGATCGGCAACGCGCTGGACGTCGAGCTTGTCCATCAGGCGCGCCTTGTAGACCTCGACCGTGCGCGGACTGATGCCGAGCTGCGCCGCGATCTCGCGGTTGTGGCGCCCGGCGACGACCTGTTCCATCACTTCGCGCTCGCGCCGGGTCAGGCGCGCGATCCGCTCGCGGAGCTGCGCAACCTGGGCCGATTCCTGGGCCCGCTGCCGATCCTCGGCCAGCGCGGCCGCGACCACCTCGACGAGGTGGTCGCTGTCGATCGGCTTCTCGATGAAATCGAAAGCGCCGCCTTTCAGCGCGGTGCGCGCGGTGCTGACATCGCCGTGACCCGTCACGAACAGCAGCGGCAGGCGGATTTCTCGTTCGCGCAGCCGGTTCTGCAACTCGAGGCCATCGATGCCGGTCAGGCGAACGTCGACGATGGCGCAGCCGCGCGAGTCCGGACGTATCTCGGCCAGGAATTCCTCGCCCGATCCGAACTCCTGCGTTCTATGCCCTCGCATCCCAAGCCACAAGACCAGGGATTGCCGCACGGACGGATCGTCATCGACGATGTAGACGATCGGGCTGACGGTACTGGATCTCATCTTCGAGTCAGGAGCGGCCTCGCCTCCCGGAAGTCATCGAGCCGGGCTGCCCCGGTCAGGCGCCCTCGGCGCGAAGGCGTTCGAGAAAGCCTCGAACGCGCGCCGCGTTGGTACCGATATCGCTGCGACCGAGGCGCGACATCGAGCGGATGTCGATCCGGCTGCCCTGTCCTTCGGGACGGATCCGCACGACGATGTCATCCTTGAATCCGAAGAGCGATGTCGTCGCGGTCGCTTCGATCCGACCCTCGGCCGGTTCCGCGGCGGCGATCTGCCAGCCCGACTGCTGCACGACGCGACGCGCCAGTTCGAACGCATCGGCGGGCGAGCGGTTCGAGCGCAGCGATTCGACATCGGGGTAGGCCTCGTGCTGCAGGCGCGCGACATCCTTGCCCTCGTAGTCGCCGCCATTGGGCGCGGCGCTGCGCTGCGGCGCCAGCGCCACGAACCGCGGCACGTCTTCGGTGTCGGTCGTGATGTCGTGGATCGCGGGTACCATGCGCGCCCTGACGATCTCGAACGCCGGAAACGCAACGACGAGCACGCTCGCCACGAACCCGACCCACGCGACGCTTTGCGGGCGCCCGCCGATGCGCGCGAGCACAACCGCGGCGACGCTGACGACGAGCGCGACGGCGGCGGCGACGACGCCGCCGGGGACCATCCGCACCAGCGCGACCCTGAGCGACAACAGGCCGAGGCGATATCCGGCCGGCGCGGCGAGCAGGACCACGACGGAAGCGGCGGCAAGCGCGACGCCCGTGATCGAAAGGCGGCCCGCGAGGTTGGCGGCAGAAATCATGGCAGGCGATCTCGCATCAAGGGTACCGGATCGCGCCGGCTTTGCGCGTAGGCGGCAACCTGCGAAGAAGCCGCCGAAGCGCCGCCGCCCTGACCACGTAGGGGCAATGGGGTCGCAGTTGCCGCGGAACCATCCTTCCTCCGCCGGGCCAAGCGCTCTCCCGCTCTGTATTGGACGGCGTTGGCGCGTAGGCGTTCGAGTTCCGAGGGTTTATCCACGCGGCCCGCGCGTGATTGGCGGCGACTCGCGCGAGTGCGCGACTGCACCGCGGAAGCATCGCACGGGCGAGCGTCGCGTTCGATCGCCGATATCGTCCGCAGGCGCGCGACGCGGCGACGCCCGCCGGCGGGAGTGGCGCGCGATCGCGCGCGACGTATACATCGCATCGAGGCTCTCGATGCGCTGGTTGACCGCCCTGACGACGATCGCGGCTCTTGCCGCTTCGCTCGCGCCCGACGACGCGCGAGCGTGGGGGCAGGCCGGTCATCGCGCGCTCGCGGCGGTCGCCGATGCGATGCTCAGCGAATCGGCGCGCGCTTCCGTCGCCGAACTGCTGATCGATGACCGAAACCTCGAAGGCAGTCCGCGCCGCAGCCTCGCAGAAGTGGCGGGCTGGGCCGACGAGATCCGCGGCACCCCATTGGACCGGCCGCGCTGGCACTTCGACGACCGGCCGGTCTGCAAGTCCGGCCTGGCAGCCCGAAACTGGCGCTGTCTCGACGGCGATTGCGCCTCCGCTCGCCTGGAAGAGCTTGCCGGCGTCCTTGCGGACGTCCGCAATCCGCCGCGCGCGCGCCGCCTTGCCTTGAAGTGGGTCGTGCATCTCGTGGGCGACCTGCACCAGCCCTTGCACGCAGCCGATTTCGCGCGCGGAGGCAATGCGATCGCCGTGACGCTTCCGCGCCGTCGCGCGTCGGGTCCGGTCTCGCTGCACGCGGCCTGGGACGTCGACCTGGTCGAGCACGCGCTGCACGCGCGGCGGGGCGCGATCCCCGCCGCCAGGTTCGCGCAGCTGCTTGCGCGGGCGCGCCGCTTCGATCGCGCTGAGCTCGACACCGCGCCGCCCGACTGGAGCGTCGAATCCAACGGGCTGGCGCGCGCCGTGGCGCTGAGGTTGAATGGCGTTCGTTGCGGCGCCGACCTGCCGCGACAGGTCGAGCTGACGCGTCGCGATGCCGCCGTCGCGGAGCGCGTGATCGTCGAGCGCCTCGCGCTGGCCGGCGCGAGACTCGCATGGATACTCAACCGGCGCCTGGGCGATCGCGCGGCGGGGCCTGGCGGCAGAGCGCCTCCGGGCTCATGACAGAATCCGGCGATCGAATTCCCGGGCTTCATCCCGTGCTTGCTCACCGTCCCAGGCGGTACCGAACGCTCCTTGGATGGCTGCTGTTCGCGCTCGCGGCATCGGCCTGCACCGCGAGTCGCGCCGGCGGACCGTTCGGCATCGATCACCTCGTCGGCTATGACAACGCCGGCATCTGGAGGCGCGGCAACCAGACGGCGCTGCTCGACGCGATGATTGCCGCGGAGGCCGCCTGCGGCATCTGGGAGGGCGGTGAGACGCGCGCTGGCAGGGCTTGCTGGCAGTCGATCGACGCCTCGCTGATCTCGGCCGTTTCGACCGAAACGCTCAAGCGCGTCTTCCGGCGCGAGCGCCCGAGCGACGCCAGCAGCCCGGACCAGTGGTTCCGCAGCGGCAACGCGCGCAGCTTCCCGAGCGGCGAGGCCTCGGCGACCCAGGCGATCGTCACGCCGCTCCTGCTCGAATACGGAGCCGACCACCCGTCGGTCTACGCGCTCGAAGTGCTGCCGCTGTACGACGCGATCGCCCGCGTCAAGGTCCGCGCGCACTGGCAGAGCGACGTGCTGGCCGGTCTCGCGATCGGCGGCGCGGCGGGCTGGTACGCGCACTCCCGCGACCGCTCGCTGGTCCTTGGCGTCCTGCCGCACGGTTTCACGGTCGGCATGAAGGGCCGTTTCTGAGCGTCCGCGCCGGCTGCCGCGCGGCAAGGGCGCGCGCTGTCCCGCACCGCGGGGCCGGGCCCCCGGGCTCAGTCGATGTCGAACCGGACGCCCTGCGCCAGCGGCAGCTGGCTCGAGAAATTGATCGTCGCGGTCGACCTGCGCATGTACGCCTTCCAGGCATCCGAGCCCGACTCGCGCCCGCCGCCGGTTTCCTTCTCGCCACCGAAAGCGCCGCCGATCTCGGCACCCGACGGCCCGACGTTGACGTTCGCGATGCCGCAGTCGGAGCCGTCGGCGGCGAGAAACCGCTCCGCCTCCTGCTGGTCGCGCGTGAAGATCGAGGACGACAGCCCGGCGTCGACCGCGTTGTGCCACGCGATCGCCCGCTCCAGGTCCGTGTAGGCCAGCACGTACAGGATCGGGGCGAAGGTCTCGCGCAGCATCGGCCCGCACTGGTCAGGCATCCTGACCAGCGCCGGCCGCACGTACCAGGCGTCGCGCCCCGTGCCGGACCCGTGCCGGATCTCGACCCGCTCGCCGCCGCTCACGCGCGCGCCGAGCGAGCGGCTCTCCTCGAGCGCTGCCTGCATCCGTTCGAATGCGCCGCCGTCGATCAGCGGTCCGACCAGGGTCTCCGGGGCGAGCGGGTCACCGACCCGCACCGACGCGTACGCGCGCTCGAGCCGGGAGACGAACGCGTCGTGGATGCCGGCGTGGACGAACAACCGCCGCAGGCTGGTGCAGCGCTGGCCCGCGGTACCCATTGCCGCGAAAGCGACGGCGCGCAGCGCGAGGTCCAGGTCCGCGCTGGGACAGACGATCGCGCCGTTGTTGCCGCCGAGCTCCAGCAACGCGCGCGCGAACCGCTGCGCCAGCCGCGGCGCGAGCGCCCTGCCCATGGCGGTCGATCCGGTGGCCGACACCAGCGCGACGCCGGGGTCGGCGGCGATCGCCTCGCCGACCGTTCGATCGCCGGTCAGGACCGCCAGCAGGTCGAGCGCCGTCTCGCCGGTGTCGCGCTCGAAGTCGCGAGCGACGCGGGCGAAGATCGAGGCCACCGCGAGCGCGGTAAGCGGCGTCTTCTCCGAGGGCTTCCACACGACCGGGTTGCCGCAAACCAGCGCAAGCGCGGCATTCCAGGCCCATACGGCGACCGGGAAGTTGAACGCCGTGATCACGCCGGTCACGCCCAGGGGATGCCAGGACTCCATCATCCGGTAGCGCGGCCGCTCCGAGGCGATGGTCAGGCCGTAGAGCTGCCGCGAGAGCCCGACCGCGAAGTCGCAGATGTCGA
This sequence comes from uncultured Burkholderiaceae bacterium, assembly GCA_964512305.1. Taxonomy (GTDB): domain Bacteria; phylum Pseudomonadota; class Gammaproteobacteria; order Burkholderiales; family Burkholderiaceae_F; genus CAZEIW01. The sequence continues at coordinate 64,145 of CAZEIW010000142.1, read as the reverse complement.
TCATCTCCTGCACTTCGCCCTCACCCTCGGAGACGACCTTGCCGACCTCGATCGAGACCAGCCTGCCCAGGGCGGGCTTGGCGGCGCGCAGCGCGTCCCCGAGGCGGCGCACCAGTTCGCCGCGCCGCGGCGCCGGCACGTTGCGCCAGCGCGAGAAGGCCCGCCGGGCGGCCTCGATCGACGTCCGCACCGCCGCCGGCGTCGCGTCGGCAACGCGCGCGAGCTCGCCGCCGTCGATCGGCGAGCGGGCCCCGCGCCCGCCGCCGGCCGACGGCAGGTCGCCGGCGCCGAGCTCCGCGAAGAGGCGCCGCACCTCGGGCTGCAGGTACGAAGAAGAGGGGGTCGACATCTTGCTGCCTCCCGTGAATCGATTGCAGCAGCGCAACCTGCGGTTCGCCGCCGGAACGGCGCGGCGGCGCTCAGCCGCCGGCGGGCTTGGCTTTCTTCACCGGCCGCTTCCAGCCCTCGATGGTCACCGCGCGCGCGCGCGCCACGGTGAGCTGCCCGGCCGGCGCGTCGCGCGACAGCGTCGATCCGGCGCCGATCGTCGCGCCGGCGCCGACGCTCAAGGGCGCGACCAGCACCGTGTTGCTGCCGACGTGGACGTCGTCGCCGATCACGGTCCGGTGCTTGTTGGCCCCGTCGTAGTTGGCGACGATGGTGCCGGCGCCGATGTTGGCGCGCGCGCCGACGCTCGCGTCGCCGACGTACGCCAGGTGGTTGGCCTTGGCGCCGCGGCCGACCCGGCTCGCCTTGACCTCGACGAAATTGCCGATGTGGACCTCGTCCTCGAGTTCCGCTCCCGGCCGCAGGCGGGAAAACGGGCCGATTCTCGCGTGCGCGCCGGCGCGGGCGCCGTCGAAGTGCGAGTACGCCGCGATCTCGGTATCGGCCCCGATCCTCGTGTCGCGCAGCACGCAGTACGGCCCGACGCGGACACGATCGCCGAGCTCCACACGACCCTCGAACACGCAGCCCACGTCGATGAAGACGTCCGTGCCGACGTCGAGCTCGCCGCGGATGTCGATCCGCGCCGGATCGGCCAGGGTCGCGCCGGCCTGCATCAGCCGCTCGGCCAGGTGCCGCTGCGCGACCCGCTCGAGATGCGCGAGCTGCGACTTGCTGTTGACCCCGAGCGTTTCGTCGGGGTCGGACGCCACCACGGCGGCGACCTGCCCGCCCTCGCCGACCGCAAGCGCGACGACATCGGTCAGGTAGTACTCCTGCTGCGCGTTCTGGTTCGACAGGCGGCCGAGCCAGCGCTTGAGGTCGCGCGTCGGGGCGACGAGGATCCCGGTGTTGACCTCGTCGATCGCGCGCTGCGGTTCGCTCGCATCGCGCTGCTCGACGATGCCGGTCACGCGCCCCTGCGCATCGCGCAGCACCCGTCCATAGCCGGTGGGATCGGGCAGGTGCACCGTCAGGATGCCCAGATGCTCGCCGGACTCTTTCGCCAGCCGCGTCAGCGTGTGCGGCCGGACCAGGGGCACGTCGCCGTACAGCACCAGCGTCGGCTGCGCATCGTCGAGGCGCGGCGCGGCCTGCATCAGCGCGTGGCCGGTGCCGAGCTGCGGCTGCTGCAGCACGAATTGCAGGTCGCCCCGGTCGCCGGACCCCTCGGGGCCTTCGCCGAAGGCCGCGCGCACCTGGTCGGCGCCGTGACCGACCACGACCACCAGGCGCGCCGTCCGTCCGAGCGCCCGTGCGGTCGCCCGCGCGGCATCGATCACATGCGCTAGCATCGGCCGTCCAGCGATCGGGTGCATCACCTTCGGCAGCGCCGAACGCATGCGCTTGCCCAGTCCGGCCGCCAGTATCACGATATTCATGGCTAGACCAATCCGTTTCCCTATGCGCGCCGATCGTAGCACCGGGCGCGCCGGACACGCACCGGCGCGCGCCCGCCAGTCGCGCCTGGCCGCGCTGGCGCTCGCGTTGCTGCTCGTCCTGGCGGCGGCTGCGTGCTCGGCGATCAAGATCGGGTACGACAACGCCGATTCCCTGCTCGCCTATTCGCTCGACGGCTATTTCGACCTCGACGACGCGCAGAGCCAGCTGCTGCGGCAGCGTCTGCGGGTGCTGCTCGCCTGGCATCGGGCGACGCAGCTGCAGGACTACGCGCTCCAGCTCGAGCGCTGGCGCGAGCGCGTCGAGGCCGCGGGCGAACGCCCGGTCAGCCCGGACGAAGTGATCGTCATGCAGGTCGAAATCAATGCGAGGCTGGCGACGATCGCCGATCGCGCGTCGCCCGAACTGGCGAAGATGGCGCTGACGCTGACACCGGCGCAGATCGAGCACTGCGCCGCGCGGATGGCGAAGGACGCGGCCAAGGCGCGGCGCGAGCTCGAATCGCGCGCCGGCGCTCCGCCGGCAAGGCGCGTCAAGGTGTATGCCCAGCGCGCGCAGGAGTGGTTCGGGACACTGCACGCGGAACAGATCGAGCTGCTGCGGGCCTCCGTGGGCGCGCACCCCGAGCTGGAGACGGGGCGCGTCGCCGACATGGAACGGCGCCAGCGGGAGCTGATCGAGCTGCTGACCCGCATCCGCGCCACGCGGCCGCCGCCGGACGAGGCCGCGCGCTGGTTCCGCGCGTACTTCGCCGCGCTGCTGTCGCAGGATCAGCCGGGCCAGCCGGGCGACCGAACCGCGATCCGGCGCGCCAACGCCGAGATGACGGCGGCGCTGATCAACAGCGCAACCCCCGCGCAACGCCGGGCGGCGGCCGACAAGCTCGGCGGATACGCGCGCGACCTGGCCGCGCTGGCTGTCGAGGGCGGCGCCCGGCCGTGAGCGACGCGCCCTGAAAGGCAGTCCTCGAGCGGCGGGCTTCGATCAGCGCGCCTTGATCTCGGTCCAGAGCCGGCCGCGCTCCTGCCGCACCGCGGGCGGCAGCAGCTTCAGCATCCGGAAGGTCTTGAAGCGGTCCGGCGGCGGGAAGATCGCCGTGTTCGACTTGATCTCGGGGCTGACGAACTGCATCGCCGCCGCGTTGACGTTGCCCGAGCCGATCAGGTTGGTCAGTTCGGCTCCGTTGCGCCCATCGAGCAGGAAATCGATGAAAGCGTAGGCGAGCGCGGGGTTGGGCGCCGACTTCGCCAGCACCAGGTTGTCGAGGCCGAGCGTCGCGCCCTGGGTCGGCAGCACGGTGACGATGTGGAACGGCTGCTTCGCCGCCTGCGCGGCGCGCTCGGCCTGGAAGAAATCGGTCGAGTAGCCGAGCGCGAGCCAGATGTTGCCGGCCGACAGCTCCTTGATGTACGAAGACGAATTGAACGCCGCCCAGCACGGCTTGGCCTTGCGGATCACGTCGGCCGCCTTCTTGTAGTCGTCGATGCTGGTCGTGTTCGAGTCCATGCCCAGATAGATGAACGCGGCCGCGAACACCTCGTCGGGCGAGTCGAGCACGGTCATCCTGCCCTTCAGCCGGCACGCGAGCTTCGGGTCGAAAACGGCCTCCCAACCGGCCGGCGGCTCCACGCCGGCCCGCTTCAGCGCCTGGTCGTTGTAGCCGATGATCGTGACCGAGTAGGCGTACGGCACCGAGTACTTGTTGCCGGGGTCGAATGGCGTGTTCATGAACTCGGGCTTGATGTTGCCCAGGAGCGGCAGCCGGCTCCTGTCGAGCGGCTGCACCAGGTCCTGCCGGATCATCACCTCGAGCGCGTTGCCGGTCGGAACGATCAGGTCGTACCCGCTGGCGCCGGCGGCCAGCTTGGCGAGCATCTCGTCGTTGTCCGAATAGTAGGTCTGCACGACCTTGCCGCCGGTTTCCTGCTCGAAGCGCCTGACCGTCTGCGGATCGATGTAGTCGTTCCAGTTGTACCAGTGCAGCTCGCCGCCCGGCTTCGCGGCCGCGGCGGGCCCGGCGGCCTTGTCCTGGCTCGGCGGGGGCTCCGAATTGCGGCCGCAGGCGGCCAGCAGGAGAAAGGACGCGGCAAGAGCCGCCAGGGCTCCGGCCTTGGGTCCGGGGTCTGTCTTCATCTGTGGTCCTTGCAGGGATTCACTGGTTCACGCGCAGGATGCCGGGCGCGATCTTCGACGCCGCGGTGATCAGCAGCAGCGTGAGCCCGAGCAGCAGCGTCGACACCGCGTTGACCTCGGGCGTCACGGAGATCTTCACCATCGAGTAGATCTGCAGCGGCAGCGTCGTCGTCGTCGCGCCGGCCGTGAAGAACGTGATCACGAAATCGTCGATCGAGAGCGTGAAGGCCATCAGCGCGCCCGCGATGACCCCGGGCATGATCAGCGGCAGCGTCACGTAGCGGAACGCGCCCAGCGGCGTCGCGCCGCAGTCGCGCGCCGCCTCGACCAGCGTCTCGTCCATCCCGGCCAGGCGCGCGCGCACGACGATCGCGACGTAGCCGATGCAAAAGGCGATGTGCGCGAGCGTGATCGACGCCAGGCCGAGCGTCAGGTTGATCGCGACGAAGAACATCAGCAGCGCCACCCCCATCAGGATCTCGGGAACCGCGATCGGCGCGAACACCAGCGCCGGCAGCATGCGCGTCCGATACCGGTGCAGCGCGAAGCCCGCGAGCGTGCCCAGCACGGTCGCCGCGGCCGAAGCGACCAGGGCGATCGCGAGCGAATTGCCCGCCGCGCCGAGCATCCTCTCGTCGGCCAGGAGGCGCGCGTACCACGCGGTGGTGAAGCCGACCCAGGTCGCGTTCATCTTGCTGTCGTTGAACGAGAACGCGATCACGACCACGAGCGGCAGGTACAGGAACACATAGCCGCCGATCGCGCATCCCCACATCCAGGGCGGCAGCCGCTTCATGCCGCCGCCGCGCCGGATGTCGCGGCCCCGGGCGCCGCCGCTCCCGTCCTGCGCGGGCGCGCCGCAGCCGCCGCCGCCGCGGTGGCGGCCAGCGCGACCACGGTGAGGACGATCGAGAGCACCGACCCGAACGGCCAGTCGCGCGTCTCCAGGAACTGCTGCTTGATCACGTTGCCGATCATGATCCCGCTGGTCCCGCCGACCAGGTCCGGCACCGCGAAGATCCCGAATGCCGGGATGAACACGAGCGCCGCGCCGGCGAACACGCCCGGCAGGCTGAGGGGCCAGGTCACGTGGCGGAAGCGCCGCCAGGGCCCTGCGCCGAGGTCCTGCGCCGCATCCAGCAGGGTCGGGTCGTGCTTCTCCAGGTTCGCGTACAGCGGCAGCACCATGAACGGCAGATGGACGTAGACCAGCACGACGATGACGGCGAACGGCGAGAACATCAGGGTCACCGGTGCGGCGCCGAACGCCGCCAGCACGGCATTGACCGCGCGCGACAGCGCCCACTCGGGCCCCAGGATGATCATCCACGCGTAGACGCGGATCAGGAAATTGCTCCAGAACGGCAGGATCACGAGCAGCAGCAGCAGGTCGCGCCAGCGGCGCGGGCTGGCGACGATCACCATCGCCAGCGGATAGGCGACCCCGAGACAGATCAGCGTCGTCAGCAGCGCGTACCACAGGGATTTGGCGAACAGCAGCAGGTAGATGTCGCTCGCGAAGAAGCCGGCGTAGCCGGAGAGCGTCAGGTTGAGATGCCCGCCCGAAACGAGGGGCGCCAGCCCGCCGTAGTCGCCCGGCGCGCGGAAGCTCGCAAGCAGCATCAGCGCCGCGGGCGCGGCGAAGAAGATCATCAGGTAGAGGAACGGCGCGCCGCCGACCAGCCACTTGGCCCGCGAGTCCGCGCGGCTGGCGCCGGTGCTCATCGTGCCCGCCTTCAATCGCGCAGGAAGTGGCCGGCGTCGGTGCGCCAGGCCAGGTCGACGGCATCGCCGACGTCGAAGAATCGCGCGCGCCCCGGCGCGGCGTTGGCGCGCATCGCCTCGAGGCGCTTGCCCGACGCGAGTTCGACGATGTAGAGGGTCACGTCGCCCAGGAACAGGAAGTCACTGACGTGCCCGCTGACCCGGTGCAGGTCCGGCGCCGGCGCCCCGCCGGCGCCGCCGCCGGCCTCGATCGTCAGCTTCTCCGGGCGCAGCGCCAGCGCGCCGCGCGTGCCCGGCTGCATCGCCGGATCGGACGCGGCCACCGCGACCGGACCGATCCCGTCGAGCTCGATCGTGCACAAGCCGTCGGCGCGCGCCGCGATCCGCCCGTCCAGGATGTTGCACTGGCCGAGAAAGTCGGCCACGAAGCGGTTGCGGGGGAACGAGTAGATCTTCGAAGGCTCGTCGAGCTGCTCGACGCGGCCGCGGTTCATCACCGCGATCCGGTGCGACAGCGCGAGCGCCTCGCTCTGGTCATGGGTCACGTAGATGAACGTGATGCCGACCTCCTTCTGCAGGTTGATCAGCTCGATCTGCATCTGCTCGCGCAGCTTCGCGTCGAGCGCGGCCAGCGGCTCGTCGAGCAGCATCAGCGTCGGGTGCGTGACCAGCGCGCGCGCGATCGCCACACGCTGGCGCTGTCCACCCGACAGCTCGTTCGGGAAGCGGCGCGCGAACGCCTGGAGCTGCACGTCCTCGAGCGCCGAGGCGACCTTGGCGTCGATTTCGGCCTGCGGCCTGCCGGCCATCTTGAGCGCGAACGCGACGTTGCCGGCGACGGTCATGTGCGGAAACAGCGCGTAGCTCTGGAACACGGTCCGGATCGGGCGCTTCTCGGGCGGCAGCGGCGTGATGTCGACGCCGTCGAGCACGATCCGGCCGCCGGGCTCGGGCGTGTCGAACCCGGCGATCATCCGCAGCAGCGTGGTCTTGCCGCAGCCCGACGGGCCCAGCAGCGTGAAGAACTCGCCTGCCTCGATCGAAAGCGAAACGCCGTCGACCGCGGTCATGTTCCCGAAGCGGCGGGTCGCGTTGTGGATCTCGAGCAGGGCCATGAGGGGAAGCGGTAAGGAGGCGCGATTATAGGAACAGCCGGGAGCGGGGCGACGGCCGGCCTCAGAGGCGCGGCAGCGGAATTCCGAGGAAAGCCCAGCCGAGCATCAGCACCAGCGCCGCGAGCAGCACGACCGCGACCGTCAGCATGCGCGCCTTGTGCTCCTCGGCACGCAGGCGGCGCAGCTCGATCAGCCGGCGCTCGCCGTCGTCTTCGCGGGCGAGGCGCGCGTGCAGCAGGCGCGGCAGCTGCGGCAGCAGCTTGCTCCACTGGGTCGCCTCGGCGCCGACGCGCTCGAGCAGGCCGGCCCAGCCGATCTGCCGCTTCATCCAGTCCTCGAGGAACGGCTTGGCGGTCTTCCACAGGTCGAGGTCGGGATCGAGCTGGCGCCCCAGCCCCTCGATATTGAGAAGCGTTTTCTGCAGCAGGACCAGCTGCGGCTGGATCTCGACGTTGAAGCGGCGCGAAGTGGCGAACAGGCGCATCAGCACCTGCCCGAACGAAATGTCCTTCAGCGGCCGGTCGAACACGGGTTCGCACACGGCGCGGATCGCGCTTTCGAGCTCGTCGACCCGCGTGCCGCGGGGCACCCAGCCCGACTCGAGGTGCGTCATCGCGACGCGCCGGTAGTCGCGCTGGAAGAACGCCAGGAAATTGCGCGCCAGGTAGTCGCGGTCGGTGTCGGTCAACGTCCCGACGATGCCGAAGTCGAGAGCGATGTAGCGCCCGTGGTCGGCGCCGTCGACGCCGACGTAGATGTTGCCCGGGTGCATGTCGGCGTGGAAGAAGCCGTCGCGGAACACCTGGGTGAAGAAGATCTCGACCCCGTCGCGCGACAGCTTCTTCAGGTCGATCCCGGCGGCGCGCAGGCGGTCCGTCTGGCTGATCGGGATGCCCCGCATCCGCTCCATCACGATCACGTTTTCGCGGCAGTAGTCCCAGTACATCTCCGGGATCCGCAGCAGCGGCGAGCCGGCGAAGTTGCGCCGCAGCTGCGAGGCGTTGGCCGCCTCGCGCATCAGGTCCAGCTCGTCGTGCAGGTACTTGCGGAATTCCGCCACCACCTCGCGCGGCCTCAGGCGCTTGCCGTCGCGCCACAGCCGCTCGACCAGCGCGGCGCCGGCGTCCATCAACTCCAGGTCGCGGTCGATCGCGCTCATCATCCCCGGGCGCAGCACCTTGATCGCGACCTCGCGGCCGGCGCCCGCCCCGCCGGCGAGCACGCCCAGGTGCACCTGGGCGATGGATGCGCTGGCGACAGGCTCGCGATCGAAGCTCGCGAACACCTCGTCGATGCGGCGCCCCAGCCCGCGCTCGATCTCGCGCTGCGCCAGTTCGGGCGCGAACGGCGGCACGCGGTCCTGCAGGCGGGCCAGCTCATCGGCGATGTCGGCCGGGACGAGGTCGCGCCGCGTCGACAGCAGCTGGCCGAACTTGACGAAGATCGGCCCCAGGCTCTCGAGCGCCAATCTCAGCCGCTCGCCGCGCGGGCGCCCCAGGCCCCGCACCGCGGTGCCGAAGCGCACCATGCCGACGAGCACGGGATGCTTGAGGTTCGCGAGCGCGATCTGGTCGAGCCCGTAACGGAAGCCGACGAACAGGATGCGCAGCAGCCGAAGCAGGCGCAGCATCCCTCAGCTCAGTTTCGCCACGCGTTCGGCGAGCCGGTCGACCGCAGCGCGCAGCGCGCCGACTTCCGCTCCGAATTGCTCCAGATCGATGCGCCCGACCAGCAAGGGGTTCTCGGACACCCAGTAGTCCGTCGCCTGCCGGGCCAGCCTCCGCCCCGTGTCGCGCGCGGTCTCCACCGCGGTGCGCGCGGCGCCGACGACGCGCTCCGCGGCCGCGTCGCCTATCCAGCGCGACAGGTCCTCGGCCGGATCCGGCCTCAGATTCTGCAGCACGCGCGTGAGCACCTGCGCGAACTCGAGATCGCCGGCCATCCGCACGTCGCGCAGGAGGACCGACGGCTCCAGCAGCGCGCGCGGCAGGCGGCCGGGTTCGAGCGTGATCGTCACGCTCGGGGCCGCGCCGCGGGTGTCCGCCGCGGCCAGCAGGCTGCCGTCGGCCGCGACCCCCAGGTCCAGCGCCGCCACGCCCGTCTCGAAACGCGCCACGCGGCCGGCGTACGGCGCCAGCGCCTCGCGTGCCCAGGCTTCGCGGACGAGCAGGTGGTTGAACCAGCCGACGACGGCCTCAGTGGCGATGCGATCGAGCACGGTCAGGGCAAGAGCGGGAACGAGCGACGATTGGGCCATGGCGCCGCGCCGATCGGCGCCGCGATGCCCGGACGCGCAGAGGTCGAGCGCCGGAGGGCCGGCCGACCGCGAATTGTCGCAGATCGGCCTGGGTCGGGGTCGCGCCGGGCCGGGCGGCTCAGTTGCCGCGCAGCGGCTGGATTCCGGCCAGCAGCCAGCCGGCCGAGCCTTCGACCGGCCTGGTCAGGTTCCAGATCTCGTCGAGGCCCTCGGGCTCGCCGTCGACTCGCAGCAGCCCGGTGAGGCGGACGCTGGCGAGGTACCCCGATTCACCCGTTTCGATCCCGAGCAGGGCCGATTCGAGGCGGATCACCTCGGTGCGATGGATGCCCGCAGGGCTGCCGGGCGGCCGCGACAGCAGGTCGAACATCGCATCGGTCGTGAACCGGCGCAGCTCGTCCAGATCCGCGCGATCCGAGGCCGACTGCACACGGCCGAACGATTCTTCCGCCGTGCGCAGCAAGGTCGAGATGTCGAGGCCGTCGGGCGCGACGGAGGGACGCGCCGGACCGGCGCCGACGCCGGTTCGCACCGGAATCGGACCCAGCCCGAGGCCAAGCGTCCCGGGCCGCGCCGCGTTGGGCGGCACGCCGATCCCCTCCAGGATCGCGCTCAGTGTATCGGCGCGACGGGTCGCGTGCGCCGGCGGCTCGATGCGCGCCGGCCCGATCGTGACCGGCTGCGGGGCGTAGGACGGCCCGCCGACGCCCCAGGTTTCCGCCAGGGTCCCGACGCGGCGGTACGCCGTTGCCGATGGCCGGCGCCGCCACGGGCGCACCAGCAAGACCACTGCAACGAACGCAGTGAGCAGCAGCGCCAGCGCGAGCGCCGCGGCCTCTACCGCGAGCCCTGCCCGCGACGCCAGGTCTCCGAACCAGTGCATGCCCTGTGCCTTTGCCGCGGCGGCTCAGATGCGATAGCCCACGTGCAGTGCACAGACGCCCGCCGCGAAATTGAACCATTGGACCCGTTCGAGGCCCGCCTGTTCCAGCATCTGCGCCAGCTCCTGCTGCGTGGGATGCACGCGGATCGATTCGGCCAGGTAGCGGTAGCTGGGGCCGTCGCCCGCGATGCGTTCGCCCAGCCACGGCATGACCCGGAACGAGTAGGCGTCGTAAAGCGGCGCGAGCGGCTTCCAGATGCGCGAGAACTCGAGCACCATCAGCTTGCCGCCCGGTTTGAGCACGCGGCGCATCTCGGCCAGCGCCCGATCCTTGCGGGTCATGTTGCGCAGGCCGAAGGCGACCGCGACGATGTCGAAGCTGCCGTCGCGGAACGGCAACTGCTCGGCGTCGCAGCGGACCAGCGGCAGCAGCACGCCGGCGTCGAGCAGCCGGTCGCGACCCGCGGCCAGCATCTCCGGGTTGATGTCGGTCAGAACGACCTGGCCCTGCGGGCCGACTTCGCGCGCGAACGCGCGCGCCAGGTCGCCGGTGCCGCCGGCGACGTCGAGCACGCGCATGCCCGGCCGCACCTGCGCCTGACGCACGGTGAACGCCTTCCAGAGGCGGTGCAGGCCGCCCGAGAGCACGTCGTTCATCAGGTCGTAGCGCGATGCCACCGACGTGAAGACGCGCCCGACGCGGCCCGCTTTCTCGTCCTCGGCGACCTCGGCGAATCCGAAATGAGTGGTGGTGGTTCTCTCGCTCATCGCATCACGTCACCCTCAGGGGTCGCGGCTCGCGCCCGCCCCCTCGAGGCGCAGAAGGTAGTCGGCCCACATCCTGTCCTGATTCGATCCCAATTCGTAGAGGTAGTCCCATGAGTAGATCCCGGTGGAGTGCCCGTCCGAAAAACGCGGCTGCAGGCCGTAGTGCCCGACCGGCTCGACCGACTCGATCGTGACCGCGCGCTTGCCCGACTGCAGCACCTCCTGGCCGGGACCGTGGCCGCGAACCTCGGCCGAGGGCGAGAACACGCGCAGGAATTCGTACGGCAGCCGGAACGAGCGCCCGTTGTCGAACGCGATCTCGAGCACGCGCGACGCGGAGTGCAGCGTGATGTCGGTCGGGCTCGGGGTGGCGCGGTTGAGGCCGGTCATGCGCGACAGCATAGCGCCGGCGCGGCCGGGTGACGCTCGAAAGACCTGCTTTCGGCCACGCAGGGGGTTGTGCGTCATTCCGGCCGGACACGCGGGTAACGCGTACAGATGTCCACGGTCTGCGGGATGATCCGTTACCCAGGCGATCGGAACGGACCCCGGTTGAAGTGGCGCGCCCGGCAGGAATTGAACCTGCGACCCCTGGCTTCGGAGGCCAGTACTCTATCCCCTGAGCTACGGGCGCAACGGGGGCCGCAAGCTTACCGATTGCCGGCGGCCGCGTCCAACCGCCGCACAGCCTCGGCTGCGTGGCCGCCCGGCCGGTTCTTATAATCGCCGATCCTTTCGAACCTGCCCTTGGTGGCGGGCGGTACGCCCGCCCACGCCCGTCCGCGGAGCCCCTGATGACCGACCCGAACGAATCGCCGATGCCGTCGCCGCGCAAGGTGATCAAGATCCTTCTGATCGCGTTCGCCGTGCCGGTCGTCCTGATCGTCATGATCGCCAGCTACTTCGGCAATCTGACCGAGAAGGGCGCCGGCGGCAACTCGATGAGTCCGGAGGCGGTCGCCGAGCGCCTGCAGCCGATCGGGGTCGTGGTCGTCGAGCAGGCCGCCGCTTCCACGGCGTCCGCGCCGGTGCTCAAGAGCGGGATCGAGGTCTACAAGACAACCTGCGGGGCCTGCCACGGCGAGGGAATCGCCGGCGCGCCCAAGGCCGGGGACAAGGCGGCCTGGGGTCCGCGCATCGCCCAGGGGTTCAACACGCTCGTCAAGCACGCGGTCGACGGCTTCCAGGGCAAGGCGGGCGTGATGCCGCCCAAGGGCGGCGGCACCTACGACCCGATCGAGGTGGCGCGGGCGGTGGCCTGGATGGCCGACCAGGCGGGGGCGAACTTCAAGGAGCCCGACGCGCCGGCGGCCAAGGGCGCCGCACCTGCCGCCGCGCCTGCCGCTCAAGCGGCGGCGGGCGGGCCGGCACTCAAGAGCGGCGAGGCCGTCTACAAGACGACCTGCGTCGCCTGCCACGGTGCCGGGGTCGCAGGCGCTCCCAAGGTCGGCGACCAAACGGCATGGGGGCCGCGGATCGCGCAGGGATTCGACACGCTGGTCAAGCACGCGGTCGACGGCTTCCAGGGCAAGGCCGGCGTGATGCCGCCCAAGGGGGGCGGGACCTACGACCCGATCGAGGTCGCGCGGGCGGTGGCGTGGATGGCCGATCAGGCCGGGGCTGCGTTCAAGGAGCCGGAAGCGGCCAAGCGCTGAGCGGCCGCCGGGCTGCGCTGCCGGCGACCGATGCGCCGGCGCCGCTCATCGACCCCAGCACTGGTCGGGCGTGAGGTTGAAGGTGCCGGCGATATCCTTGACGCCCGTGTTATCGATCCTGAGCTTGTCGCAATCGGCATCGGTGAACGGGGCAAACGGCACCGCGCACGCAGCGCCGGCATCGCCGCAGGGGGTTGCAACCAGCCTGAAAGCCAGCGGACCCGGAACGGCGGGGTCGAATCCGATCACGTAGTTGGAGGTCGTCCCGTCGACCGGCGCCTTCGACAGGGCCGCCGGCAGCACGGGCGCCGCGCAGTTCACGCCGCCCGTGGTGTCGCCGGCGTAGCAGCCGTTGGCCGTATAGCTGCGCTCCATGAACTGCGCCGCCTCGAGCAGGGCCACCCTGGCCTCCGCCCGCTTGCCGCGGACGATGTAGGCGGAGTACGACGGGATCGCAATCGCCGCGAGCAGTCCGATGATGAGGACCGCGACGACCAGCTCGATCAGCGTGAACCCGTCACGCCGGCCGCTTCCCCGACCGTGTCTCATCGGCCTTACCGAACCAGCTCGTGCCACGAGACGCGCCCTCGCACGACGGTCCTGGGCACGTTGATCGGTGTCGTGCCGCTATCCGTGGTGACCTCGAAGGTCTGCGTGCCTCCGCCCATCCCGGTTCCCGTGGTGCCCCCGCCCGAGCCCGAACCCGTATTGCTCATCGAGATCACCGACTTGATCAGGCCGGCGAACTGCATGCCGTCGACCGAGGTCTTGACCGTCGCCGGGACGAGGCCGGCCTGGTTGAAGAACATCGCGCCGCCGACCTGGTTGCCGCCCGAGCTCAGCGCCATCAGGAAACTGATGCCGCCGCCGTTGCAGGGATCGCCGTTCGGGATGATGGTCGAGAAGAGCACGACGCCGGTGTTCAGGTCGACCAGCGCCGGGAAGACGATGCGCTCGCCGGAGGCGGGCAGGTCCAGGAAGTAGCCGCGCTGCGGCGGAGTGACGGCATTCATGCTGACCGAGCGGACGTTCTTGCCGTTGACCACGCTCGGCGTGATCGTCTCGCTCTGCAGCGCGGTGCTGCGGGAGCCCGTGACCGCGCTGCCGGTGTCGGCGATGCCGTAGAAGCTCTGCGTCTGCGTGCTGATGGCGTCCAGCGGCGCGAACATCCTTCCTGTGCCGAAGTAGAGCATCACGCCGCCCACGTTCGCCAGCGGCGGCCCGAATTGCGGCGCAGCCGTGATCGGCTGCCGGTTTCCCGCCGCGTCGGTGGCGATGAACAGCGGCGCGCCGCCCAAGGCGACGCCCCAGCTCGAGGCGCTGGTGCTGCTCAGGTCGAACTTCCAAAGGTTGCCCTGCAGGTCGCCGGCATAGACGAAATCGACCGTGCGGTTCAGGTCGAGGTCGATCTGGTTGGGCGCCGACATGCCGTTGTTGCCTGGCGAGCACTGCTGGGTCGTCGTGCTGTAGCCCTGGCCCGGCGGGCGGTACTTCTGCACGAGTCCGTCCGACAGGCGGACGATGTACAGCACCGCGCAGCCGGACGCGCTGCCGTAGCCGTTGCCGAAAATCGCCGCCCAGTCGCCGACGCTGGCGCCGGCCCCGTCCATCGGTCCGTTCAGGCGCGCGATCAGGGGCGTTCCGATCGTGTAGCCGAGATCGGGATCCGCGGCGGAGGTGCCGTCGAGATCCCACAGCACGTTGCCCGCGCCGAAGCTGCCCGGCGAGGTCACGTCGAGCGCGAACACGCCCTGGCCGCCCGCGCCGGTGGCGCCGACCAGCACGCGCTTCCAGCTGCCGTTGACGAAGGCGTCGCCGACCGCCGGCGTGGCGTCGACGTAGAACTGGTGCAGGTAGTTGGGATTGGCGAGCAGCGGCAGGTTCGGGACCACGTTGTGCGGCACGTAAGCGAACTGCTCGGTGCCGCTGGTGGAGGCACCCGTCGAGGCGTCGAACCCGTGCAGCATCCCGTCGTTGGCGCCGACGAACAGCATCTTCAGTCCGCCGGTCTTGGCCTGCAGGAACGTGTCGTAGCGGTTCGTGCTCCCCTGGCCTTCGGGCAGGGAGAGATAGCCGTAGTCCTCGTTGTACGCGAACACCGGCGATGAATCGACGATGTCGCCCAGGATCGTCGTGGCGCGGTCGCGATAGTTTCCGACCTTGTTGCGCAGCTCGTTGGTCGCGTCGCCCAGCAGGTAGCTGACCAGCGCCGCGCTGAAGGTCGGCGCGGGCGACCCGGTGCAGGCCGACCACAGGCAGGGCCATGCGTTCGTGAGATTCGCCGCGGTGAATGCGATGCCGCTGCCCGCGGCAGGCGCCGCGCTCTTCGAAGTGAAGACGCGCCGGCTCGCCGCCGCGGCGAAGGTGCCCGCATTCGTGGTCGTCCACGAGGGCGTCGCCGAGATGTTCCCGGTGGCGGGATCGACCGTGAACGCGCTCACGGTTCCGCTCCAGCCGCCGTTCGACGTGAAGCTGGTCGAGTAGATCGCCGTTCCGGCGCTCAGCATCGAGGACCCCGCGGCCGCTCCGGAGCTGCCGCTCATCTGCGCCTGGATCCGCGCGAGCGAGGTGTTCAGCGCGCCGATCAGGCCCCCGGGGGAATCGGCGCTGAACGCGTTGCCGCGAGAGTTCAGCGCCGCGTGCCACAGGTCGTAGGCCTTGCCGACGTCACCCTGCTGCGCGCCGTTGTTGATCGCCGGCCACTTGATCGAGCCGCTCGAAAGGTTGTCGTAACCCGTGCCGCTGAACGCGCTGCCGCTCCACGGCAGACCCGTGGCGCTCATCGACATCGTCATCCCGACGCCGATCGTGAACTGGACCAGGTGCTGCCACGTCGCCGGGTCGTTCTGCGGGTTCCAGTAGTCGGTCGCGGCATTGCCGACCGCGAAGTACGGCCGGACGATGTTCGGCAGGTCCGGACGAAGGTCGGTCGCCCAGTAGTAGAACGCCAGGTCGGACAGCGTGTCCCGGTTGGTGTCGTTGCCATAGATCGCGGTGGGCGGGGAAGACCCCGCCGGGTAGCTCGTCCCGTCCGGAAGCGTGAGGCCGGTGCTGTCGATGCTGCCGTAGAACGTGCCGTTGTTGTCCCCGTTCCACTGGCCGTCGGTCAGCGTGATGTTGAAGTTCTGCACGCACGCGAGCTCCGGTCCGGTGACCTGCGGCGTCTGGTTGGGATCGATGCCGTACGGGCCGTCGGGGCCGGTCGTGTTCTTGAAGTAGTCGCCGATGTATTTCCACGTCGAGCGGGTCGGCGTGCTCTGGTTGGCGGGCACGCGGAACAGCCACTTGTAGAAGTCCGTCTTGTGCGCGCCGACGAAGCGGCGGATGCGGTTGTCGACCTGCGTGCCGTCGTAACCGGTGCAGTTGTCGCCCGAGAGCATGTCGGTGCACGTATTCAACGAGCGCCAGGTCACGCGAGCCTGCGCCAGGTTCGGCGCCGACATCGCGATCGCCGCGGCGGTGGCGATCGCGAGGTGCCGGGTCCGATAGAACGAGTACCAGATCGCGAAATTGTTCTGCTGCACCGTGTCGGTCGAGCTGATCGCGACCAGCCGGTAGCAGGTGTCGTCGGTGATGACGCTCGAGCAGCCCGCGATCGTGGTGTCGTAGACGGCGTAGTAGGCCGAGCTCGTCAGCCCCGCCGCCGCCAGGTCGTTGGCGGTCGTCTGCTGGTTGCTGCCGCCCGGCTGGTACGAGACCGTCGGCTGATACGCGTTGCTCAGGTTGACCGTGCCGCTGACCGTGGGATTGAATCCGTCCAGCGGCGCCGCGGTGTACGAGGTCGACAGCAGCGCCCCCGTGTCGTCCGGCGGCGCCGGGTAGACGAAGCTGGGGTTGTAGTAGAGGCCGTTGAAGGTGCTGGACTTGAAGCGCTTGGTCGACGCGTACTGGTCGTAGAAATCCGGCACGTACGCCCACTGCATGCTGCCCGAGTCGTCGACCATCATCACGACGTTGGCCGGCGGCGGCGGGGGCGCGAGCATCGGCGTCTGCGAGGGCACGTTCTGCGCCGTCGCGGAAACGGCCGCCAGCAGCGTCGCGGCGGCCGCGATTCGGCCGGCCAGCCGAGGATCGGAGGTCGGCTTCATCGCTGCCCTCGGTTCGGGTTCGTGGGTTCGATCTGCGGCATGGGGGGTCACCTGTCAGCGATCAGCGCGCGTAATACGATTCGAGTTCGACGACGGTGTTCGGATTCCATCCGTAGCCGCGGGCGGTGATGCGGGCCATCTGCGCGGTGTTGCTGCTGTCCTGGGGACGACCGGCGGCCGTGAACGGCGAGCGCTGCACGCTGAAGGCTTCGGCGATGCACACCGGGGGGGACGCGAAGGGGGGACTCGCGAAAGCGGGGTTGGCCACCGGGTGCACCGCGGCGCTCGTCCAGCCATTCTGGTTCAGGTTGTCGGCGACCGCGGGTGTGCCGGGCGAAGGCGCCGTATACATCCCGTTCGTGCCGTCGAACGCCGGGTTGCCCTGCACGACGGCCTCGCAATCGCGCAGGGCCGCCTCGGCCGCTTCGAACGCGCGCATGCGGTCGCGCGAATTGCCGGCCATCCGTTCCTCCTGCGTCGCCACCGAGTAGGCCGCCACGCCGATCAGGCTCAGCACGGCGAGGATCACGAGCGCCACCACGAGCGCGATGCCGCGCCGGGACCGGAACTGCGATGCGTGTGGAAACCGTTTCATGTGGCTGCCCTCACTGGACCAGACCCCGCAGCGCAGCGGTCACCGTGAACACCTGCCGCAGTCGCGTGTCGGGGGCGGTCCAGGCCACCGGCGCGCCCGCGGCGCTGTCGCCGAACATCAACGTCTGACGCGAATTGGCGCCGCCGGGATCGCTGCCGACCGCCACGAGCGCGACCCTGATGCTGACCACGTTCTGCCAGTTGCCCGCCATCGCGTCGGCATGCTGGAACGTCGGCGCCGCGAGCGTCGTGACGCCTCCGACCGTGACCGGCGTGCCGACCCCGTAGACGATGTCCATGTTCTCGACGTTGTCCGCGACGGCGTCGCAGCCCGTGTCCAGCGAACAGCGGTACAGCGCCGGTCGCCGCACCGCGGCCGGCAGCGCCGGGTTCACGCCGACGAAATAGGTGACCTGGTCGTAGCGCTGCACCGTCGTGCCCGGTTCGCCCGATGAGTAGACCGGCTGCATCGCTCCCGTCAGGTCGGGCGAACTGTTGGAGGCGCTGCCGAAAGCGAGCGCGGACGGACCTGTCCCGGTGGCGCTGGTGACGCGGAACAAGGTCGCCTGGCGGCAGTTCGAGATCAGGGCAAGGTCACCGGCGCCGATGCCGCCCGGGTCCGCGACATTGACGACGGAGGCGGCCGGATCCGGCGAGACGACGGAAACCGGAGGGCCGGCAGCGGTCCAGAGCGTCAGGACATCGCCGGCGTAGTAGTTGACGCCGGTCGCGGAAAACCCGGCCGGTGGCGTCGCCGGGAAGACGTTCGAGCCTGGACTGACGGCGCGCAGCCCGGAGACCGAGCCGGCCGCCGGGTTGAAAGCCGCCCCGGGGCCCAAAGCGATCGTCGAGAAGGAAACCGGTGTGCTGGCCGCCGCGATCGAGTTGGCCGTCGCACACCCGAGCGAACCCGCGCGCCGCACATCGCGCGAAATCGAGTCGACCGCGAAGCGCCCCGCGTCCTGGATCTGCGCCGCGCCCTGGTTGGTGCGGTACGCGCCGCGCGAGTTGATGTACAGGTAGGTCATCGCGGCGACGATGATGAGCCCGAGCGTGACGCTGATCATCAGCTCGATCAGGGTCAGCCCGCGCTGTGAGGCGCGGTGGCGGATCGGCGGGAGCACGGTCATCGGTTTCGGCACGGTCGGCGCACGGCGACTACATCTCGGTGGCCAGCGCGTAGGTCCCCGTGACGGCGACCTTCGAATTGGCCGCGCGCGTGTCGTCCCAGGTCACGGTGATCGTCACCGACGTGGTGCCGGCGCCCGCGGCCGTCTGGATGTTCGCGCATCCCCCAGGCAGCGCGGCCACGCGCGCCAGCCATTCCGCGACCGCAGCTCCCGCGGGCGTGACGGCAGCCGGCGGGGCGGCGCAATTCGCGAAAGCGAAAGAGCCGACATTCGGGCGGTCCGCGCGCATCCGGTCGGCCATGTCGCTCGCCAGCGCCGCCGCCTGCCAGCGATAGGTCGAGCCCTGGTTGACCTGTATGCCCCTGAGCTGCAGGCCCGCCATGCCGAGGAGCCCGATCGCCAGAACGACCATCGCGACCAGCACCTCGATCAGGGTCAGGCCCGACTGCCGGCGGCCGGCACGTGCGGACGCAAGCGTGAAAAGGCATCGCTTCTGCATCATCGTTCTCGCTCTCGCTCAGGGGCCGTTGCAGGCCCCGACTGTGGCTCCGTTGTCCTTCAGCGGAACCCCGGTGGAATTGTTGTTGGCGATCCGTATGCGCCCCGATGCGGAGACGAGCACGGCGCGCGAGGCGTTGGCCAGCGTGCCGGTGGTGCCGTCCAGGCAGACCACGAACACCGCAGGTCCGCTCGCGCGTCCGGTCGGGTCGAAGGAAATGACCGCAACGTCGCCGTAGATCGACGTCGGCGCCGTCACTGCGGCGACCGTCCTGAGAACGGTTCCGGCCGGGCACGATTGCGTCGGCGCCAGCGCGGCCGAAGCGACCGGCGTGATGTTCCATCCGGACACGCCCCAGTTGTTCGCGGCACTGAGGCTGGCGACGTTCACGGGACAGCCCAGCCTGACCGCCTCGCCGCGCGCGAGATTCAGGGACGCGACGAAATTGTCGGTGGCTGCGCTCAGGCGGTTGGTCCGGATCACCGACTGGAACGAAGGCACGCCGAGGGCCAGCAGGATCGCCGCGATCGCCAGCACCACCAGCAGCTCCACCAAAGTCAGCCCGCTTGCTCGGCTTGCCATCAAGGTCCCTCGCCCCTCCGGGGCGGAATTGTTGTTCCTGACCGTGGGGCGGATTATTTCAATGCGCCCCTGCGGGACCTAGCGCCGGCATTCCGTCCGGCGGGTCGCAAGCGACAAGCGGAAACCCCTCGCCGAGCCCTTGCTGCCGCTCGGCCGGACAGGCGACCGGCCATCGGCTACGCCACCACGTATCTACGTGATGGCTTTTTTGTCCCGGTCGTTGCTGGCGGCACGGAGCGTCGAAGCGGCGGCCGCCGACTGCGACCCGCCCCTCTGTCCGACCGCACGTCGCGCCTGCCTCGCGTCGATCAGATCGACATCGGATCCATCTCGAGCCGCCAGCGCAACCCGCCTCTGGGCCGCAGCCTTCTCAACTCGGCCAGCCACGTGTCGAGGAACGCATGCAGCGCGCGCCGGCGAGTCGATTCGATCAGCAGCTGCGCGCGCGACTCGGACGCCAGGCGTGCCAGCGGCATCGGCACCGCCTCGTACAGCTCGACCGACTGCGCCTGCGCCGCCGGCAGGCCCATCCGGCGGCATTCGCGCAGGAATTCCAGCGCCGCTTCGAGCGTGCGCGCGTGCGCCGTCAGCAGGGCCTGGTACACGAACGGCGGCATTTTCGCGCTGCGGCGCTCAGCGAGCTCGGTACGCGCGAACTCGGCGTAGTCGTGGCGGGCGAGCGCGGCGAACAGCGGGTGGGCCGGGAACCGGGTCTGGATCAGCACGCGGCTTGCCTGGCCGCCGCGCCCCGCGCGGCCGGCCACCTGCATCAGCAGCGCGAACAGGCGCTCCGGCGCGCGGAAGTCGGGCGCAACCAGCTGCGCGTCCGCATTGAGCACCGCGACGGTGGATACGCGCCGGAAGTCGTGCCCTTTCGCGATCATCTGCGTGCCGACCAGGATGTCGACGTCACCCGCGTGCACGGCTTCGAGCGCACGGCGCGCGGCGTGCGCGCGGCGCGTGGTGTCGCGGTCGATGCGCGCCACGCGCGCCTGCGGCCAGGCCGCGCACAGCGCCTCTTCGACGCGTTGCGTGCCCTGGCCGACCGGCGCGAGGTCCTGGTTGCCGCAGGTCGGGCAGGCAGCGGGCAGGCGACGGCTCCAGCCGCAGTGGTGGCAGCGCAGCGAAGGGCTGCCGCGTCCGCCGTCGGTCTTGTGGAAGGCCGCGAAGCTTTCGCAATGCGGGCAGTTCGACAGCCAGCCGCAGGCGTCGCACGCGAGCACCGGCGCGTACCCGCGGCGGTTGATGAACACGAGCGACTGCTCGGCCCGCGCAAGCGTCTGCTCCAGCGCCGCGCGCAGCGGCGCTGCCAGTCCTTGCAGCGGCGCATGGATGCGCAGGTCGACGGGTTCGATGCGCGGATCGGCATGCGGCCCGGGCGCCGCGCGTTCCGACATCCGCAGCAGGCGATAGCGGCCGGCGCCGGCCTGGTGCCAGGACTCGAGCGAGGGCGTGGCGGAGCCGAGCACGACCGCGACGCGCTCGAGCTGCGCGCGCTTGACGGCGAGGTCGCGCGCGGAATAGGCGAGGCCTTCGGAGGCCTTCAGCGACGGATCGTGCTCCTCGTCGACGACGACCAGCGCCAGCCCCGGCAGCGGCGCGAAAACCGCCATTCTCGTGCCGAGCACGACGCGGGCGCGCCCCTCATGCGCCTGCAGCCAGGCGGCCGCACGCTCCGATTCTGTCAGCCCGCTGTGCAGGCTGACGATCGCATGCTGCGGGAAGCGTGCCCGCAGGCGCGCCTCGAGCTGCGGCGTCAGGTTGATCTCCGGCACCAGGAACAGGGCCTGCGCCCGCGCATCGGCAGCCAGCATGCGCGCGATCGCGCCCAGGTAGACCTCGGTCTTCCCGCTGCCGGTGATTCCGTACAGCAGGAAGGGGGCGAAGCCGCGCGTGGCCGCAATCGCTTCGATCGCGGCCGCCTGTTCGTCGCGCAGCGGAGGCGGGAGTTCCACGGATGGAGCCGGGCCCGGCGGGCCGTGCTCGCGCGCGCGCGCGACCTGGCGGGCGTAATGCCGGCCCGGAGGGGCGCGAAGCAGCCGCGGGAGCGCCGGCAGCGCGACTTCGCCCCAAGGGTGATGGTAGTAGTCGGCGGCGAAGCGGGTCAGCGCGAGCCAGCTGGCGGGCAGCACGGGCTCGCCCAGGGTCCGTCCGAGTTCGCGCAAGCGCCTTTCGTCGATTGCCGTCTGATCGGCAAACCCGACCACGATGCCGACCGCCTCGCGGGTTCCAACGGGGACGACGCAGCGCATGCCGATCGCCGGCCCGTCCGGACCGGCATCACCGACCCGGTAATCCAGCGGATGATCGAGCGGGACGTCGACGATGACGCGGGCGAACTTCATCGGCGCGAGGGTCGCGCCGTTATGCGCGCCGGACGCACGCGGCGTGTGCCGGTCGCGGGCGGCTGGGGGCCCCGAGTGTCGGCGGCGAACTTAAGGTTACGAGTAAGTTATTAATTTTTCAGCACTCTTTGCCGACCCGCGCGCCTGTGGATAATTTTGTGGAAAACCGTTGCGCAAGCGTGCTAAGTGCCCGCCAGGTCATGTTTTGGGTCGCCGCGCGGTTTCGAGCACATTAGGAAATCTCTTTTATTTTCAATCGACTGCGGGGATTCTTCTGCGCCTGCGGGAGCTCGCCCGATTCGCCATCGCCTGTTTGCGCCAGGCTCCCAATTTTGTGAATAAGTCAAGCCCGGCCGGGATCCGGCCATCGGCTGCGTGGAATCTACTAGTGTGTGCACTCGCACACCCAGTGTCCCGCTCAGGTGCGCAGGCGGCGACTGTGCTCGTGGACGCACTCGACCAGTGCGTGCACGACATCGGGGTCGGTGAACTGCGAAATGCCATGGCCGAGATTGAACACGTGGCCGGCCGTGCTGCCGTCCGCATTTTGCGGCCGCCCGAACGCGTCGAGCACGCGGCGCGACTCGGCGCGCGCGGCGTCCGCGCCGGCCAGCAGCGCGGCCGGATCGAGATTGCCCTGCAGCGCGCAGTGGGCGCCCACGCGCGCGCGGGCGCGGCCGAGATCGACGGTCCAGTCGACGCCGACGGCGTCGCAGCCGCAGGCGGCGATGGCCTCGAGCCACAGGCCGCCGCCCTTCGTGAACACGATCGAGGGTACCCGCTCGCCGTCGCCGTGCCGGTCCAGCGCCCGAACGACCTCGGTGAGGTAGGCGAGCGAGAAGTCATGGAATGCCGCATGCGACAGCGCGCCGCCCCAGGTGTCGAAGATCATCACCGCCTGCGCGCCGGCTCGGATCTGGGCGTTGAGGTAGTCGGCGACCGCGCGTGCATTGACGGCGAGCAATCGATGCAGCAGATCGGGGCGCGCATAGAGCATCGTCTTGATCGTGCGGAAATCGTCCGAACCGCCGCCCTCGACCATGTAGCAGGCGAGCGTCCAGGGGCTGCCCGAGAAGCCGATCAGGGGAATCCGGCCGCCGAGCGCACGCCGGATCGAGCGCACCGCGTCCAGCACGTAGCGCAGCGCCGACTCCGGGTCGGGGGCGCGCAGCGCCGCGACGTCCGTTTCGGTGCGCACGGGGCGGCTGAACTTCGGACCCTCGCCCTCGACGAAGTACAGCCCGAGCCCCATGGCGTCGGGCACGGTCAGGATGTCGGAAAACAGGATCGCGGCGTCGAGCGCATAGCGTTCGACCGGCTGCAGCGTGACCTCGGTGGCGAGCTCAGGCGACTTCGCCAGTGCGAGGAAGCTGCCGGCGCGGGCGCGGGTCGCGTTGTATTCTGGGAGGTAGCGTCCGGCCTGGCGCATCAGCCAGATCGGCGTGTGATCGGTAGGCTGGCGCAGCAACGCGCGCAGCAAGGTATCGTTGGCAGGTTTCACGCGCGGCGGGGCTCGAGAACGGATGGCTGACCGGGGCAGCCGGTGCGGACCAGCCCGGCCGAAGAAGCAGGGCAAGCCCGATTCTCGCACGCAATCCGATGCGCCAACGGCGGCGCAGGCTGCGCCGCCGTGGCTGCGCCACGCGGGCGGCACGGTGGTGCTCGCGCTGCATGTGCAGCCCGGGGCGCGGCGAACCGCCGTCCTCGGCGAACACGGCGAGCGGCTCAAGATCGCGCTGCAGGCGCCGCCGGTCGACGGTCGCGCCAACGACGCGTTGCTGCACTTTCTCAGCGAGCGTCTCGGCCTGCGCCGCAGCGCGTTGCGGCTGACCTCGGGGATCGCCAGCCGCGACAAGTCGGTGGCGATCGATTGCGACCCGGAGGTCGCCCAGGCGCTCGCGCGGCGCCTGGGCGAAAACTAAGCGCTCCGGCAGGAGCGCCGGATGCCCGGGCCGACGAAGCTCGAACTTACTTCGAGGGCTCCATGGGCTTCGGTTCGGTCTTGGCCGATTCGGTCTTGGCCGCCTTCTTCGTGCTCTTGGCGTGCTTCTTGGTCTTGGGCTTCTTGGCCGACTTCGCCGCGTCGCCCTTGGTATCGGCCGCAGCGGCTGGCGCCGCAGCCGGCGCGGCCTTGCTCGGCGCCGCCATCGCAGGAGCCGGGGCCGGAGACGGGTTCGCCGTGGTCTGCGCAACCGCAGCCCCGGCGGCAAACAGCCCGGAAATCAGAATGGCAATCAGGTTTTTCATCGAATTACCCTATCGGAGGCAAGTGGGGGAGAAGGCGCCTGTCCCGGCTGCAAGATCGATGAGCCGCAGGCCGGGGCGGGAACCCGCCGTTTGCCTTGAACGCCCGATGGACGGCGACGGTTGACCCCGGCGGTCCGGCGCCCACCGTCGGCGAGGCGAATCCGCACGGATGATGCTGCAGTGGGCATGAATAAAGGCAGGCGCGGGGCCTGCCTTCCCAGCCAAAAAGCCCGGTCGTTCGCTCTGCCGATTACTTCTTCGCTTCTTCCTTCTTGTCTTCCTTCTTGTCTTCCTTCTTGCCGTCCTTCTTGGCTTCCTTCTTCATCTCCTTCTTCTCGGCCTTCTTCATTTCCTTCTTCTCGGCCTTCTTGCCATCTTCCTTCTTCATTTCGGTCTTGGCTTCCGCCTTCTTGCCCTCGTCCTTCTTCATGTCTTCGGCAAAGGCGCCGCCGGCGGCGAACAGGGCGGTGATCAGCACAGCAAGGAGCTTCTTCATCTGGATTTCCGTCAAAGTTGGTCGGGATTGATAGGGCAGAGCGCGTCCATGTTCGGGTTCGAGACGCGGCGCGCGCATTCGATAACGCGATACCATCGCCGGCCGTTGACATGCGCGTTTGGGAATCGCTCCCGGTCGACACCGGGTGGGAGGTTTAAGCCGTCTTCAGATTGGGCTCCGCGGTACGGGACCGGGCCCCGGCGCCCGGTGCACGGGGTGCGGCTCTGAGGTCGCTCCCGGTCCGGGCGAGCTTCGTCGGCGCTCACGCGGCGAGCTTATCGAGGTTAAATTTCCTCCCATGCTGCCGACCGATAGTGATCCGATCGTCGCAATCGCCACCGCGCCCGGGCGCGCCGGCGTCGGCGTCGTTCGCATCTCCGGGGCATCGATCGGCGCGATCGTCGATGGCGTGCTCGGCGCCCGGCGCGCGGAACGCCTGCAGCCGCGCCACGCGACCTACTGCCGCTTCCTCGATGCGCGCGGGCGCGCGCTCGACGACGGCATCGCGATCCTGTATCCGGCGCCGCATTCCTATACCGGCGAGACCGTGCTCGAGCTGCAAGGCCACGGCGGTCCGGTCGTGCTTCGCCTGCTTCTGGCGCGCTGCCTGGAAGCCGGCCGGGAGCTCGGCGCGCGGGTGGCGGAGCCGGGCGAGTTCACGCGCCGCGCGTTCCTGAACGAGCGCCTCGACCTGGCGCAGGCCGAGGCGGTTGCCGACCTGATCGAGGCCGGCAGCGAGGCGGCCGCGCGCAGCGCCGTCCGCTCGCTGGCCGGCGAGTTCTCGCGCGCGGCGCGCGCGCTGGCCGATGAGCTGGTCGACTTGCGCGCGCTCACCGAGGCGACGCTCGACTTTCCGGACGAGGAGATCGATTTTCTCGAGGCCGCCGACGCGCGCGGCCGCCTGCAGCGCGCGGCGCAGGCGCTGGCCGGCCTGCGCACGCGCGCGCGCCAGGGCGCGGTGCTGCGCGAGGGTCTCGCGGTGGCGCTGGTCGGCGCCCCCAACGTCGGCAAGTCGAGCCTGCTCAATGCGCTCGCCGGCGACGACGTCGCGATCGTGACGCCGTTGCCGGGCACGACGCGCGACAGGATCGAGCGGCGGATCGAGATCGACGGGATCGTGCTCAATGTCATCGATACCGCGGGCCTTCGCGATACCTCCGATGCGATCGAGAAGATCGGCATCGAGCGCACCCTCGCCGCGGCGGCGCAAGCCGACTTGATCGTGCAGGTCGTCGATGCCGCCGAGCGCGAGCCGACGGCGCCCGGGGCGGCCGCGGCCCTGCTGGCGCCGGCGGCCGGGCGGGCGGCGCGGCTCATCGTGTGCAACAAGATCGACCTGAGCGGCGACGCGCCGGGCGCGCGCGACGGCCGCATCTATCTGTCGGCCATGACCGGCGCGGGCCTGCCGTCGTTGCGCCGCGAATTGCTGCGCGTTGCCGGCTGGGAGGGCGATGCGAGCGGCGAGACGGTCTTCCTCGCGCACGAGCGCCACCTGCAGGCGCTGGCGCAGGCCGCCCATCACCTGGAGTCGGCACAGGCGCAGGCCCGCGTCGAACGACTCGAGCTGTTCGCCGAGGAACTGCGGCTGGCCGCGGGCGCGCTGGGCCAGATCACCGGAGAGGTCTCGACCGAGGACCTGCTGGGGCGGATCTTCAGCCGTTTTTGCATCGGAAAGTAAGGAGCGGACGCGATGCGAACCACATTGCACGACCTGCGCCGGCTCGCCGGCGAACGCAAGCTTTCGATGCTGACCTGCTACGACGCCAGCTTCGCGGCGATGCTCGACGCGGCCGGAGTCGACATGCTGCTGATCGGCGATTCGCTTGGCATGGTGATCCAGGGGCACGATTCGACGCTGCCGGTCACGCTGGCCGACGTCGCCTACCACACGCGCGCGGTCGCGCGCGGCGCCCCGCGCGCCTGGATCGTCGCCGACATGCCGTTCGGCTCGTACCAGCGCAGCCCGGCGCAGGCGTTCGAGAACGCCGCGATCCTGATGCAGTCGGGCGCGCAGATGGTCAAGCTCGAAGGCGGCGCCGAGATGGCTCCGACGATCGCCTTCCTGGTCGAGCGCGGGATCCCGGTGTGCGCGCACGTCGGCCTGACTCCGCAGCACGTGAACGCGTTCGGCGGATACCGGGTCCAGGGGCGCGGCGAAGCGGGCGAGCGCGTCGTCTCGGCGGCGCGCGCGGTCGAGCAGGCCGGCGCGGCCATGCTCGTGATCGAGGCGGTGCCCGAGCCGGTCGCCCGCGCGATCGCGCTGCAAAGCGGCGCCATCACGATCGGCATCGGCGCGAGCCCGGCCTGCCACGCGCAGGTCCTGGTCCTGTACGACATGCTGGGCGTCGGTGCCGGCAGGCGGCCGCGCTTCGTCAGGAATTTCCTTCCCGAGGGAGGCTCGATCGAAGGCGCCCTGCGCGCCTACGTCGAGGCCGTGCGCAGCGGCGCATTTCCCGATCAGGACCACGTCTACGACGCCTAGCGCATCGGCGCGCATCGCCCGACCCGCTCTGGCAAGACGCCCGGGGCCGCCGCGCGGAACCGGTCACGGGTCGGATGCGCCGCTTCCATTAGCATGCCGACTCCTGATCCGCCCGACTTTCCGCCGCCATGGCTCCCGCCGACGCCGACACGCCGCTCGACAAGCTCGCCATCGATCGCTCGCTGCGCGCGGGCCTGACCCGGCGCAGGCCCTGGTGGCGGCGCGCATGGGTGTGGGTCGCGGCCGCCGCGATCGTCGCGGCCGCCGCATGGAGCGGGGCGCAGCGCGGGCGGCCGGTCGAGGTCGAGTTCGGCAGCGTCACGGCCGCCTATCCTTCGCAGGCGATCGCGCTCCTCAATGCGACCGGGCACGTCTCCGCGGCACGCAGGGCATCGGTATCGAGCAAGGCGACCGGGCGCCTCGAATGGCTCGGGGTCCAGGAAGGACAGCGCGTCGCGCGCGACGAGGTGATCGCACGCCTCGAGAACCGCGACGTCGCCGCGCAGCGCGATCAGGCCGCGGCGGGCGTCGAGGCGGCCCGCGCCAACCTGCTGCAGGCCGAGGCCGAGGCGGCCGACGCCGCGCGCGCCCTGGCGCGCGCGCGCGACCTCGCCCAGCGGCATTTCATCTCCGACGCGGAGGTCGACTCGGCGGCGGCCCGCAACGACAAGGCCCGGGCGTCGACGGCCGCGTTTGCCGCCCAGGTGGGCGTGGCGCAGGCGAACCTGCACGCAGCGCAGGTCGCGGTCGATCAGACGCTGATCAAGGCCCCGTTCGGCGGCGTCGTGCTGACGAAGAACGCCAACGTCGGCGACATCCTGACGCCGTTTTCCGCCGCCTCGGGGACCACGGGCGCGGTAGTCACGATGGCGGACATGAGCACGCTCGAGGTCGAGGCCGACGTATCGGAATCGTCGATCGCCGAGATCGGCGTCGGCACGCCGGGCGAGATCTCGCTCGACGCGTTCCCGCAACTCCGCCTGGCGGGCAGCGTCAGCCGCATCGTCCCGACCGTCGACCGCGCGAAGGCCACGCTGACCGTCAAGGTCAGGTTCGACGAGACCGACCCTCGGGTCCTTCCCGACATGAGCGCCAAGGTGACCTTTCTGAAGCGGCGCCTGCGCGCCGACGAACGCACGCCGGTGCCCGCGGTGCGGCCCGAGGCCGTCGTCAAGCGGGACGGCAGGACCTGGCTGTGGCTCGTCGCCGCCGAATCGGGCCCGGGAACGGGCGGCGATCCGGCCGGCGCCGACCACCCCGCCACGGAAGCGCCGGCGCCGGTCGCGGGCCGCGCCAGGCTGTCCCCGGTCACGATCGGCGCCGCCATCGGCGATCTGGTTCGGGTGGAGGGCGCGGCGCCGGGAACGCGCGTGCTGATCGGAGCGCCGGCCGGCCTGCGCGAGGGCGCGCGCGTGACGGCCGCGAAGAAATGACGCCCGGCGGACCGGTCCAGCCGGGCGCGCCGGATGCCGCCGCGCCCGACGCGGCGCTGCTCCGCCTGCGGCACGTGAGCAAGAGCTACCGCCGCGGCGACCAGCTCGTGCCTGTGCTGATCGACGTCAGCCTCGCGATCGGGCACGGCGAGTTCGTCGCGCTGATGGGTCCGTCCGGGTCCGGCAAGTCGACGCTGCTCAACCTGGTCGCGGGAATCGACAAGCCCGACGGCGGCGAGGTTCTGGTCGACGGCCTGGACATTACGCGCCTGTCGGAGGGCGAGCTCGCATCGTGGCGGGCGCGCAGCGTGGGATTCGTGTTCCAGTTCTACAACCTGATGCCGGTGCTCGACGCGTTCGAGAACGTCGAGCTGCCGCTGCTGCTCACGGGCCTGTCCCGCCGCGAGCGCCGCGAGCGCGCAAGACTGATGCTCGAGCTGGTCGGCCTGTCGGACCGCGCCCGGCATCGCCCTAACGAGCTGTCCGGCGGCCAGCAGCAACGGGTCGCGATCGCGCGCGCGCTGGTGACGGATCCGCTGCTGATCATCGCCGACGAGCCGACCGGGGACCTCGACCGGAACTCCGCCGCCGATATCCTCAAGCTGCTGGGCAGGCTCAACGCCGAGCTCGGCAAGACGATCGCGATGGTCACGCACGACCCGCGCGCGGCGGATGCGGCGCGCCACCTGATCTATCTCGACAAGGGGCAGCTGAGCGACACTTCGCCGTTCGCTCACTGACGTTCGCTCGCCGAAGGCGCAAGCCGTGTTCACACTGAGGCTGATCTGGCGCAACGCGTTCCGCGCGCGGCTGCGCTCGGCGCTCACGCTGCTGGGGCTGGCGATCGCGCTGCTCGCGTTCGGCCTGCTGCGCACGGTGGTCGACTCCTGGTACGCCGGCGTCGAGATGGCGGGGGCCAACCGGATCATCACCCGCAACGCGATCTCGCTCACCTTCACGATGCCCTCGTACTACCGCGACAAGATCCGCGCGATCGACGGCGTTCGCCGGATCGCGGCGGCGAACTGGTTCGGCGGGATCTGGAAGGACGAGAAGCACTTCTTCGCGCAGGACGCGGTCGACCTCGACATCCTGTTCCGCATCTACCCCGAGTTCGTCGTCTCCCCCGGCGAGCTGCAGGACCTGCTGCGCGACCGCCAGGGCTGCGCGATCGGGCGCCAGCTCGCCAACCTCTACGGGTTCCGCATCGGCGACCGGCTTCAGCTTCGCGGAACGATCTACCCCGGCACCTGGGAGTTCAACGTGCGGGCGATCTACGACGGCCGCGACGAGACCACGATCACGCGCCAGATGTACTTCCACTACGAGCTGCTCAACGAATGGATGCGGAAGAACTGGGGGCCGGACGCGGCCGACCAGGTCGGCGTGTTCCTGGTCCAGGTCGACGACCCGTCGCGGGTGGCGGAGGTCGCGCGCAGGATCGACGGCGAATTCGCCAACTCGATCGCCGCCACGATCAGCGAGTCGGAGAAGTCGTTCCAGCTGAACTTCCTCGCGATGTTCGCCACCATCATCAAGGTCGTGTCCGGCGTCTCGTACGTCGTCATCGCCATCATCCTCGCGGTGGCGGCGAACACGATGGCGATGACCGCCCGCGAGCGGCTCGCCGAGTACGCGACGCTCAAGGCGCTCGGGTTCGGCCCGGCCTTCGTCGCCAGGCTGATACTGACCGAGAGCCTGGTGCTCGCCGCGCTCGGCTGCGCGGCCGCGACCGCCCTGACCCCGGTCGTCGCGAAGGTGTTCTTCGACTCGATCGGCAAGAGCATCTTCGCCCGCTTCGTGGTCGCGCCCGAGACCTACGCGCTGCAGCTCGCCGCGGCGGCCGCCATCGGCGTGCTGGCGGCGCTGGCGCCGATGCTGCGCGCGGCCCGGATCAGGATCGTCGACGGCCTGCGCCACGTCGGCTGAACCGGGCCTGTCCGCATGGCGCTGCCCCTGACCTATGTGGCCCGCAACCTGTGGGTGCGCCGCCTGACCACGCTGCTGACGGCGGCCGGAATGGCGCTGGTGGTGTTCGTGTTCGCCGCGGTGCTGATGCTCGACGCCGGGCTCGAGGCCACGATGGTCGCGACCGGCTCGGCGGACAACGTGGTGTTCATCAGCAAGGGCTCGCAGACCGAGATCCAGAGCGGCTTCGGCCTCGAGCACGCCGGGCTGATCTCGGTTCTGCCGCAGATCGCCCGCGACGCGCGCGGCGTGCCGCTCGCGTCGGGCGAGCTCGTGGTCCTCAATTCGCTGCCGAAGTCCGGCACCGGCCAGCCGAGCAACGTTCCGGTGCGCGGCATGGCCCCCGTGGGCCTCGTGCTGCGGCCGCAGGCGCGCTTCGTCGCCGGGCGCGCGTTCCGGCCCGGCTCGAGCGAGATCGTCGTCGGGCGCAGCGTCGCGCGCGAATTCGCCGGGGTGGAGATCGGCCACTCGCTTCGGTTCGCGCAGAGGCAATGGACGGTTGTGGGCGTGTTCGACGCCGGCGGCACCGGGTTCGACTCCGAGATCTGGGGCGACTTCGACCAGCTGCGGCAGGCCTTCCGGCGCGAGACCTACGTGTCGTCCGTGGTCGCGAAACTGGCGCGCCGCGACGCGTTCGAGGCCCTGGTCGCCGCGCTCGCGGCCGAGCCGCGGCTGAAGGTGGAGGTCAAGCGCGAGCGCGACTATTACGAGGACCAGACCCGCCAGCTGTCGACCTTCATCGGCACGCTCGGCCTCACGCTGTCGGCGATCTTCTCGCTCGGCGCCATGATCGGCGCCACGATCACGATGTACGCATCGGTCGCGAACCGCACCGCGGAGATCGGCACGCTGCGCGCGCTCGGGTTCAGGCGACGTTCGATCCTCGGCGCCTTCCTGCTCGAAGCGCTCCTGCTCGCGCTCGCCGGCGGGGTCGCCGGCCTCGCCGCCGCTTCGGGTCTGCAGGCGATCACGATCTCGACCACCAACTTCCAGTCGTTTTCGGAGCTCGCCTTCTCCCTCGCCCTGACGCCGCGGGTCGTCGCGCTGTCCCTCGCGTTCGCCGTGGTTATGGGATTCGTCGGCGGCGTGCTGCCGGCATTCAAGGCGGCGCGGATGCGCATCGTCGACGCGCTGCGCGCGGACTGACTCGCCCCGCGAATCTGAGCACTTTTACTGAGTAATCTCTGAGCGATCCCGACCGCACCGCGCAAAGGGTCATGGACTTCGTTGATGGGTGTCTGAAACCAGCAACATCGGTTTTCCGAGCGCGGAATCAGCGCGATCTAGGGGTGGCGTCGTCTCCGGGAAAGGTGTAATTTCCCGCTCGCAGTCGATTTCTGCGCTGTGAGTTTGCGCCTTCAAGTCTCCACAAAGGCTCCAAAGCATCTGGCTCCAAGTGCTCGCTCCAAGTGCTCCTCCTGCTTACCCCATCGCAGTTCTTGTCGCATTACCCCCCCACGGTCCGGCACTTGTCCCGCACCAATCGCTTGCGCGCCGCGGGCGCCTCCCGCGCATTTTCATGAAGAGTGAGACATGCCGACCGGCACTGTGAAATGGTTCAACGAAACCAAAGGTTTCGGCTTCATCAAGCCCGACGATGGCGGGAGCGACGTCTTCGCGCACTATAGTGGGATCAAGTCAAAAGGGTTCCGCACGTTGAAAGAGAACCAGCGCGTCGAATACCAGGTGCAGCAGGGGCAAAAGGGGCCGCAGGCAGTCGAGATCGTTCCACTGTCCTGAGCGGCGACAGCCGCTCCCGATTTGCAAGAGCCGGCCTCGCTGCCGGCTTTTTGTTGCCTGCGCCCCTGCTCGCGGCAGGGAGTAGACTGCACGCCCCGAAAAGCGGCGACACCCCGCGGCCCATGCAAGACACCGCTTCGACGGGCGCACCGGCGGCGAAACCCGTTGCGGCGAGCAGATCCAGATCGCGCTGAAAGACGACCATGCGTTCACTGCCATCCGATACCCTCCTGCCGGACATCCCCGCCGTTTTAAGACATCGCAAGCTGATCGAGTGGGTGCGGGATATCGCCCGGCTCACCCGGCCCGACCGGGTGATCTGGTGCGACGGTACGAAGGCCGAGTACGACCACCTCTGCCAGCAGATGGTCGAAACCGGAACCTTGCGCCGCCTCGACCCGGTCAAGCGGCCCAATTCGTACCTCGCATGGTCGGACCCGACCGATGTCGCACGGGTCGAGGACCGCACGTTCATCTGCACGCAGGCGCGCGACGACGCCGGCCCGACCAACAACTGGGTCGCGCCCGATGCGATGCGGGCGACCCTCCACGGCCTGTTCGCGGGCTGCATGAGGGGACGCACGCTCTACGTGATCCCGTTTTCCATGGGCCCGATCGACAGCCCGATCGCGCATCTCGGAGTCGAGCTGACCGACAGCCCGTACGTCGTGGTCAACATGCACCTGATGACCCGCGTCGGCTGGGGCGTGTACGAGGCGCTCGGCGAGGACGCGAGTTTCGTTCCCTGCGTGCACTCGGTCGGCGCGCCTCTCGTGCCGGGCCAGCCCGACGCGAACTGGCCCTGCAACCCGACCAAGTACATCGTGCAATTCCCGCAGACGCGGGAGATCTGGAGCTACGGCTCCGGCTACGGCGGCAACGCGCTGCTCGGCAAGAAATGCTTCGCATTGCGCATCGCCTCCGTGATGGCGCGCGATCAGGGCTGGCTCGCCGAGCACATGCTGATCCTCGGGGTGACCTCGCCGCAGGGGCGCAAGTACCACATCGCCGCCGCGTTTCCGTCGGCGTGCGGCAAGACCAACTTCGCGATGCTGATCCCGCCCGCCGCGTTTTCCGGCTGGACCGTGTCGACGGTCGGCGAGGACATCGCATGGATCAAGCCCGGCTCCGACGGGCGGCTGCGTGCGATCAACCCCGAGTTCGGCATCTTCGGCGTCGCTCCGGGCACGGGGGTTCGGACGAATCCGAATGCGATGGCCTCTCTGGCCGCGAACGCGATCTTCACGAACGTCGCGCTGACCGACGACGGCGACGTGTGGTGGGAGGGCATGGGTCCGGCGCCGGCGCATTGCATCGACTGGCAGGGGCGCGAGTGGACGCCGGCGATCGCGGCCGAAAGCGGCCGCAAGGCGGCCCATCCGAACGCCCGCTTCACCGTGCGGGCGGCCCAGTGCCCCTCGATCGATCCCGACTGGGAGCGCCCGGACGGCGTCCCGATCGACGCCTTCGTCTTCGGCGGGCGCCGCTCGACCACGGTGCCGCTGGTGACGGAGGCCCGCGACTGGATCGAGGGCGTCTACCTGGGCGCCACGCTGGGCTCCGAGACGACCGCGGCGCAGGCCGGGGCGCAAGGGGTGTTGCGGCGGGACCCGTTTGCGATGCTGCCGTTCATCGGGTACCACATGGGCGACTATTTCGCGCACTGGCTGCGCATGGGCACGCGCGTGCGCGGCGCCGGCGCAGGGCTGCCGCGGATTTTCGGCGTCAACTGGTTCCGTCTCGACGAATCCGGGCGCTTCCTTTGGCCGGGCTACGGCGAGAACATGCGCGTGCTGCAGTGGATCGTCGGCCGCATCGAGGGCAGCGCGGGCGGGGCGCAGACTCCGCTCGGAACGTCGCCGCGCTACGACGATCTGCGCTGGGATGGATTGGAGTTCGAGCGCAGCGCGTACGAGCGAGTGATCCGGACCGACCCTGACGAGTGGGAGCGTGAGCTGCAGTCGCACGCCGATCTGTTCGCGCGCCTGGGCGGGCGGCTGCCCGCGGAGCTGCAGGCGGTGCGCACCAGGCTGCTCTCGAGCTTCCAGGCCTGACGGCGCGCGCGGGCGTCGCGGCCGCGTCGCGAGCCGGGCCATATTCTCCGGCCGCCACCTGCGCCGTATACTTCGGCGCCCACAACAACGGCGGTTCGCACCGGATGACCGTCGATCGCTCGCGAACTCTCCTCGAACCCGCGCCGGGCCGCCCCAAGCGCTCACAGCCCTTTGCGCGCAGCGCAAAGGCAGCCCCATGACATCCGGCGATGTCATCCTGCAGACGCGCGAGCTGACGAAGGAATTCCGCGGCTTCGTTGCCGTCAACGGGGTCGGCCTGCGGGTCGCGCGCGGGTCGATCCACGCGCTGATCGGCCCCAACGGGGCCGGCAAGACGACCTGCTTCAACCTCCTCACCAAGTTCCTCGTGCCCACGCGCGGACAGATCCTGTTCAACGGGGTCGACATCACCAGCGCCCCGCCGCAGGACGTGGCCTTGCGCGGCATGGTGCGCTCGTTCCAGATCTCGTCGGTGTTTCCGCACATGACGGTTGCGCAGAACGTGCGCATTGCGCTGCAGCGGGCCACCGGGCTCTCGTTCCAGTTCTGGCGCGACGAGCGCGTGCTCGAGCGGCTGGACGGGCGTGCGCTCGAGCTGCTCGAGCAGGTCGGCCTGGCCGGCGACGCGCAGCGGCTGACGGTCGAGCTGCCCTACGGGCGCAAGCGCGCGCTGGAGATCGCCACCACGCTGGCGACCGAGCCCGAGCTGATGCTGCTCGACGAGCCGACCCAGGGCATGGGCCACGAGGACGTCGCCAGGGTCGCGGCGCTGATCAAGCGCGTCGCGGTCGGACGCACGGTCCTGATGGTCGAGCACAACATGAGCGTCGTCGCCGGCCTGTGCGACCGGATCACAGTGCTCGCGCGCGGCGCGGTGCTCGCCGAGGGCAGCTACGCCGAGGTGTCGGCCGACCCGGCGGTGCGCGAGGCCTACATGGGCGGAACCGACGCCGAGCTGCAGGGGATCGGACACTGATGGCGGCCGCGCTCGAGACCCGCGGCCTGCACGCCTGGTACGGCGAGTCCCACGTGCTGCACGGCGTCGACCTCGAGGTCCGCGCCGGCGAGGTCGTCACGCTGCTCGGGCGCAACGGGGCCGGGCGGACGTCGACGCTGCGCGCCATCATGGGACTGACAGGCTCGCGCACCGGCTCCATCAAGGTCCAGGGCGTCGAGACCATCGGCATGCCGACGCACCGGATCGCCCGCCTCGGGATCGGCTATTGCCCGGAGGAGCGCGGCATTTTCGCCAGCCTCAGCTGCGCCGAGAACCTGCTGCTGCCGCCGCGGGTCGCCAGCACCGGCGGCATCGAGGTCGACGAGCTCTACCGGATGTTCCCGAACCTGCTCGAGCGGGCGTCGAGCCCCGGGACGCGCCTGTCCGGCGGCGAGCAGCAGATGCTCGCGGTGGCGCGCATCCTGCGGACCGGCGCGCGGCTCCTGCTGCTCGACGAGATCTCCGAGGGGCTGGCGCCGGTCATCGTGCGCAAGCTCGGCGATACGGTGCGCCAGCTCAAGGCGCGCGGGTTCACGGTCGTGATGGTCGAACAGAACTTCCGGTTCGCCGCCCCGCTGGCGGATCGCTTCTTCGTCATGGAGCACGGCGCAGTCGTCGACACGTTCGACGCCGCGCAGCTCGCGTCGCGCGAGAGCAGCCTGCACGAGCTGCTCGGTGTCTGAAACCGTTTTCGGCCTTTTCAGGGAGGGAAGCATGAAGTTCAAGGGTTGTATCGCCGCGCTGGCCGCGGCCGGCCTGGTCGCCGGAGCGCAGGCGCAGAAGCTTTCGGACGACGCGATCAGGATCGGTTTCATCACCGACATGTCGGGCCTGTACTCGGATCTCGACGGCAACGGCGGCGCCGAGGCGATCAGGATGGCGATCGCCGACATGCAGGCGCAGTTCCCGGGCAAGAAGATCGAGCTGCTGACCGCCGACCATCAAAACAAGGCCGACATCGCGTCGGCGAAGGCGCGCGAGTGGTTCGACCAGCAGGGCCTCGACATGCTGATCGGCGGCACGAATTCCGCCACCGCGCTGGCGATGAAGACCGTGGCGGCCGAGAAGAAGAAGCCGTTCATCGTGATCGGCGCGGGCACCTCGCGCCTGACCAACGACGATTGCACGCCCTACACGGTGCACTACTCGTACGACACCGAGGCCCTGGCCAAGGTCACCGGCCGCGCCGTGGTCGCCGCGGGCGGCAAGACCTGGTTTTTCCTGACCGCGGACTACGCCTTCGGCCAGTCGCTGGAAAACGACACCGCGGCGGTCGTCAAGGCCAACGGCGGCAAGGTGCTGGGCGACGTGCGCCACCCGCTCAACGCGTCGGACTTCTCGTCGTTCCTGCTGCAGGCGCAGGCGAGCGGCGCCCAGATCCTGGGACTGGCGAACGCGGGCGGCGACACGATCAACGCGATCAAGGCGGCCAACGAATTCGGCATCACGAAGACGATGAAGCTGGTCGGCCTGCTGATGTTCATCAACGACATCCACAGCCTCGGGCTGCCGGTGGCGCAGGGCATGTACATGACGGACGCCTGGTACTGGAACCAGTCGGCCGACGCCCAGGCCTGGGCGCACCGCTTCTTCGACAAGGTCAAGCGCATGCCCTCGAGCCTGCAGGCCGCCGACTATTCGGCCACCATGCTTTACCTTCAGGCAGTCAAGGCCGCGGGAACCGACGACGGCGACGCGGTGATGGCGCAGCTGAAGAAGATGAAGATCAACGACATGTTCGCGAAGGGCGGCGTCATCCGCGCCGACGGGCGGATGATCCACGACATGTTCCTGATGCAGGTGAAGACGCCGGCGGAGTCGAAGGAACCGTGGGACTACCTGAAGCTCGTCACGACGGTTCCGGGGGATGAGGCGTTCAGGACGGTGGCGGACTCGAAGTGTCCGCTGCTGAAGAAGTGACGGGAGGCGTGGTGGGCGTCAGCCTGCTCCCTCTCCCCGAGGATCGGTAGGTGTTCGGGGTTCCGCTGCCTGCGCTGCTGGGCCAGCTGCTGCTCGGCCTGGTCAACGGGTCGTTCTACGCGATGCTGTCGCTCGGCCTGGCGGTGATCTTCGGGCTGCTCAACGTGATCAACTTCGCCCACGGCGCCCTGTACATGATGGGCGCGATGCTGACCTGGATCGGCGGCGCCTACTTCGGCCTGAACTACTGGGTCATGCTGCTGGTCGCGCCCCTGGCCGTGGGGGCGTTCGGCATCGTGCTCGAGCGCCTGCTGCTGCGGCGCCTCTATGGGCTCGATCACCTTTACGGGCTGCTGCTGACCTTCGGCCTGACGCTGCTGATCGAAGGCGTGTTCCGCTCGTTCTTCGGGTCGTCGGGGCAGCCGTACAACGTCCCCGACGCCTTGCGCGGCGCCACCAACCTGGGCTTCATGGTGCTGCCCAACTACAGGGCCTGGGTGGTGGTCGCCTCGCTGGCGGTCTGCGCGGTGACATGGTTCGTGATAGAGCGGACGCGCCTGGGAGCGCTGCTGCGCGCCGGCACCGAGAACGCGCCGCTCACGCGCGCCTTCGGCGTCAATGTTCCCCTGATGGTGACGCTGACCTACGGGTTCGGCGTCGCGCTTGCCGGCTTCGCCGGCGTGCTGGCCGCACCCGTGCTGCAGGTGCAGCCGCTGATGGGCAGCAACCTGATCATCGTCGTGTTCGCGGTGGTCGTGATCGGCGGCATGGGTTCGATCGCCGGATCGATCGTCACGGGGCTCCTGCTGGGCGTCGTCGAAGGGTTCACGAAAGTCTTCTATCCGGAAGCCTCGTCGACCGTCGTGTTCGTCGTCATGGCGGTCGTGCTGCTCGTGCGGCCGTCGGGCCTGTTCGGAAGGGAGCATTGATGCAGCCGGCCGCCGCCGCCGCCACAACTGAACGGCCCAGGCGGCTGTCGCCCGAGGCGGTCGTCTACCTCCTCCTCCTCGCGGTCGGGCTGGCGCTGCCGCTCGCCGGTGCCTATCCGGTGTTCGTGATGGTGGTGCTGTGCTTCGCGCTGTTCGCATGCTCGTTCAACCTTCTGCTCGGCTTCACGGGCCTGCTGTCTTTCGGCCATGCCGCGTTCTTCGGCGCCGCCGCGTATGGGAGCGGACACGCCCTGAGGGTCTGGGGCTGGCCCACCGAGCTCGGGTTGCTGTTCGGGGTCGCGTGCAGCGCCCTGCTGGGGCTGATCGTCGGTGGATTGGCGATCCGGCGCAGCGGCATCTACTTCGCGATGATCACGCTGGCGCTCGCGCAGATGGTGTACTTCTTCTTCCTGCAGGCGCCATTCACGCACGGAGAGGACGGCCTGCAGGGCGTTCCGCGCGGCACGCTGCTCGGCGCGCTGAGCCTGGACAGCGACCTGACGCTCTACTACGTCGTGCTCGCCGTTTTCGCCGGCAGTTTCCTGCTGATCCGGCGGACGGTGAACTCACCCTTCGGCCAGGTGCTCAAGGCCATCCGCGACAACGAGCCACGCGCCATCTCGCTCGGGTATCCCGCGGCCCGCTTCAAGCTGCTGGCGTTCGTGCTTTCGGCGGCGCTGTCGGGACTGGCCGGCGCAATGAAGACCCTCGTCCTCGGCTTCGCCGCCCTGACCGATGCGCACTGGTCGACCTCGGGCCTCGTGATCCTGATGGTGCTGGTCGGCGGGATGGGAACGCTGATCGGTCCGATCGTCGGTGCCCTGATCATCATCGGACTCGAGAACAAGGTCGGCGATATCGGCGTCGCGCTGGCGCATTGGACCGGGGTCGCATGGTTTGGCGGGCTCGGCGAAGCCGCCACGATCGTGACCGGGCTGATTTTTGTCGTGTGCGTCTCCGCGTTCCGGCGTGGCGTGGTGGGCGAATTGCTCGCGTGGTGGCAGCGCCGCCACGCCGGCGCGGCCTAGCCGTCAGGTCGCGGGGCGCGCTGCCGAAGCGACACCGCGCGCGACACCCTTGTGACGCCGATAGAATCCACCTCGGCGAAAGCCTGAGGAGCGTGAAACCGCTCCTGTTCCATGCTGCTCTGCGCCGAGCGAGCGGTCCTCTCCAGTTCCTAGGGGATACTGGTCCGAAGCCGCCGCACATTGGAAATTCGCGGCTGCTCACTGGGCGTTTCCAAGTCCGGCCCATCTAAGTCAGTGTGTGCTCGCACACAGAAGGAAGTCCGATGAAGGGCCTGCGCCGCCACGACGTTCCTGCAACCGATTTCGCGATCACGACCGTGAACGTTCCCGATCGGCTCGATCAGCGCGAAGTCGATGATCGGATGCGGGACGAGGAGGACTCGCGCCGCGCTTCCTTCGATCGCACTTTGATCGTGCAATGGGGAAAGCGCGTGCTGCTGGCAGCAGTGGCCGCAGGCCTCGTGTTCCTGGTCGTCGAGGCATTCAACTCGTGGCGCGAGTCTCTGTCGGCGCCCCAGGTGGCGAAGCGGCTTTCGTCCGCTCTCGGGGTGCCCGTCTCTATCGGAGGCAGCGGCTTCGCCTTGACGCCGTCGCCTCGCCTGGTCTTGACCGAAATCGAGATCGACCGCCGGATTCATCTGGACGAAGTCTCTCTCGCTGTCAGCGGCCAGGACTTGCAGCAGTTCCTTCGCGGGCGTGGGTGGCGTTGGGGCGAGGCGGTGGTGGCGCCGGTGACGCTCACGGTCGACCAGATCGGGGCGCTCTTCGACCTGCTGCCGAAACTGGGCGACGCACTGCCGCAGTCGCTATCCGCGATGCGATTCGATCGCCTCCAGGTCTCCGATCACCCGTGGTTGAGCGGGCGGTTTCAGGCAAACCTCGCGCGCGACGCCAACGGAAATTTCACGGCGGTCTCCGCCGTGCAGACCGAGTCCACCGGAAAGATGCGCCTCACGCTGACGCCGGTTCCTCAATCCGGTTTGATTCGGTTCCAGTGTGACGCGCAGAACTGGGTCCTTCCGTTCGGCCCGAAGGTCTCGTGGAGCGAGATCTTCGCCTTGGGTTCCCTGTCGCCGTCCAGGGTCGAGGTGCCTCAGTTCTCGTTGGGCGGATCCTTCGGCGTCGTTCAAGGGCATCTGGTCGCTTCGTCTGAAGGCAGCTGGGTCCTGTCGGGCACCGCGCAAACCCTGGGTCTCGATCTCGAGACGATGATGCTGCAACTGGTCCCTCCGGCCGCGAGAGAGGCGGCACCCGCGGGAACGCTTGTGCCTGTTCAAGGCACCGCCGCGTTCAACGCGGTCTTGACGGGTCGGGGGGCAAGCCTTGTCGAAGCGGTTTCCAACACAAGTTTCGAAGCCCCGCTACGCATTCGGTGGGCGACTTTGAACGGTGTCAATCTCGGCTATGCCGCGACTCGCCCGGGCGCGGGCAGCGGCACGAGCGGTGGGTTGACGCGCTTCACGGACCTGGACATCGCCGTTCTTGCGAACTCGAAGGGAATACAGCTTCGCAATATCCGGGGGCGCGCAGGCGCCATGGCCACGCGCGGCGAGGTCACGGTCAGCCCCGACATGGCGCTGAGTGGAACTCTGCACGTCGATCTGGGTGCGACGCGTGTTCAGGCGCCGATCCGCGTTCAGGTTCACGGGACCGCGCTGCATCCACAGTTCGGGCGCTGATCGCGCCGGAGGGCCGGTTGTTTCACGTGGAACACGGGCACGCCATGGCGCTGCCGTGTTTCACGTGAAACAGCCTTCGGCCCCCGCCGACCGCCGCCGTATACTTTCTTGTTCGTGCGGCTGCGTGTGGGCGCCTGATCCATGCCTTATCTCCATGATTTCGATGTGATTGTTGTCGGCGGCGGCCACGCCGGGACGGAGGCATGCCTTGCGTCCGCCCGCATGGGCGCGCGCACGTTGCTGCTGACGCACAACCTCGAAACCCTTGGTCAAATGTCCTGCAACCCGTCGATTGGCGGGATCGGCAAGGGCCACCTGGTGAAGGAGATCGACGCGCTCGGGGGCGCCATGGCGGCGGCCACCGACGAAGCCGGCATCCAGTTTCGAATCCTGAACCGCTCGAAGGGGCCTGCCGTGCAGGCAACCCGGGCCCAGGCTGACCGTCTCCTCTACAAGAAGGCCATCCGGCAGCGCCTGGAGAACCAACCCAACCTGTGGATCTTCCAACAGGCGGTGGACGATCTCCTCCTCGACGGCGGAACAATCGCCGGGGCGGTGACGGAGTCCGGGATTCGCATCGGCGCGAAGGCTGTCGTCCTCACAGCCGGGACCTTCCTGAACGGTTTGATCCATATCGGCCTCGAAAGGCACGCAGGGGGGCGGGCGGGCGACGCTCCGTCGCTGTCGCTCGCAGCCCGACTGAAGGAACTGCGCCTGCCGCAGGGACGCTTGAAGACAGGAACGCCCCCGCGCATCGACGGACGCACCATCGACTTCAGCCGTCTCGAAGAACAACCGGGCGACGACCCGGTTCCCGTGTTCTCGTTTCTGGGTCGACCCGAACAGCACCCGCGCCAGCTGCCGTGCTGGATCACCCAAACCAACGCGACGACGCATGCGCTGATCCGCGCCAACCTCGATCGCTCGCCGCTATACAGCGGGGTCATCGAGGGCGTCGGCCCCCGATACTGCCCGTCCATCGAAGACAAGGTGCACCGCTTCGCCGCCAAGGAGTCGCACCAGATCTTCCTCGAGCCGGAGAGCCTGTCGACGCGCGAGTTCTACCCGAACGGGATCTCGACCAGCCTGCCGTTCGACGTTCAACTCGCGATCGTCCACTCGATCCGCGGCCTCGAGAGCGCGCACCTCGTCCGCCCGGGGTATGCGATCGAATACGACTTCTTCGATCCCCGCGGCCTCCACAGCTCTCTCGAGACCAAGGCCGTCGACGGCCTTTTCTTCGCCGGCCAGATCAACGGCACGACGGGCTACGAAGAAGCGGCAGCGCAAGGGTTGCTGGCCGGCATCAATGCGGCGCTTAAAGTCTCAGGGTGCGAGCCGTGGTGCCCACGCCGCGATCAGGCCTATCTCGGGGTTCTGGTCGACGACCTGATATCGCGCGGCGTCACCGAGCCGTACCGGATGTTCACGAGCCGCGCCGAATACCGCCTCTCGCTTAGGGAAGACAATGCCGATCTCAGGCTCACTGAGGCCGGCCGCCGGCTTGGGTGCGTCGACGATATCCGCTGGTCAGCCTTCGGTCGGAAGCGCGATGCGCTCGCGCGCGAGGTCGAGCGGCTAAAATCGACGTGGGTGAACCCTCGCATACTTGCAACTCACGAAGCAGAGCGCGTCCTCGGGAAAGCGCTGGAACGTGAGCACACGCTCTTCGACCTGCTCAAGCGCCCCGGCGTCGCTTACCCGTCCCTTCTCGGCCTGCGCAACGTCGATGGCGCGCCCCTGGGCCTGCCCGTGTCCGGCGCCGATGACGCCGAGGTTGCCCGGCAGGTCGAGATCGCGGCCAAGTACGACGGCTACATCGCGCGCCAGCAGGACGAGGTCGCCCGCCATGAGTCGCGCGAGACCACGCGGATCCCAGCGTCGCTCGACTACGACCAGGTGCGCGGCCTCTCGATCGAGGTGCGCCAGAGACTCAACGCCCACCGCCCGGAGACGGTCGGACAGGCCGCCCGGCTGTCGGGCGTCACGCCGGCGGCGATCTCGCTGCTCCTGGTTCATCTGAAGCGCATCCAGCGCGCCCGCCCCGAGTCCGGACCCGATTCCGGGACGAATGGCCCCAAAAGACTCGCCGCTTGAGCTGTCGCCCGACCGGGTCCGAGAGCTCGCTTCGGAGCTGGGCATTGTTCTCGATCAGGAACAGTCGGCGGCATTGACCGCATACGCCCGGCTGCTCCAACGCTGGAACCGGGTCCACAACCTGACGGCCCGCGACTCGACCGAAGACCTGCTTTCGCACCACCTGCTCGACAGCCTCGCCGTCGCGCCCTGGATCACCGAGGCGCGCGTGGGCGGGGCCGCCGCCGGGCTGCGCGTTCTCGACGCCGGCGCCGGCGCCGGCCTGCCGGGCATCCCGCTCGCGATCGCCTGCCCCGCCCTGCGCATGACCCTGCTCGATTCGGTCGAGAAGAAATGCGCCTTCATGGAGCAGGCGAAGCTCGAGCTGAAACTCGCCCATGTCGAGGTGGTTCATGCGCGCCTCGAGCGCTACCGCGCCGCCGCGTTCGACGTCATCGTCGCCCGCGCCTTCGCCACGCTGGAGCGCTTCGCCGCGCTGACGCGCCACCTGCTGAAGCCGGACGGACGCTGGATCGCGATGAAGGGCCGGCACCCGACGGACGAGCTCGCCGCGCTGCCGAAGGATGTGCACGTGATCGACACGGTTAAACTGCGCGTCCCCCATCTTGCCGCAGCCCGTCACCTGGTGTTGATGCGCCCGGCGTGACCGCGCCCGCCGACCCGACCGACGCGCCGCCGCACCTGCATGCCATCGACATCCGCCTCGAGGACAGCTTGACGCGCATCTTCTGCATCGCCAACCAGAAAGGCGGCGTCGGCAAGACAACGACCTCGGTCAATCTCGCCGCCGGCCTGGCGCAGCAGCAGCAGCGCGTGCTCCTGATCGACCTCGACCCGCAAGGCAACGCGACGATGGGAAGCGGCGTCGACAAGCGCTCGCTCCCCAGCACCGTCTACCAGGTCCTGCTGGGCATCGCCGCGCCCCGGGACGCCGTGCAGCGAGCCGGCGCCGGCGATTACGACCTGATGGGCGCCAATCGGGAGCTCGCGGGCGCCGAGGTCGAGCTGGTCGGTCTCGACCACCGGGAGACGCGGCTCAAGCGGGCGCTGGCGGAGCTCGACAGCCAGTACGACTTCGTCCTGATCGACTGCCCGCCTTCGCTGTCACTGCT
This sequence comes from uncultured Burkholderiaceae bacterium, assembly GCA_964512305.1. GTDB lineage: Bacteria > Pseudomonadota > Gammaproteobacteria > Burkholderiales > Burkholderiaceae_F > CAZEIW01. The sequence continues at coordinate 20,341 of CAZEIW010000142.1, read as the reverse complement.
CACGCTCAACGGGCTGTGCGCCGCGCACGGCGTGATCATCCCGATGCAATGCGAGTACTTCGCGCTCGAGGGCCTGACCGACCTCGTCAACACGATCAAGCGCGTGCACGCCGGCCTCAATCCCGACCTCAAGATCATCGGGCTGCTGCGCGTGATGTTCGACCCCCGCATGACGCTGCAGCAGCAGGTGTCGGACCAGCTCGAGTCGCACTTCGGCGACAAGGTGTTCCGGACCATCATCCCGCGCAACGTGCGCCTGGCCGAGGCGCCCAGCTACGGCATCCCGGGCGTCGTCTACGACCGCGCCGCGCGCGGCGCCCAGGCCTACCTGTCGTTCGGCGCCGAAATGATCGAGCGCGTGAAGTCCTTTCCATGAACCTCAGCTCCGAAAAGCGGTGGAGCAGGACGCCTGGCGCGTAGCGAGCTCTCCCCCATGTTCGACCCCTCCCTGCTGCCGGCCGCGCTGCTTCCGTCCGACGATCCCGAGGCCGCCGCGATCGAGGACGCCGGCCTCAACGCATCGCAACCGCCGCAGCAGCTGCTGATCGACGGCTGGCTGCTGCGCTTTAATCCGGGCAGGGCCAAGCGCGCGCGCTCGGTCAATGCGCTGGCGCCCGGCCGCCGCCCGCTCGCCGCCAAGGTCGAAGAGGCGCTCGCGTGGTACCGCGAACTCGGCCTTCCGTGCCTGTTCCGCATCACGCCGTTTTCGCAGCCGCCCGACCTGGACCGCTACCTCGGGCAGCAGCGCTTCAGCGCGGGCGACGAATCGCGCGTGATGGCGCTGGCTCTCGATGGGACGCAGCTTGAACCGCCGCACGCCGACGCGCGCGTGCTCGAGGTCGATCCGCACACGTTTGCGCACCACGTCGGGGCGCTGCGCGAGTCGACACCCGCCCAGATCGAAGCGCACGCCCGCCGTCTCGTCGCCGCGGCGCTCGACCGAAGCACGTCGCGACTGGTCGCGCTGCATGCCGTGAACGGCCTGCCGCTTGCCGCCGGTCAGTGCGTGCGGCAACGTCAGCTCGCGGGCATCTACGACGTGATCACCGCGCCAGGCCACCGGCGCCTCGGACTGGCGAGCGCGCTCGTGCTGACGATGCTGCGCCACGCCGCGGCGCGCGGCGCCCGCACCGCGTACCTGCAGGTCGATGCGGCGAACGAGCCCGCGCGCCGGCTGTATGGGCGGCTCGGGTTCGTCGATCGCTACGCGTACTGGTACCGCGCCGCGCCCGGCGCGGACCCGATTCCCGTCTGATGGTGATTCCGCCGGAGCTCCGCACCGTGATCAAACGCCCGAAAGGCCTCGGCCGCGGCCTCGACGCCCTGCTCGGGGACGAGCCGGCCTCTGTCTCCGCGCCTGCCGATTCGCCGCCGACCCTGCCGCTCGCTCGCATGCGCCCGGGACGCTACCAGCCGCGCACGCGGATGAACCCCGATGCGCTTGCCGAGCTGGCCGATTCGATCAGGGCGCAGGGCGTCATGCAGCCGATCCTGGTGCGGCCGGTCGATGGCGATCAGTACGAAATCATCGCGGGCGAACGCCGCTACCGCGCGGCGCAGCTGGCCGGCCTGACCGAGGTCCCGGTGCTCGTGAAGGCCGTGCCGGATGAAGCCGCCCTGGCGATGGCGCTGATCGAGAACATCCAGCGCGAGGATCTCAATCCGCTCGAGGAGGCGCACGGCGTGCAGCGCCTGATCGACGAGTTCGGCTTCACGCACGAGCAGGCCTCGCAGGCGATCGGCCGCTCCCGCAGCGCCACGAGCAACCTGCTGCGCCTGCTCAATCTCGCCGCGCCGGTACAGGAGCTCCTGATGGGCGGCGCGCTCGACATGGGGCACGCGCGCGCGCTGCTGCCGCTCGACGCCGCCGCCCAGATCCAGTTCGCCAACCGGATCGCCGCGCGCGGACTGTCGGTGCGGGAGGTCGAGACCCTGGTGCAGCGCGCCTCGGCCCCGGCGCACCGCCGCCAGCCGCGCCCGAAGGACCGCGATCTGGCGCGTCTCGAGGAGGAGCTGTCCGACCTGCTCGCCACGCATGTCGTGATCCGCGCCGGCCGCGGCGGCCGCGGCAAGATCGTGATCGACTTCTCCAGCCTCGATCAATGCCAGGGCCTGCTGGAACGCCTCGGACGCTGAGGCTCCCCGGGGTGTCGCGCGCCCTCCTTCGGGCGACGGTCTGCGCCGCTGCGCTCGCCGCCTCGCTGGCCGCCGCGCGCGCCGGCGAAGCGGGCAAGGCGCCTGCCGCCGCCGAACGCCGCAACTGGTTCCACGACCCCTTCGCGCCGGCGACCCGCGGCTACCCGGGCTGCCCGGTGCCCGAGGGCCCGCTGGAAACCGAAGAGGAGATGCGCCACGAGGCCCACTACCGCGCCGAGCGTGGCACTTCGTGCTGGCTCGCGGGCCGCTGCGAGGACAGCAACGCCTATCGCCGCGATCCCGAAATCAACGCGGCGGCCGTCGCCGCCGTCGCCGCCGACGCTGCGCTGCGCGACACGAGCGTCTGGCTGATCACGCAGCGCAAGTTCGTCTACCTGCAGGGCTGCGTGCGCACGCGGCGCCAGCAGGCGCACCTGAACGACGTCGTGCGGCGCGTGCCGCGCGTGGAGCAGGTCCTTGACGAAACGCAAGTCGGCATCACTCGGCCGGCGCGCTACCCCGCACTCGCGCCCTGATGCGGCGCAGCGAGTTGACCCCCCGGACGGCGGACCCGTAGAATCGCGTGCTGACGAGAACCGGCGCGACCAGCCGCAAGGCGAAGGCGGCGCCACCGCCCCCACACCGGAACATACAAACGGGGGACTCCATGACGGGGGTTCCGGCGGAGGGGGATTCCAACCAGGGGTACTGGCGGACGGCCGGCGGATCGGGCGCGAGATGTTCCGGATCGTCGCTTGGCAAGCTCTGCTGACCGCAGCCGTCGCGCTGGGCGCCTGGGCCTTCTCCGGGCCGCGCGCCGCGGCTTCGGCAGCCCTGGGGGGAGCGGCCTGCGTGCTACCGAACGCGGGATTCGCCGTGTGGCTCACCGTCGCCGGCCGCATCGCGCGGCGGTTGCGCCACGCGAGCGAGGGGTCGGAGGTCGCAAGTCCCGGCGCGCCGCTGGTCGCCTTGTTCGTCGGCGAGTTCGTCAAGGTCTTGGCCTCGGTCGGATTGCTGGCGCTGGCCGCGGTGCTGTACAAGGGTCTGGTCTGGTTGGCGCTGATCGTCACGGTCGGCGCCGTGTTGCTGATCCAAGCCGCCGCGGTCGCCTGGCGAAGAGCCTGAAAGGCGCGCGGCGAGCAGGAACACCCGAACGCGAATCGAACGATGGCCGCCTCCGAATCCCTCACCGGCTCCGAATACATCGCGCATCACCTGCAGAATTTCGCGAGCGCGCATCAGCACGGGCTGTTCGACCTGTCGGTCATCCACTACGACACGCTGCTGTTCTCGGTGCTGACCGCCGCCCTCATGCTGCTGCTGCTGCGGCTGGTCGCCGGGCGCGCGACCGCCGGCGTTCCCGGCCGCCTGCAGGCCTTCGTCGAGTGGGTGGTCGAGCTCGTCGACGAGCAGGCGAAGTCCATCGTCTCCGTCGACCGCACCTACGCCGCCCCGCTGGCGCTGACCGTGTTCTGCTGGGTCACGCTGATGAACGCGATCGACCTGCTGCCGGTCGACCTGCTGCCGCGGGTCGCGCACGCGGCCGGCGCCAGCCATCTTCGGGCGCTGCCCACCGCCGACCTCAACGTGCCCCTGGGCATGTCGGTCGCGGTCCTCGTGCTCTCGCTCTACTACGGCATCAAGGTGAAGGGCCTGTTCGGCTTCGCGCGCGAGCTGGTCTCGGCGCCGTTCGGCCAGGTGCACCTGACGCTCAACCCGCTGACGTGGCTTGCCATGCTGCTGCTGGCGGTCGCGAACTTCGGCCTCAACATCATCGAATACGTCTCCAAGACCTTCTCGATGGGCATGCGGCTGTTCGGCAACATGTACGCGGGCGAGCTGCTCTTCATGCTGCTCGCGCTGCTGGGCGGCAGCCTCACGGTCTTCGGCGTCCTGGCGCACCTGGTGCTCGGCTGGGCGTGGTCCGTCTTCCATATCCTGATCATCCTGCTGCAGGCGTTCATCTTCATGATGCTCACCCTGGTGTACATCGGCCAGGCGCAGGAGTCGCACTCGGGGCATTGAGGCCCCTCGGCGGCGGTACTCGTCGATTTCGAATCAAGCCATCACATCCATCCCTTTCACGCGTCAATCAATAGGAGAACCGAATGAGCAACATTGGTCTGGTCGCCGTCGCCTGCGGTTTGATCATCGGCCTGGGCGCCGCCGGCGCCTGCATCGGTGTCGGCATCATGTCCGGCAAGTTCATCGAATCGTCGGCGCGCCAGCCCGAGCTGATGAACGCGCTGCAGACCAAGGTGTTCCTGCTGCTGGGCCTGATCGACGCCTCGTTCATCATCGGCACGGGTATCGCTCTGTGGTTCGCGACCGCCAACCCGTTCACCGCCGCCGGCTAGGCGCGCCGGATCGAGGTTTCCCGCTTCCGATAGAGCCCTCCCAACCGCCAGCCGTGGCGCGGCCGCATTCGCGGCGGCGCGCGCAGTGGGGTGCCGTATGAATCTCAATGCCACCTTGATCGTCCAGGCGATCGTCTTCATCGTCCTGGGCTGGTTCACGATGAAGTTCATCTGGCCGCCGCTGATGCGGGTGCTCGACGAGCGGCGCCAGAAGATCGCCGACGGCCTGGCCGCCGCCGAGCGCGGCAGCAAGAGCCTGGTCGAGGCGCAGAAGAAGGCGACGCAGCTCGACGCCGAGGCGCACACGCGCGCGCAGGCGATCATCGCCGACACCGAGCGGCGCGCCCAGGCAATCGTCGACGAGGCGCGCGTGCAGGCCCAGGCCGAGGCCGCGCGCCTGATCGCGGCCGGCAAGGCCGAGGCCGATCAGCAGCTGGTGCGTGCCAAGACCGCGCTGCGCGACCAGGTCGCCGCGCTCGCGGTCGCGGGCGCGGAACAGATCCTGCGGCGCGAGGTCGACGCGCGGTCGCACGCCGATCTGCTCACCCACCTGAAGCAGCAGCTGTAGCCATGGCCGAGCTGTCGACCCTCGCCCGACCCTACGCCGAGGCGCTGTTCGAAACCGCGCGCGCCCAGGGCGCCGACCGTGCCTCGCAGTGGCTGCCGGTCCTCGAGGCGCTGGGGCAGGTCGCGCGCCACCCGGATGTCGCCCGCACGGTCGCCGACCCCAATCTGTCCGACCAGCAACGCCTCGACCTGCTCGCCGGCCTGGTCGCGCGGTCGGTGCCCGACGGCCTGCCGCAGCCCCTCGCGTCATTCCTGAAGCTCGCGATCGAAAACGGCAGGCTCGCCGCGCTGCCGCAGGTCGCCGCCCAGTTCAGGAAACTGAAGAACGATGCCGAGGGCGTCGCCGACTGCGTGGTGGAAAGCGCGTTCGCGCTCGACAAGGCCCAGGTCGCCGACCTGCTCGCCGCGCTGGCCCGGAAGTTCGCGGTCAAGCTGCGTCCGGAGGTCAGGCTCAACCCCGACCTGATCGGCGGCGTCCGCGTCACCGTCGGCGACCACGTGCTCGACACCTCGGTACGGGCGCAGCTCGACACGATGCGCGCCCAGCTCACCGCCGCCTGAACCCCAAATCCGGAGTTGATCGATGCAACTCAATCCTTCCGAAATCAGCGAACTGCTGAAGTCCAGAATCCAGGGCCTGGCGGCGGCCGCCGACGTGCGCACGCAGGGCACCGTGGTCACGGTCACCGACGGCATCTGCCGCATCCACGGCCTTTCGGACGTGATGCAGGGCGAGATCCTCGAGTTCAAGGACAACACCTTCGGCCTCGCGCTGAACCTGGAGCGCGACTCGGTCGGCGGCGTGATCCTGGGCGAGTACCAGCACATCTCCGAGGGCGACACGGTCAAGACCACCGGTCGGATCCTGGACGTCCCGGTCGGTCCCGAGCTGGTCGGCCGCGTGGTCAACGCGCTCGGCCAGCCGATCGACGGCAAGGGGCCGATCACCGCGAAGACGCGCGACGTGATCGAAAAGGTCGCCCCGGGCGTCATCGCGCGCAAGTCGGTGTCGCAGCCGGTGCAGACCGGGCTGAAGTCGATCGACGCGATGGTCCCGATCGGGCGCGGCCAGCGCGAGCTGATCATCGGCGACCGCCAGACCGGCAAGACCGCGGTGGCGGTCGACACCATCATCAATTCCAAGGGCAAGGACCTCTTCTGCGTGTATGTCGCGATCGGGCAGAAGGCGTCGACGGTCGCCAACGTCGTGCGCAAGCTCGAGGAAACCGGCGCGCTCGCCTACACGATCGTGGTCGCCGCGACCGCCTCCGAGTCGGCCGCGATGCAGTACATCGCGCCGTACGCCGGCTGCACGATGGGCGAGTACTTCCGCGACCGCGGCCAGGACGCGCTGATCATCTACGACGACCTGACCAAGCAGGCCTGGGCCTACCGGCAGATCTCGCTGCTGCTGCGGCGGCCGCCCGGGCGCGAGGCCTATCCGGGCGACGTGTTCTACCTGCACTCGCGCCTGCTCGAGCGCGCGGCGCGCGTCAACGAGGAATACGTGGAGAAGTTCACCGGCGGCGCGGTCAAGGGGAAGACCGGGTCGCTGACCGCTCTCCCGATCATCGAGACCCAGGCCGGCGACGTGACCGCGTTCGTGCCGACCAACGTGATCTCGATCACCGACGGCCAGATCTTCCTCGAGACCGACCTGTTCAACGCCGGCATCCGGCCCGCGATCAACGCCGGCATCTCGGTGTCGCGCGTCGGCGGCGCCGCGCAAACCAAGGTCGTCAAGAAGCTCGGCGGGGGCGTGCGCCTTGCGCTCGCGCAGTACCGCGAGCTCGCCGCGTTCGCGCAGTTCGCGTCCGACCTGGACGAGACGACCCGCAAGCAGCTCGACCGCGGCCGCATGGTGACCGAACTGATGAAGCAGCCGCAGTACCAGCCGCTGCAGGTGTGGGAGCAGGCGGTCACGCTGTTCGCGGTCAACAACGGCCACTTCGACGACGTTCCGGTCCCCAAGGCGCTCGCGGCCGAGAAGGCGCTGCGCGAGTACCTGAAGCTGCACCAGCAGGCCCTGATCGAGCGCGTCGAATCGAGCAAGGACCTGAACAAGGACGACGAGGGCGCGCTGACCGAGGCGATCAAGGCGTTCAAGCAGGTCGGGGCGTACTAGCGAGCGGCCGGCGCGCCCCGGCGGCGCGCGGCAGGCGAAGGGTCGGAGCCAAATGCCCAGCACGAAAGAGATCCGCCTGAAGATCAAGAGCGTGCAGAACACGCGCAAGATCACCAAGGCGATGGAAATGGTCGCCGCGTCGAAGATGCGCAAGGCGCAGGAGCGCATGCGCATGGCGCGTCCCTACGGGGACAAGATCCGCAACATCATCGCGCACCTCGCGCAGGCCAACCCCGAGTACAAGCACCCGTTCGTCGTCAAGCGCGGCCAGCTGCGCACCGCCGGCCTGATCCTGGTATCGACCGACAAGGGACTGTGCGGCGGCCTGAACACGAACATCCAGCGCGCGCTGCTCGGCCGCCTCAAGCAGTGGGAGTCCTCCGGCACCCACATGCAGGCGACCGCGATCGGCGCCAAGGGGCTGGGGTTCCTGCAGCGGCTGCGCGCCGAGGTGGTCTCGCAGGTCGTCCAGCTGGGCGACCGTCCCAACCTGGACAAGCTGATCGGGCCGGTCAAGCCGCTGCTCGACGCCTACGCGGCCGGCCGTCTCGATGCCGTCTACCTGGCCTACTCGCGCTTCGTCAACACGATGAAGCAGGAGCCCGTCATCGAGCAGCTGCTGCCGCTGTCGAGCGAACGCCTCGAGCAGACCGAGGAGGAGCGGCGCCAGTACGCGTGGGACTACCTGTACGAGCCCGACGCGCCGCGCGTGATCGACGAGCTGATGACGCGCTACGTCGAGCAGCTGGTCTACCAGTCGGTGGCCGAGAACATGGCGTCGGAGCAGAGCGCGCGCATGGTCGCGATGAAGGCCGCGTCGGACAACGCCAAGAAGCTGATCGACGAGCTGCAGCTGGTCTACAACAAGACGCGCCAGGCGGGGATCACGAAGGAGATCTCCGAGATCGTCGGCGGGAGCGCGGCAATCGCCTGACGCGGCACCAAACAAGCGGATCTTTGGACTGAGGGTAACCATGGCAATCGGACAGATCGTTCAGTGCATCGGCGCGGTGGTCGACATCGAGTTCCCGCGCGAGCAGATGCCCCACGTCTACGACGCGCTGGTGCTGCAGCCGGACGCCAGCAACAAGCTGGTCGAACAGGGCCTCACCTTCGAGGTGGAGCAGCACCTCGGCGATGGCGTCGTGCGCACGATCGCGCTCGGCTCGAGCGACGGCCTCAAGCGCGGCATGCAGGTCAACGCGACCGGCGCCGGCATCTCGGTGCCGGTCGGCCCGGGCACGCTCGGCCGGATCATGGACGTGCTGGGCCGCCCGATCGACGAGCGCGGCCCGGTCGACTCGCAGGAGCGCCGCGCGATCCACCAGCTGGCGCCGATCTTCGAAGAGCTGACACCCTCGGTCGAGCTGCTCGAGACCGGCATCAAGGTCATCGATCTGGTCTGCCCGTTCGCCAAGGGCGGCAAGATCGGCCTGTTCGGCGGCGCCGGCGTCGGCAAGACGGTCAACATGCTGGAGCTGATCAACAACATCGCGACCCAGCACTCGGGCCTGTCGGTCTTCGCGGGCGTCGGCGAGCGCACCCGCGAGGGCAACGACTTCTACCACGAGATGATCGAAGCGGGCGTGGTCAAGATCGACAACCTGCCCGAGTCCAAGGTGGCGATGGTATTCGGCCAGATGAACGAGCCGCCGGGCAACCGGCTGCGGGTCGGACTGACCGGGCTGACGATTGCCGAGAGCTTCCGCGACGAGGGCCGCGACGTGCTGTTCTTCGTCGACAACATCTACCGTTACACGCTGGCCGGAACCGAGGTCTCGGCGCTGCTCGGCCGGATGCCGTCGGCGGTCGTTTATCAGCCGACGCTCGCCGAGGAGATGGGCAAGCTGCAGGAGCGCATCGTGTCGACCAAGACCGGGTCGATCACCTCGGTGCAAGCGGTCTACGTCCCGGCCGACGACCTGACCGACCCGAGCCCGGCGACGACCTTTGCCCACCTTGACGCCACGGTCGTGCTGTCGCGCGACATCGCGGCGCTGGGCATCTATCCGGCGGTCGATCCGCTGGATTCGACGTCGCGCCAGGTCGACCCCAATACGATCGGCGAGGAGCATTACTCGACCACGCGCCGCGTTCAGGCGACGCTGCAGCGCTACAAGGAGTTGCGCGACATCATCGCGATCCTGGGCATGGACGAGCTGTCGCCCGAGGACAAGCTGGCGGTCGGCCGGGCGCGCAAGATCCAGCGCTTCCTGTCGCAGCCGTTCCACGTGGCCGAGGTGTTCACCGGCTCCCCCGGCAAGTACGTGCCGCTGAAGGAGACCATCCGCGGCTTCAAGATGCTGGTCGACGGCGAATGCGACGCGCTGCCCGAGCAGGCGTTCTACATGGTCGGCACCATCGACGAGGCGTTCGAGAAGGCCAAGACACTGAAGTAAGCGCCGGGCCGGCCGCTGCAGCCGCGGCGTCCGTCCGAACGGAGTCCCGATGTCCATCATCCATGTCGACGTGGTCAGCGCGGAAGAGTCGATCTTCTCGGGCGAAGCCGAGTTCGTTGTCCTTCCGGGCGAAGCCGGCGAGCTCGGGATCTACCCGCGCCATGCGCCGCTGATCACGCGGATCAAGCCGGGCGTGGTCCGGATCAAGACCATGGGCGGCGAAGAGGAACACGTCTTCGTCGCCGGCGGCATCCTCGAGGTGCAGCCGCACGTGATCACCGTGCTGGCCGACACCGCGATCCGCGGGCGCGACCTCGACGAAGCCAAGGCGAACGACGCCCTCAAGCGGGCCGAAGAGGCGCGCCGCAACGCCGTCGACAAGCTCGAGATCGCGAACGTCGAGGCCGAAATCTCGATCCTCGCCGCACAGCTGGCCGCGATCCGGAAGCTCCGCCGCAAGTAGCCTCCCCGCCACCCGCGGACCGGCGCACGCGCCGCCGGTCCCATCCCCGATCGCGGCGCCGTTTGCATCCCGCGGCCTTCGCGGCGCAGACCCTTGACCTCCGGCCGCTGCCGGCCGCCCGATCGTTGATCGCGGTCAACGCGGGCATCCGGTATCGTTGCACGCTGATTACCGTTTCGCAGTTACGCCCCCGAAGGAGCGACGATGATCAGCAAGATCCTGATCCCGACCGACGGCTCGGAGCGCTCGGGCAAAGCGATCGGCACTGCCATGGCGCTGGCCAAGGCTCTTGGTGCGAGCGTCGTCGGTTGCGCGGCGATTCCGCCCTATCCGTACACGGTGCTGGGCGGCGTTTCCGCCGACGAGGAAGCGCAGTACCTGGGCGCGGCCAGCGCGCGCGCCACCGCGAACCTGGCGGCGATCGAGCGCGCCGCGCGCGAAAACGGCATCCCCTGCGTCACCGAGATCCAGGAAAACGCGCATCCGCACCGCGCCATCCTGCAATCGGCGCAAACGCACGACTGCGGCCTGATCGTGATGGCGTCCCACGGGCGGGCAGGCATGGCCGCGATGGTGCTCGGGAGCGAGACCCAGAAGGTCCTCACCCTGACCGATCGCCCGGTGCTCGTCGTTCGCTGAGCACGGGCGCCGCCCGCATCGACCACCGTTCCGGCCCCGCTCCCGGCGCGTCTATAGGATAATCGCCCCCGCTCGGGGGGGCATCGGCCGCGTCGCGGCCGCAAGGGGTGTCGATGAATTCCGTCTGTCCGCACCGGCTGACGCCGGCCGCGTTTGCGCTTGCGCTCGCCTTCCCGCTTTCGACCTACGCGCAGCAGCTCGCTGCCGCCGACCCTCCGGGCGCCGCGGTGCCGGTGGTCGTGGTCACCGCCACTCGCACCGAGCGCGACCCGCTCGACGTGCCGGCCTCGATAGACGTCGTGACCGGCGACCAGGTGCGCGATGCGCAATTGCGCGTCAACCTGTCCGAATCGCTCGCCCGCATACCTGGGCTGGTGGTGCTGAACCGCCAGAACTATGCGCAGGATCTGCAGCTGTCGATCCGCGGTTTTGGCGCCCGCGCATCCTTCGGCGAGCGCGGCGTGCGCCTTTACGTCGACGGCGTGCCGGCGACCCTGCCCGACGGCCAGGGGCAGGTCTCGCACTTCCCGCTGGACGCGGCCGATCGCATCGAGGTGCTGCGCGGGCCGTTTTCGGCGCTGTACGGAAATTCCTCCGGCGGCGTGATCTCGATCACCAGCGACCTCAAGCCCCAGCCGCAGCGCTTCGATCCGTCCTTCGCGGCCGGCTCGCACGGGACCTCGCGCGTCGGCTTCAATGGGGTCGGCGGCGAGGCCCCGTACGCCTTCGGGGTCGACGCGACGCGCTTCCGCACCGACGGCGCGCGCGGGCACAGCGCGGCGCGGCGCGACCTGCTCAACATCCGGGGCGGCTTCCTCGACTCGCCGCTGGGCGAGCTGCGGGTGTCGCTCAACGCGATCGACATGCCCGACGCGCAGGACCCCCTCGGGCTCACGCGCGCGCAGTTCCAGGCCGATCCGACGCTGGCTTCGCCGCAGGCGATCCAGTTCGACACGCGCAAGACCACGCGCCAGGAGACCGCCGGCGCCAGCCTGCGCAGCCGGGCCGGCGCAGCCCAGCTCGATACCTCGCTGTGGATCGGCACGCGCAGCGTGACGCAATTCCAGGCGATCCCCGTCGCGACCCAGCTCGCCGCAACCAGCCCCGGCGGCGTGATCGATTTCGATCGCCGCTTCGGCGGCGGCGACCTGCGCGCCACGGTCGAGACCGGGGCCTGGACCAGCAGCGCCGGCCTGGATATCGAGCGGATGAACGAGGCGCGGCGCGGCTACAACAACTACGTCGGCACCGCCGCCGCGCCGACGCTCGGCGTCGAGGGCACGAAGCGCCGCGACGACACCAACGTCGTCGAGTCCTTCGGTCCCTACGTCCAGACCGAGGCGAAGCTGGGCGACGCCTGGCGCTTCCTGGCCGGCGCGCGCTACACGCGCGTGAACTTCGAGTCGAGCAACCATCTGCCCGCCGCGACCCCCGCCTACGATTCGATCGGCTACTCCGGGACCAACCCGACCGCCGGGGTCGTGTTCCGCGCGACGCCGCAGGTCAGCGCCTACCTTTCGTACGCCCGCGGATTCGAGACCCCGACGCTCAACGAGCTCGCATACCGCCCCGACGGCTCCGCCGGCCTGAACACCGCGCTGCAGGCCGCCAGCAGCAACAATCTGGAGCTCGGCGCGAAGACCGCGCTCGCCGGCGGCGCGCGCGCCGAGCTGGCGCTCTTCAGCACGCGCACCCACAACGACCTCGTCGTGCGGACCAACTCCGGCGGCCGCTCGACCTACGCCAACGTCGACCGCACCCGGCGCGATGGCATCGAAGCTTCGGTGCAATGGCCGCTTTCCGACCGCTGGTCCTTCGCCGCCAGCGCGACCGCGATCGACGCGCGCTTCGAGACCGCGTTCCTGACCTGCGCGGCCGCGCCCTGCACGACGCCGTCGCTGCCGGTGGCCGCGGGCAACAAGCTGCCCGCCGTCCCGGCGCGCGACGGCTATATCGAGCTCAAGTATCGCGCCGGCTGGGCGGACCTGACGCTCGATGCGCGCACCCAGTCAGCGCTGTTCGTCGACGACCGCAATACCGATCACGCCGGGGGCTACGCCGCGGTCGACTTCTCGCTCGCGCGCACGCTGCAGCTCGGCAGCAGCCAGCCGCGCGTGTTCGCGCGCGTCGACAACCTGCTCGACCGGGGTTACGCAGGCTCGGTGATCGTCAACGAAGCCAACAGCCGCTTCTTCGAGCCGGCGCCGGGCCGCACCTGGCTGATCGGGGTCGATTGGCCGCTGTAGGACAGCGGGAGAGGGGGCTTTTGCGCGCAGCGCAGCTCACCCCACCGCCTTCGACCGCGCGATCACCTTGTTGATCCGCCACTGCTGCAGGATCGAGAGGCTGTTGTTGAGCAGCCAATAGAGCACGAGCCCGGACGGGAAGAAGAAGAACATCACGCCGAACACGAACGGCATCACCGCCATCACCTTCGCCTGCACCGGATCGGGCGGCGTGGGCTGCAGCTTGTACTGGATCCAGCTGGTCCCCATCATCACGGCCGGCAGCACGAACCACGGGTCCGGCGTCGCCAGGTCGTGGATCCACAGGATCCAAGGCGCGTTGCGCATTTCGACCGAGCCGAGCAGCACCCAGTACAGCGCGATGAACACGGGGATCTGGATCAGGATCGGCAGGCAGCCGCCGAGCGGATTGATCTTCTCCTGCTTGTAGATCTCCATCATCGCCGTCTGCATCTTCTGCTTGTCGTCGCCAAACTGCTCCTTGAGCTTGTTCAGGCGCGGCGCGACTTCCTTCATCTTGGCCATCGACTTGAAGCCGGCCGCCGACAGCGGGTAGAACGCGGCCTTGATCAGGATCGTCAGCAGCACGATCGCCCAGCCCCAGTTGCCGACAAGCCGGTGCAGGACGTCCAGCAGCCAGAAAAGAGGCTTCGCGATCGGCTCCAGGCGGCCGTAGTCGACCACGAGATCCAGCCCCGGCGCGACGTCGGCAAGCACCTTCTGGTCCTGCGGCCCGACATAGAGCTTCGCGTCGCGCTCGACGCTCGCGCCCGGCGCGATGCTTCCCAGGGGCAGGATGGTCCCGACCGCGAAGTCCTCGCCGACGGGCCGCGTATAGAACTCGCGCTCCGCGTGCACCTGCGGCACCCAGGCGGTCACGAAGTAGTGCTGCACGATCGCGACCCAGCCATTGTCCGCCGGCTTGATCTGCTGCGCCTTGTTCTTCTCGATGTCCTCGAACGGGATCTTGCAGAAGTGGTCGGCGTCGGTGTACACGGCCGGGCCGGTGTAGGTGCGCGTGCCGAAGAACGACGATTCGTCCTCCCCCTTGCGGTTGTCGCGCACGAGCTGCAGGTACAGCGACGGCGACACGGCGGCGGCGCCGACGTTTTCCACCTGGTGCCTGACGTCGACCTCGTAGCTGCCGCGCCGGAACGTGAAGGTCTTCACCAGCTTGACGCCGCCCGCCTCGCCTTCGAAGCGCACGCTGAGCTCGTCCTGCCCCGGCGCGAGCGCGCGCGGGCCGGGTGCCGCGGCGAAGAGCGTGCTGCGATGGTTCGGAAGCGCGGTCGAATCGCCGCCGCCGATCAGGCCGCTCTGCGCCTGGTAGTCGCGCTCGGCGCTGCGGTCGAACAGGACGACATGGCCTTCGGGCTCCGGGGTCTTGCCGGTGACGAAGCCGGCCAGGCCCTCGGCGGTCCAGCGCGTCGCCGCGTGCTGGGTCAGCAGCTCGGCCCGCACCAGCACCGCGCCCTGCGGATCGAAGTCCGCGCGCAGCAGGTCGGTTTGCACATGCACCAGCTCGGCCGCCGGCGTCGCCTGGGCCTGTGCCGCCGGCGGCACCGCAGTCGCCGGCGCGGTGGCCGCAGTCCCGGCGGCCGACGGCACGCCGGCCTCGCCCTTGGCGGCCGGCGGTGCACCCTTCGGTGCCGTCTTGCCCGCGCTCACGTTGGCCGCCGGGTTCAGGAGCGACCCGCGCCCCTGGAACACCTGCCAGCGGTCCCACAGCATGAACAGCGACATGCCGAAGATGATCCACAGGATCGTGCGTCGAGTTTCCATCGGTCAGCGAATCGGTTGACTTGCGGTTGCGGCTCGAATGCGCGGCGGGCGGTGGCCTGGCTTCAGTGCCGGGAGCAATGCCGCGAGCCAGGCAAATGGGGCCAACGGAACGTCTCGGGCACCGGGTCGACCCCGCCACGGTGCCACGGGTGGCAGCGCGCCAGCCGCGCGACCGCGAGCATCGTGCCCCGCAGCGCCCCGTGGCGTTCGATCGCCTCCGCCGCGTATTGCGAACAGGTCGGCCAGAAGCGGCACTGGTTGCCGATCCAAGGCGACAACAGGTAACGATAGGCTCGCAGCGCCTGCAGCAGGATGAACTTGATCACCGGGTCGCCAGCTCTTGCTCGAGCTTTGACATCAGTTCATCGGTTTCGGTGCGCAGCCTGCGCTTGAGCTCGTTCCATGACATGGCCTCCCTGTCCGGCAGAGCGGCCTTCAGCCGCAGCACCAGATCGACCCCGCGGCCCGCGGCCCGGGCGGTCAGTCCGGGCGCGGCGTGCCGCGCGCCCTCGCGCAGAATGCGCTTGACCATCGCCCGCTCGACCGCGCGCCGCGCGTGCCGCTTCGGCACCGTGAAGCCAAACCGCACCATGTTCGCAGGGAATGTGTCGCCGTGGCCCGCGTGCCCGCTGAACGCCGCCGATGCTGCGATCCAGCGCCGCGCCGCCCGCCATTGCGTTGCGCCGAGCAGCGCCGCGAACTCGGCCGGCCGCCGCAGGCGCCCCGTGCGGTCCAAGCGGCGGGCGCCGCCGTAGCCGGACTCAGACCGCGAGCCGCTTGCGGCCCTTGGCCCGCCTTGCATTCAGAACGGCGCGGCCGCTGCGCGTGCTCATCCGCTCACGAAAGCCGTGCGTGCGCTTTCGCTTCAGGACCGACGGTTGGAAGGTTCGTTTGGTTGCCATGTTGAATTCCTCGATCAAGCAGTCCCGCGCCGCGCTGCGCCCCGGCTCAGGCCCTGCGGTTCCCGGGCCGGGCAGGCGAAAAGCCCTCTATTAGACGCGACAAGCCGCAATATCGTCAAACAGATACCGCCGATGCGTTGCCAGGACGGGCCTTCGGCCCCGGCTTCGAGCGACCCCGCCGGGGCGCGCAAACGTGCGCGCAAACGAGCCGAGACCTCACAATGATAGTGTACGCACACTCTCTCCGCACCATCCTATTGGTGCGGGTTTCGCAGCGGAAGAGGCCGTCGAATATTCACGCCAGCTTGTGGATAACTACGCCCGGCGCCGGTACAATGCCGCCTTGCTCAGTGGCGGCGGGAGGACGGAACCCGCCGCGCGCCTTGCGCCCGAAGCGGGCCCGGGGCCGCCGCGTGCAGCCAAGGCCCGGCTGGCGGTTGAGACCGCGAACTGACGACCATAACAATGCACGGGCGCGGCCGCTGGACCGCGAATCCGGGCGCGGCGGGGATAGATACACAGATGCTCACTTTCTGGCAAGACTGTTCGCGTCTCCTCGAGCGCGAACTGACGCCCCAGCAATTCACCGCCTGGATCAAACCCCTCAAAGCCCTCGACTTCGACGCCAACACCGGCGACGTGCGCTTGGGCGCGCCGAACAGGCTCAAGCTCGACGCGATCCGTTCCCAGTTCTCGACGCGGATCCAGGCCGCGGTCGCGAGCGTGCTCAAGCGCCCGGTCAACGTGCTGTTCGAGCTCGAAGCGCGCGGCGACGACGCAGCGGGCGCCGCCGAGGAGCCGCACGCCGACGAGGCCGCGCTCGAAGCGGCGGCCGCACCCCAGAGCGCCGTCGCGCTGCCCAGCAACCTCGAGCGAGCGCGCTTGAATGCGCTGCTGACGTTCGAGACGTTCGTGACCGGCAAGGCCAACCAGCTCGCGCGCGCCGCCGCAATGCAGGTCGCCGAGAACCCGGGCGGCTCGTACAACCCGCTGTTCCTGTATGGCGGGGTGGGCCTGGGCAAGACCCACTTGATACACGCGGTCGGCAACGGCGTCCTCGCGCGGCGTCCGCAGGCCAAGGTGCGCTACATCCACGCCGAGCAGTACGTCAGCGACGTCGTGCGCGCGTACCAGCGCAAGGCGTTCGACGACTTCAAGCGCTACTACCACTCGCTCGACCTGCTGCTGATCGACGACATCCAGTTCTTCGCCGGCAAGAGCCGCACGCAGGAAGAGTTCTTCTACGCTTTCGAGGCGCTGGTCGCCGGCCGCAAGCAGATCATCATCACGAGCGACACCTATCCGAAGGAACTGAAGGACATCGAGGACCGCCTCGTGTCGCGCTTCGCCTCCGGACTGACCGTGGCGATCGAGCCGCCCGAGCTCGAGATGCGCGTGGCGATCCTGCTCAAGAAGGCGGAGATCGAGAACACGCAGCTCGCCGAGGACGTGGCATTCTTCATCGCGAAGAACCTGCGCAGCAACGTGCGCGAGCTCGAGGGCGCGCTGCGCAAGGTGCTCGCGTTCGCCTCGTTCCATGCGCGGCCGATCACCGTGGAGCTGGCGCGCGAGGCGCTCAAGGACCTGCTGTCGGCCAGCACGGGTCAGGTCACGGTCGAGCTCATCCAGAAGACGGTGGCCGACTACTACAAGATCAAGGTCTCCGACATGTACAGCAAGCGGCGCCCCAGCAGCATCGCGGCGCCGCGCCAGGTCGCGATGTACCTGGCGAAGGAGATGACGCAGAAGAGCCTGCCGGAGATCGGCGAGCTCTTCGGCGGCCGCGACCACACCACGGTGCTGCATGCGGTGCGCAAGATCGCGGACTCCCGCGTCAAGGATGCCGAGCTGAACCACGCGCTGCACGTGCTCGAGCAGACGCTCAAAGGATGACCTGGTCGATGACTTCGGGCGTCGTTGCGGCTTCGGAAATCCTGTGGAAAACCTCGATAAGGTCCGTGGAAAACCCGGCACAAGTCGCGGGGTTGCGCGGACCCGGCCCGAGTTGTTCAACGTTATCCACCGCTTCGCGGCGCCGCCGTACGCCCTTGTCCACCGGCCTCCGGCGCTTCCAGGGCTTTGAAGAATCGGGCTTTCCTCGACTTGTCCCCAGGTCCGGGCCGACTCTATTAAATATGACTATCAAAAGGATATAGGCGATGCAGCTTGTTAAAGCGCCCCGCGACGCAGTGCTCCGCCCGTTGCAGATCGTCAGTGGAATCGTCGAACGACGCCAGACGCTGCCGATCCTCGCCAACGTCCTGCTGCGCCGGGACACCGAGAAGCTGTCGTTCATGACGACCGACCTCGAGATCCAGATCCAGACCGGCGCCGCATTCCCGGCCGGCAAGGAAACGGGCGCGACGACCGTCTCGGCGCGCAAGCTCGTCGACATCCTGCGCGCGCTGCCCGACGCCGAGGTGCAGCTCTCGATCGCCAACCGCAAGCTCACGGTGCAGAGCGGCCGCAGCCGGTTCGCGCTGCAGACGATGGCGGCCGAGGAATTCCCGACCGTCGTCGCGGCCGAATCGACCGTCGATTTCTCCCTCCCCGCTTCGTCGCTGAAGTACCTGCTCTCGATGGTGCACTACGCGATGGCGGCGCAGGACATCCGCTACTACCTGAACGGAATGCTGCTGGTGGTCGAGCGCGGCCTCGTGCGGGCGGTGGCCACCGACGGCCACCGCCTGGCGCTTTGCGAGGTCGAAAAGGACGGCGACTCGGCCCCGATCGAGGCGATCGTGCCGCGCAAGACGATCCTCGAGCTGGGACGCCTGCTGCCCGACACCGACGAGCCGGTGCAGGTGAGAATGGCGCCGAACCAGGTCCGGTTCGGCTTCGGATCGATCGAGCTCGTGTCCAAGCTGGTCGAGGGCAAGTTCCCCGACTACGCGAAGGTCGTGCCGGCCAACAACCCGAAGACCTTCGTGATCGCGCGCGAGGAACTGATGCAGGCGCTGTCGCGCGCCGCGATCCTGACCACGGACAAGTTCAAGGGCGTGCGCTGGGTGCTGGCGTCGGGGATGCTGAAGATCAGCTCGACCAACACCGACCAGGAGGAAGCGCTCGAGGAGATCGAGATCGACTACGCGGGCGAAGGCCTGGACATCGGGTTCAACGTGACCTACCTGCTCGACGTGCTGGTGAACCTCAAGAGCGAGCACATCAAGGTCGCGCTCGGCGATTCGCTCGGCAGCGCGCTGATCACGTTGACCGACTCGGCGAAGTTCAAGTACGTCGTGATGCCGATGCGCATCTGACGGAACCAGGGTCCCGGCAAGGAAGTCATAGAAGCATGTCAGCAGTTCCGAGGGAATTTCCAATCGAAACCAACGGCAACGGAAAAGACGGCAACGGCGGCAATGGCAGCAATGGCGACGGCGGCGGCGCTGCCGCGGGCCCGAACGGCCACGGCCAGCCGAGCGACTACGGCGAAGCCAGCATCCAGATCCTCGAGGGCCTGGAGGCGGTGCGCAAGCGCCCCGGGATGTACATCGGGGACACGCAGGACGGCACCGGCCTGCACCACATGGTGTTCGAGGTCGTCGACAACTCGATCGACGAGGCGCTCGCCGGGTACTGCGACGACATCGTCGTCACGATCCACACCGACAACTCGATCTCGGTGATCGACAACGGCCGGGGCATTCCGACCGGGATCAAGTTCGACGACAAGCACGATCCGCGTCGCTCGGCGGCCGAGATCGCGCTCACCGAGCTGCATGCCGGCGGCAAGTTCAACCAGAACAGCTACAAGGTCTCGGGCGGCCTGCACGGTGTCGGCGTGTCGTGCGTCAACGCGCTGTCGCGCTGGCTGCGCCTCACGATCCGCCGCGACGGCCACGTGCACTTCCTCGAGTTCCGCCAGGGCGTGGTGCAGAACCGCCTGAGCGACGCCGTGGACGGCGTGCCGGTGTCGCCGATGCGCGTGCTGGGAGAGACCGAGAAGCGCGGCACCGAAGTCCACTTCATGCCCGACGAGGAGATCTTCGGCCAGGTCGAATACCACTACGAGATCCTGAGCAAGCGCCTGCGCGAGCTCTCATTCCTGAACAACGGCGTCCGCATCCGCCTGGTCGACCAGCGCATCGGCAAGGAGGAGGACTTCGCGTTCTCGGGCGGCGTCAAGGGCTTCGTCGAGTACATCAACAAGAACAAGACCGTGCTGCACGGGCACGCGTTCCACGCGATCGGCGAGTCGGCGCCCGCGGGCACGGGCGGCATGCGGATCGGCGTCGAGGTCGCGATGCAGTGGAACGACGGCTACAGCGAGAACCTGCTGGCGTTCACCAACAACATCCCGCAGAGGGACGGCGGGACCCACATCACCGGCCTGCGCGCGGCGATGACGCGCGTCATCAACAAGTACATCGACGAGCACGAGTTCGCGAAGAAGGCCAAGGTCGAGACCACCGGCGACGACATGCGAGAGGGGCTGACCTGCGTGCTGAGCGTCAAGGTTCCGGAGCCGAAGTTCTCGTCGCAGACCAAGGACAAGCTCGTGTCCTCCGAGGTCCGCCCCGCCGTCGAGGAGGTCATCGCGCGCGCGCTCGAGGCCTTCCTGCTCGAGCGGCCGTCGGACGCGAAGATCATCTGCGGCAAGATCGTCGACGCCGCGCGCGCGCGCGAGGCTGCGCGCAAGGCGCGCGAGATGACGCGCCGCAAGGGCGTGCTGGACGGCGCCGGGCTCCCCGGCAAGCTCGCCGACTGCCAGGAGCGCGACCC